>CAJWGB010000276.1 GCA_913031625.1 uncultured Planctomycetaceae bacterium | reverse complement strand
TCAATCAGTTTGAGTATCGTAACACAGTTCGAGACCTCACCGGTGTCGACTTTGATCCTTCCGGTGATTTCCCATCTGACCAGATCGGTCACGGCTTTGACAATATTGGAGATGTACTCAGTGTCTCTCCCGTTCTGATGGAGCGATATCTGGCCGCTGCGGAACAGATTATGGAGCAGGCAATCATGCCAGTTCCGCCGCCCGTGATTAAACGCCACCTGAAGTCGATCTACACAGAACCAGCATCTGCGGTTTCGGGCAAACTGGTTGTGAATGGGTTTCGCCCCATGACGACAGACGGAAAAGAAGTCATCGAAACAGGTGCTGTCAACACACCATACAAGTGGGAGCCGACGGCTGACTACATGTTTCGAACACGCGTCTATGCGGAACGCGGTGATGGTGGCCCACTCAGGGTTTCAATCCTGGTCTACGGCAAAGAACTGCAATCGCCCGATCCGGAATCAAAGCTGAACCATCTTTCTGGCAGAGTTCAGAAGCCGGCAAAGATCCTGAAGACGTTTCCCGTGACAGCACGAAGTGCTGAAGACGCTCAGATGCTGGAAGTCAAAGTTCCGGCGATGCATGGCCGTCATCGAATGATGATCGCGATCGATAAACCGGCTCCCGGCAGGCCTGCGGCAACGCTATGGGTCGAATACCTCGCTCTGGATGGTCCACTTGACCCTCGTCCTGCCAGCCACCGCATGCTGCTGGCATCGTCAGCCGGCAGTCAATTGGCACGCACGCGAGAAGTGATGGCTCGTTTTCTTCGGCGAGCCTTCCGGCGAACGCCAGCGCCCGCAGAGATTGAACGAGTCGAACAGATGGTCAGCGACGCAATGAAGGACGGGGAATCGTGGGAAGCCGGGATTCAATTCGCAATGACTGCCGTTCTGTGTTCGCCAAAGTTCCTGTTCCGCATGGAACTGGACCGGGACCCGCAGGACTCCAGAGTGACCCCACTGGACGAATTTCAGCTTGCCGCACGACTCTCGTATTTTTTGTGGGGATCAATGCCGGACGACGTACTGCTGGACCTTGCGGAAAGAAATCAGCTCCGAAAAAAACTGGACGCACAGGTCGAACGAATGCTGGCAGATGCCAGATCCGCTGCACTTGTTGATAGCTTTGCGATGCAATGGCTGCAGCTTCAACGCATTGATTTCATCTCGCCGGACGGTCGACTGTTTCCCACCTTCAATGCTGCATTGCGGCAGGCCATGGTTGAAGAAACACGACAGTTTGTAAGTTCGGTTATCGAGGAAGACAGCAGCCTGGTGACACTGATTGACGCGGACTATACGTTCGTTAATCGTGACCTTGCCCGTCTCTATGGCATCAGCGACACCGCAGGCAATCTTGTCGGGCAGCCGCCGGTGGCTAAGGGGCGTCCGATTCCGGCAAAGGAGTTTGTGCGTGTTCCTGTTCGCGATCCGAATCGAGGTGGCCTGCTGACTCAGGCAGCCGTTCTTGCAGTGACATCAAATCCCACTCGGACTTCTCCCGTTAAACGAGGCAAATGGGTCCTTGAGCAGATTCTTGGCGAACCACCTCCGCCACCGCCTGCGGACGTCGCCGAATTGTCCGAGGAAGCCAAAGTCGTTTCGTCCGCATCTCTCAGGGAACGCCTTGAGCAGCACCGAACGAATCCAGCGTGCGCCAACTGCCACTCCCGCATGGACGCTCTGGGTTTCGCTCTGGAAAACTTTGATGCAGTTGGCGGTTGGAGGACGAAGGATGGTGAGTTCGAGATTGACCCCGGCGGACAACTGGCCGACGGGACCCAACTCACGGGAGCTGCAGGCCTGAAAACGCTCATTCGTAGCCGCCGGAATGCTTTTGTGCGTTGCCTGACAGAGAAACTCATGACATACGCACTCGGAAGAGGCATCGAGTTCTATGATCGGCCAGCCGTGGACCGGGTCGTCGAACAGATCACTGACGAGAACGATCGATTCTCGATGCTGATCAAAGCGATCGTTCGCAGTGACGCATTTCAAAAACGTCGCGGGATCTAGTTGCAGAGGTATCTGACATGCTGAATGCTCGACTCACGTCATTGTCTCGAAGGCGAGTCCTGCAGGGGCTCGGAGTTGCTCTGCCGTTGCCGTGGCTGGAAGCGATGGGGCCGGTCTATGGCTGGAGTGAATCCACAGACGCAGACAGGTTGGCGCCGTGCCGAATGGCATTTGTCTATGCCCCTAACGGAAAGCACATGCCGTCATGGACGCCGGAAAAGATCGGCACTGCGTTCGACTTGTCTGAAACACTGCAGCCACTGGCAGGACTCAGGCATAAGCTGCTCGTGCTGAGCGGCCTCACGGCCGACAAAGCGAGGCCGTATGGAGATGGCGGAGGTGGTCACGCACGCGCGATGGCCGCTTTCCTGACAGGCACGCATCCGGTCAAGACTGATGGAACGGACATCCGAAACGGTGTGTCCGTTGATCAGGTGGCCGCCGCAAGAATTGGTGACCGAACACGACTCGCATCGCTGGAGATGGGCGCCGAGCACGGAGCGATGGCAGGCAATTGTGATTCCGGTTACAGCTGCGTTTATACGTCCACCGTTTCATGGAAGTCCGCCACTCAGCCACTTCCCAAGCAGGTCAATCCGAGGCAGGTGTTTGAACGACTCTTCGGCTCCGGTGACAAAGACGCCAAACGCCGAGTGCAGCGGCGCCGCAGCATTCTGGACTACGTCAAAGAGGACGCGATCGGTATTCAGCAGCAGCTTTCAAAGAACGACATACGTAAGCTGGATGAGTACTACTCAGCAGTTCGCGACATCGAACTCAGAATGGACCGAGCCGAGCAACTGCCACCGATAAAGACTCCCGATTATCCTCCTCCGACAGGGATCCCGGCGAGCTATCAGGATCATGTGGAGCTGATGTCGGATCTGCTTGTACTCGCTTTTCAGGCAGATGTGACCCGTGTGGCGACTTACGTGCTGGCCAATGAGGCCAGTAATCGCCCCTATCCGTTTTTGGGAGTGACGGACGGACATCATGATCTGTCGCATCACGGTGGAGATCCGGCCCGTCATGACAAGCTAAAGAAGATCAACCTGTTTCACGTCACTCAGCTGGCCCGGCTGCTTGAGAAGCTGGATGAGGTTCCGGAAGGCGACGGAACTCTGCTTGATCACTCCATGATTGCTTACGGCAGCGGAATTCATGACGGCAACGCTCACAATCATGAAGACCTGCCGATTCTCGTGGCGGGCGGAGGTAATGGGACTCTTTCAACCGGACGTCACCTCAGGTACGCCAACAACACTCCGCTGAACAATCTTTGGGTGTCCATGTTGAATCGCATGGATGTCTCGGTGGAGAAGCTTGGTGACAGTAACGGGACTCTGTCGAACCTCTTTGATCCAAAAGCAAGAGCAGCGCCGCCTCCGTCGGCCGTGGATCAGCCCGATCGTGAGCCCATCATGTGCACCAGAGGAAAACTACTGCTGGAAGACCGGTACGAGGGCGGAAAGTTCGGTCGCGACTGGTTTCGCATCACGGGGGAGTTCAAGGTCGTGAATGGTGCTTTGAAGTGCGCAGAACTGGAAAAGGATCGGCACCACTCAACGCTGTCGACTGGAGTTATTGGTCCATTCCGGACTCCCGATTTTGTGCTGTCGTTTTCGTTTCAGCTCCAGGGGGCCTCGATGGTTGGGATTGGGCTCGAAAACCCCAAAGGCCACGTTGCTCGATTCACCGCCACACCAAACGGATTCGAGATCTTTAAGTGGCAGGGAAAACGTGCGAAGGCGATTCAGAAGTTTGGACGAAGTACATGGCACACGGCGATCGTCGAGGTCTACGGCGATGAAATGGTGGCTCTGGTGGATGACCTGCCCGCGATCCGAATTCAGGATCCTGGGCTTGCTGTGGAGAAACCAAGAATTGAACTGATCAACTCAGGAAAGTACGCCTGGTTCGACAATCTCAGGATCTGGGAAGGGAAAGCTCACCCGGAATGGTCAAAACGACGCGCAGAAATCACAACGTCTGAGTAAGACGGTGAAAATCCCGCGAATCCTGAATCCAGACTGGCCGGAATTCGTTAGCGGGACGTCAACTCAACAGGAAAAGAATCATTCATGAAGAACTCCGGCCGGTGTCCGAAATGTGACTGCACAGATATCGTTGCTGATGCAAAAGTAATCGATCGAGGTCATATGCATGTTAAGGACGATATGACTTTGGCAGTGTATGCAGATCCCGGGGCCATCTTCTTTCAGGGCGAACGGACGACGAAAGTGTCAGCATGGGTCTGCACAGAGTGCGGTTATGTTGAGTTCTATGCAGCATATCCCAAACGAATCAAGCTCCCCAAAAGCTAGCGACGCGTTCAAACATCTATTGCTGAATTTGCAGGAATTCAGACCTGTTCGCAGGCAGGCTCTCCTGAACCGCCATGTGTCCCACGCACGATGTTTCGTGGTCTGAATTGAATGCAGGTCACTGACTCGCTACTGTTCCGCCGTCCAGATTCTGACGGAGAAACAAATGAACGATCGAATTGTGATGCGTACTGGTGAATGTCTGATTGCCGGTGGTCCGCCGTTTACTGCTGCCGAGCCGGAAGTCGTCATCGGTGAGCTGGATGGTCCGGTAGGAACGGCCATCGCCACTCTGACCGGTAACCAGTCCGCCGGACATTCCAAAGTGTTCGCAATCATGGACACCGACATTCAGGTGCGTCCGGTCACCCTGATGGTCAGTAAAGTCACCGTCAAGAGCACAGCGTATACGAATATCCTGATGGGAACCGTTCAGGGCGCGATCGCAAATGGTGTTCTGGATGCAGTTCGAGCAGGAGATATTCCCAAAGAGAAGGCAAATGATCTCGGAATTATCTGTTCCGTATGGCTGAATCCAGGGGCTGCCACTGACGAAAACCTTGATCATGAAGCACTGTTCGACATTCATCGTCGAGCGATGGCGGCGGCGATCAAGAAAGCCATGAACAACGAGCCAACGATCGACTGGCTGCTGGAGAATCAGGAAAACATCACGCACAAGTACTACCAGCGTGCCCTCGACGCCAAACAGGGCAGCTAACAGCTTTGTGAACTCTGTGGTTGGCAAATTCTTAGCGTAGCAGCGCAAGCTGCCCGGCAGAGCGTGCTTAAATCACCACAGAGAACACTGAGTACGCACAGATGTGACTACTTCTTCTTTTTGACTGGCCACGGAAGTGCGCCAACGCGCTCGGCCCAGTCGGCCCACATTTTCTTCATTGCAGCCACACGTTTCGGATGCCTGCCGGATACGTCGCTAAGCTCTGTGCGATCGCTCTCGAGATCGTACAGTGACCACTTCTGTTTGTGAGCACGCACAAGTTTCCATTTGCCGTCCCGGACGGCCGCGTTTCCCTGATGTTCCCAGAATAGTCCTTCAGGACGCGGAAGATCTCCGCCATTCAACACCGGCATGAGACTGCGCCCGGCGACCGGAATTGTAGCCTGGCGATTTCTTTGCATTGGATACACCGCTCCGGCAACGTCCAGGCACGTTGGCAACAGATCGATTACGTGACCAGGCTTGCTGGTGATAGAACCATTCAATCGGCCAGGAATTGCAGCCGGCCAGTGGGCAATCAGCGGCGTCGCAATGCCACCTTCATGAGCGTACATCTTGTAACGTCGAAACGGAGTGTCACACATGTTGGCACCAGAGATACCGAAACTGTTGTAGGAGTCTCGTGTCCCTGTGCGAGCTTTGGGATCGCCACCTCGAGATCCAGTGAACCCTGTCGGCCCGGACTCTGCACTGGCTCCGTTGTCAGACAGGAACAGAATCAAAGTGTTGTCGAACTGCCCATGTTTCTTCAGCCTGTCGACAACCTGACCAACCCCTCGGTCGATCAGATGCACCATTGCTGCATGCGTCGCCATCCTCAGGTCCATCTCCTGTTGATCAACAGATGACCATGAGGGAACTTTTGGGTCAGGAGGCGACAGCTGCGTTTCTGCCGGAAAGAGTCCTAACTCCAACTGTCTTGCAAAGCGACGTTCCCGGACTGGCTGCCAGCCGTCTGCATATCGCCCTTCAAACTTCGCAATCTCTTCAGCAGGAGCATGCAGCCCCCAGTGTGGCGCGGTGTACGCCATGTACAGAAAGACGGGCTTCTCAGCGGCAACCCCTTCGTCAATAAACTGCAATGCATGCTCTGTAAAGGCAGTTGTGGAATACCAGTCCTCAGGCATTGGGATGACCTTATCATTGAGCACAAGGTCGCGGCCGGGCAGGTTCTTCCAGTGATGACCGCCCCCCTGAGGCGTCCCATAGAAGCGATCAAAGCCACGCTGACAGGGCCACTGAGACGGGGCAGACCCGACATGCCACTTGCCGGTAATGGCAGTAAAGTATCCCGCGGGTTTCAGTGCCTCGGCAATCGTGACGCATTTATCATTCAGTGCACCGCGATACGCAGGATGCCCGTAATCCTGCGTCATGTGCCCGATCCCGGCCTGGTGTTGGTAGAGACCGGTCAACAGAGCCGCGCGCGTCGGACAACAACGCCCTGTGTTGTAGAACTGAGTAAACCGAATTCCGTTGCCAGCCAGTGCGTCAAGATTAGGAGTTTCCGTTTCAGCTCCGTAACAGCCGATGTCGCTGAAGCCCATATCATCAACCATGATGATGACAATGTTGGGGCGGTCCGCATACGAGCACGAAACTACAGTGAGAAACAAAATCACCAGACACTGCAAGAGACCATTTCGCATAACAGAACATTCCAGTTGGAGACATTGAATCGGAATCGTACGGCCGTCACTTTGCCGCCGAGCGTTCTATTCTAATCAGGCTGCGGGCTTACGCTCAGCGAACGGCAATGGCTTTGATATCGGGTGCTACGTGCCACCTCAATGTGGCAGGGGCTATTTCAAGGTGCTGTCAAAGAACCTGACAGCCGCTTCCACCATCTGATTAAACCATGCCTGTTTTCCAATGAATCCATGCGGCGCACCTTCGATCACGGTCAGTCCGTTCCTGAGCTCTAACTCCTGCATGCGTGCTCGAAACTCTTCAGCGTGGGTGCTCGAATCGTCATTCTCACCAGTGATGAACCAGCATGGCGGATCGAGTTTATCGAGGTGGTGTAGCGGAGACGCAAGGCGGTACGTCAGGGGCCGTTGTTCCTGCGCCCCCCCGAGAAACTGCCGCCAGATCTTTCCACGTTCTTCGATGGCCGAGATCTCGCGGTTTCGAGGTGACAGAAAATGAGTCTGAGCACCCATTGGAACAGCCGCCTGAATTGAACTGCTGATCTGGTTGTGGCCGCCGTTGCCTTCGAGTTCTTTCACGTTCCCCGATGATGCCAGCAGGGCAGTCAGGTGCCCACCAGCAGACAATCCGATGGCACCGATGTGATCAGCATCGATTCCATATTCGGCAGCGTTGGCACGCAGGAATCGCACGGCCGCTTTGCAGTCATGAATCGCTGCAGGAAACGGAGCTTCGCCACTGAGCCGATAGGAAATTGTTGCAGCCAGATAACCACGAGCAGCGATCGCCTGCGCCATGTTCTGATGACTGAGGCGATTCCCCTTCCACCAGCCACCACCGTGAATACAAACCACGGCGGGTAACTGCCCCCAGGCTCCTTTCGGCCGATAGATATCCATCTCAAGTGTTCGATCACCATAGCGGGCATACGTCACATCTCGTTTCGCATGCAGCTCACGTTGCGTCACTTCCGAGATCTGTGTCCTCCCATCTGTTCGAGGGACAGCAAACTGGCCTGCCGGTCGAGCATCTCTGCGCATCTCCTCCTGGAACAGAATGGCCATCCCGCGCAACTTACGAATGATCTCCCCGTTTCGCACCAGTTTGGATTCTGCAGGATCAGTGACCAGGTCATACAGCTGCAGGCTCGGATTGAGATAGAGTTTCCAGTTCCGCCAGCGAACGGCCGCGAGTGCTCCCTGGCTGCCGTGGTAAAAGAATGCCTCTGAGTATTCGTTTCGCTGAATCACCGAGGCCCACTCCGCGGGAGGGGCCCAGCGACGCCGCAACGGCACGTCTGCATTCAGCGATTTGTTCTGGGCTGGACTAGGCACAAACTTCGTCTCCCCTTTCAGCAGCGGGCTGATGTCGCGACCATCGATAACTCGATCCGTGGGGACCTTAACCCCGGCGAATGTCGCCAGGGTTG
>CAJWGB010000275.1 GCA_913031625.1 uncultured Planctomycetaceae bacterium | reverse complement strand
CCGGCAACACTGGCAGAAATTGCGGTCGAACGTGATCGTCTGGATGAAACTTTGCTCCGACAACTCGCCGTCGTTCACGACAGTGGCTTGCATATGCTGGCAGCTCCCAATGATGCCATCGCTGCGATGGATGTGGATGACACGCTGCTCGCGAGAATCATTACTCTCGCACGGCGTACCTATGATTATGTGGTGATCGACACATTCCCTATGTTTGACCGTGTTGTTGTCGCTGCCCTAGACCTTAGCGACCGCACCTTCATTGTTGTGGAGAACGTCGTGCCAACACTTCTTGGCGCTGTCTCGCTTCTTAAAGTGTTGGACCGAATTGGGTTTCCGGAGGAACGCCAGAGCATCATCGTGAATCGTCAGCAACGAGTGGCGGGAAGCCTGTCAGTTCCGGATGTGGCTCAGCGTTTTGGCCGGCAGATTGACTTCGTCCTGCCGTTCGAAAAGCGAGTGATGGTTGCCGCCAACTCAGGCCAGCCGATTGCCCAACAGGGCTCTCGTCTAAGCGGGTTTTGCCGCGCTCTGCAGTCGGTTATCGATTCCATCGAGAACGAGTCCGCTGGAAGCCCGCGAACAAACTCAGTTTCGGTCCCCGTCGTTTCCGCTGCTTCAGGCAGAGATTCGGAGCATGATGATTCAGAGATCAGGGAAGGTGACCAATGGTAGATCAACCCGAGAAGGATGACTCACAGCGTGATGCACGTGCAATTCTGACCGGAGCAACGCTGAGTCTTCCTGCAGATCACGTGCGGCGTCAGGCAAAACGCGTCACGACAACCGGACTTGCGCCGCAGCCGGTTCGCACAGACTCAGGGCCGGCGTCTTTTCTGCAGGTGAAAGCGGAACTGCATCAGCAGCTTCTGACCGATCTTGATCGTCGAGACCTGATCACTGCTGGCGAAGATCAGCTTGCCGAAATTGTTGAAGACTTCGTTGGCCAGGCACTCAGTGAACAGGATTTTGCGCTCAACTCTTCAGAGCGTCGACAGATGGTCAACGAACTTCTCGAAGAGACGATCGGCGTGGGGCCACTTGCGCCCCTCCTCGCCGACCCGGCGGTGACTGACGTACTCGTTAACGGTCCGGATCTCGTGTACATCGAACGTTTCGGTCGGTTGGAAGAGACAGACATTCGCTTTCGTGATTCTGATCATCTGACGCGAATCATTCAGCGTATCGCGGCTCGAGTCGGACGCCGCATCGACGAGTCTTCGCCCATGGTGGATGCTCGCCTCGCTGATGGAAGTCGAGTCAACGCAACACTTCCACCAGTGACGATTGATGGCCCCACTCTGTCCATTCGGCGGTTCGGGAAACGCCGACTCAGGCGCGACGATCTGATGAAATTTGGGATGTTCTCACCTAATATTCAGCAGTTCATGCACTTACTAGTCCAGGGGCGGAAGAACATTCTTATCGCAGGTGGCACCGGATCTGGTAAGTCCACATTCCTTGGAGCGATCTCGGAGGCAATTCCACACCGAGAACGGATCGTCACCATCGAAGATGCAGCTGAGTTGATTCTGGATCAAAAGCACGTGGTGCGTATGGAAACGCGCCCCCCCAATGTTGAAGGCCTCGGTCATATTGCTGCCCGCGATCTTGTCGTGAATGCTCTCCGAATGCGCCCGGATAGAATCATTGTTGGCGAAGTTCGCGCGGGTGAGGCTCTGGACATGCTTCAGGCGATGAACACAGGGCACGATGGCAGTCTGACGACAATTCACTCAAACAGTACTCGTGATGCAATCGCACGGCTGGAGACCATGGTCCTTATGGCGGGCCTTGATCTACCTTCGCGAGCCATCCGAGAACAGATTGTTTCGGCGATTCAGCTGGCTGTTTGCATTCGGCGATACGAGGATGGTGTCAGGCGTGTCGAAAGCATTAGTGAATTGACCGGGATGGAAGGCGATACTCCTCAGCTTCAAGATATTTTCTGTTTTGAAACTCGCGGGCGAAAAGGGAAACGTCTCACTGGTGAGTTTGTTGCCACGGGCACAGTCCCGCGCGTTGTGGAAGCCATGAGAGCCAACGATATGGATGTACCGATGCATCTCTTTCAACCTCCAAATTCTTAATTGTCCGTTCACCTGTTTCACCGAATGCTGCGGCTCCATACCTGGGAAGTACTGTGAAACGTAAGGCAAACTCTGAATGAAGATGATCGAGTGCTAATGGAATGGGTTGTTGGACTAATCTGGCTGGCTGTGATTGTTGGGGTCGCCTTGTGGTGGCGAGCCGAACGGCGCCGTGAAGATGCATGGTCGCGCCTCAATACAGAACCGGGGCCGGATTCGGCTGAATCAGTGACTGTCACCGGACGACGCCTACGGCGTCTCTGGATCTGGGTGCCGTGGGCCGTCGCCATCGGCGTCGGAGTGACGATTTGGTTGCTGTTCGACCTGCGAATCACGTATGTCCTTACATCCGGGCTAATGGCTGGGTTACTCGGATCTCAGGTGGAAGCGTTCCTTGCGGCGCGGCACGCCGCCAAGCTGGAACGCCAATTGGCTGAGGCCATCGACATCATGATTGGTGCGGTCGGGGCGGGCTCTAGCGTGGGGGCTGCACTGGATGCTGGCACTGCTGAATCGTCATGGCCACTGAGACCTTACCTCGAAGAAGTAGCCGGTAGAATTCGTCTCGGAGACTCTCCGTCGGCCGTCTTTTCTTCCCTCTCGGAGCGAGTTCCTCTGGAGACGTTTCTCTTGCTCACCTCTGCCCTAGCAGTTCACTGGGAAGTCGGTGGCAAATTGTCTTCAACACTGACCACTGTGGGACGGACAATCCGTGACCGTATCGAGGTGTCACGCCGCATTCGGTCGAATACCGCTCAGTCTCAGTTTTCAACAATGGCGCTGATCGCGCTCACCTACTTCATCGCTTTGGCTGTGTTCAACAACGGGCGAGAGCAGATGCGGGAATTTGTGACGTCCACCATCGGAAGTTATTTTGTCGCAGGTTCCGTACTGCTTCAGGCAGTCGGCATTGTGTGGATGAACCTCATTAGTAAGCCGAGGTTTTAACATGCAATACGTAAAGACTAAATCTAAATCTGTCGGGAGGCTGCCGTGACGAAGCCTCTCATTGCGTTCCTGATAGTCGCGATCATTGTAATCACAGTTGTCCTGTTAATCCGGCATCTCTGGTTGCGAGCCCGAGTTCAACAACGCTGGAACAGTCTCAGCGAACCAGTCACGGAAACAGATGAGACTGACCCCAATCAACAATGGTGGCTGGCACGGTGGCTTTATGTCTCCGGATATCCACAGCCGACTGCAGACACTTCCTTTATGGTCGCCTCTGTAATCCTGACGCTGCTCGGACTCGGAACAGCACTTGGGTTCAGGTACTCGGGAATTCAGCAGCTGATGGAAACCAGCATGCTTGAGATCCCCGGTGGGGTCGGGGGGACCTTTTTGCCAGTCGTTTGGGCGGCGCCATGGATTCTAATGGTCGGACTCGCCTCAATTCCGACTCTAATGGTTCGTGCCGCGCGTCGGAAACGAGTGCAACTGGTTGAGCAGGACCTCCCTCTCGCACTGGAACTAATGTCCACACTGAGCGAAGCGGGACTAGGCTTTGACGCGGCCCTGACGCGTATCCTAAGAACCCGTTTGGCGGGTCGGCCGCTGTCAGAGGAGTTTCGTCGGTTTCAGGCGGATCTGCTGGCAGGACGCCCACGAGTCGAAGCGCTGCGACGTTTTTCAGCTCGACTCGATATTGCCGCCGTCTCTGTCTTTGTTTCGGCAATGGTCCAGGCTGATCAACTGGGAATGGGCATCGCTCGTGTCCTGCGGCTTCAGGCAGATGATGTACGAACTCGACGTCGGGAGCGTTCCATTGCTTTTGCGAATGCGCTGCCGACGAAACGAGTCATCCCGTTGGTGATTTGTTTCCTGCCCGGGCTGTTCGTCTGGACGCTCGGCCCAGCCTTCGTTCAATTGTTCAAGATGGCAGAGGCGTTCATTCAGGGAGGCCAATTGTGACGGCTGGCCTGCAGCTCCTTAACGCCGAATCGTCCGAGATTCTTGTTCCTCGACTGGAGCTTGCAGCAACGTTCTGGAGTCGGTTTCGCGGCTTGCAGCTGCGAAAAGAGTTGCCCGCTGGGGCGGGACTTCTGATTGTTCCCTGTCGGTCTCTTCACACACATTGGATGCGGTTTGCCATCGATGTTGTGATGATAGACGCTGACGGGCAGGTCATCGAAGTACGTTCGAGCCTTCGACCGTGGCGGACGTGCGCAGGCCCCCGCGGGACGAAAGCTGTTCTCGAGGTTTCGGCGAAATCCGCGTTGCTGAAGGAAGGTGATAAGGTCGCCATCCGAATGTCTGGGCAAGATGAGGTGCCCTTTCCGGCTCGATTCCTGTCAGAATCCTGACATCCGTCAGGCTCCCTCTAGATTAGCTAAGCAATTCAAAAAGCAGAACCGATAACACTCCACTGTCTGGTCGGACATCTGACAGGTCGATGAGCGGCCTCGACGCTGGGGGAGATATTATGTGGTCCACCGGAGAGGGTGCACTCTGCACCCGGATTGCAGCTGCGATGTGCGGCTGCCTGCTTTTACACCAAAACGGACATGCTCAGCAGTTGCAAGAGCATCCGGCGGGTGTTGTGGAAATTGAACAGCTAGGTGAGCGCGTCTCACCAGCAAAACAACCGATGGCTGTGCCAGTCTCCAGGTGGACGACGAGGACAGCGACGCGGCCTCATGTTCGCACCGCTTCGCGACTTCCAGGCGGTGCGGCCCAGGGGCAGCCTTCTCAAGGTCTCTCGTCGAAGTATGTGCTAAGAGAGACCTCTGCTCAAGAGGAACTCAATCTGCAGGTCGGGATCCCTCATATCCTCACCCTGCGGCAACCACCTCTGCGAACATACATTCCAGAGAGTGGGTCAGGCACAGTAGCCATCAGGTATATCGACCCTGAAGCTCCACATCGCCTTGCCATCGAACCGCTGGCAACAGGGACGACGATGCTGACGATGTGGTTCAGCAATAAATCTTCACCTGATGGTGAAGAGCCAATCAGCTGGCTTGTTAACGTGACCGATGCTACGGATGGAGAGGGGGCAGCAACCCAGACCCGTAATCGAGTCTACGAGGTACAGCTGCAGGCGCTGGAACGCGAAGTGAACTATGCATTCCCCAACAGCAATGTTCAGCTCTCATGGGTCGGAAGTCAGGTGCTCCTGCGGGGGAAAGCAAGAGATGTTGAAGAGGCCACGCAGATCGCTCGGATTGTGTCCGGTAGCATTCCAGGGCAGCGGAATCAAAGGGAAGAAGAGCTTCTTGAACAGGCCAAATTCCTCCAGATTGATTCGGATTTGATTCAGGAGGCTGGCTCACTCCCTGGTGCCCTGCGCGGCAACACGGCTTCAGGACTGAACCAAGGGCGCATAAATAATCGTGTCATCAATCTGCTTGAAATTGCCGGCGTACATCAGGTCATGCTTAAAGTGACCATAGCCGAAGTGAATCGAAGTGCGTCCCGGGCGATTGGTACGAACCTTCAGGTGGGTAGCGTGGGGGACGCCGTCCGATTCTTCACGTCAGTTGGAACACCCGCGGGAGGTGGTTCTCTTGTTCTGGACCGCGGTGACTTCGACCTGGCAATATCAGCCCTGAAAAGGCTTAACCTGGCGCGGTCACTTGCCGAGCCGACAATGACGACACTGAATGGCCAGCCGGCAAACTTCAATGTAGGTGGCAGTTTTCCTGTTCCCGTCGTCACCGGGCAGACTGCAACCGGCCTGCAGGGGGTGGATTTTCAGAACTTCGGAGTCCAGCTGCAGTTTGTTCCCGTTGTTACTGATGGCGATCGAATTCGACTTACTCTGCAGGCAAATGTGAGTACACGTGATGAAGCGACCGGGGCAATGGTTGGGACGACCAATGTTCCGGGACTGAATTCACGGAACTTCAGCAATACTGTTGAGCTGAGAGAAGGACAGACACTTGCTGTCGCTGGCCTCATGCAGACGAATCTGGGCGGGACGAGTGCAAGGATTCCTGGAGCCGGAGACATTCCCGGGATCGGACGGCTGTTTAGCAATGACGGCACTTCTTATGACGAGCAGGAGCTGGTCATTCTGGTCACTCCGTATCTTGTGGCTCCCATGGAGAATGAAACAAGACTGCCGCTACCTGGCTCTGACTACTTCGAGCCGGATGATGTGGAGTTCTTTCTTAGCGGAAGCCTGACCGGACATATTCCGGAAGATTACCGCAGTCCTGTTCGCACTGACCTTGAGAAGATGCAGGCCTTTCGCCGTTGTGAACAACAGGTCATCATTGGCCGCCCCGGTCACTCCAACGGACTGTTTTGTCCTCCGGCACATCTTCCTTCGCGACCGGCACTGCAGCCAGTCCGGCAGGGCAGCGATGTGCGACAGTTTTCATCGAAGGCAAACACCGTTGTTCCGGCTTCGCACACCGCCGGGCAAGTAAGACTTGATGTGTTGGGAGACTCAAAATGACCAGACTGATCTCTACACTTGGATGTATGGTGGCTCTGTTCACTCTCGCTGGTTGTACCGGCCATAGCAGGGTCAGTTATTCACCCGACTGTGAGTGCGAACGAACTGACAGCCTGTATCTTGATGCTGTTCCTGAGAAGCCCGGGAGCTCTTTGAATCGCTGGAACAACGCAATGCGGTGTTCTGCGACGGCCAGTCACTTCGTGGTGCCAAGAAACTCATGGTTTAATGGCGGCAGTGAACTTGGCCCTGAGGCTACGTCGAAGACAAAATTTCTTGCCGAACAACTGCACGGTACTGAAGACCAGGTGTTGGTAGAACAGGAGCCTACCCAACCAGCGTATGACGAGACTCTGGCGGAAGCAACCGCCCGTACGATTCAGCTGAATACCGCCCGTCGACTTGCCGTCGTGTCAGCCCTGCAAGAGGAGGGTGTTGCAGCCGCCGATTCGAGAGTTCAACTGGGCCCCGTGAAGCCGCTCGGTACACGAGGCGTCGAGGCCCCTCGCGTGTTTAACTTTCTGTTTCTCGGGGGTGGACGCGGCGGTGGACGCGGCGGTGGATTGGGCGGCGGATTCGGTGCCGGATTCGGTGGCGGATTCGGTGGCGGATTCGGTGGCGGATTCGGTGGCGGATTCGGTGGCGGTCGCGGATTCTAAATTGTGGCCAGAGGCAATCGAAATGCTGACCAGACGAGATCGAGGTCGAATGATGAACCTGAACGCATCACTCAAATCTGTGGCCATTACTGCAATCTTCACTGCGTTGGCTGGCTGTGCTTCAGTTTCAGATTACTCACACTCGGGACTTGGCCGGGCGGCGGGGCAACAGGCCGAATTGTCGGCCAAAGACCAAGCACGTGTTTGCCGAGAGACAGGGCTTGGTCTGGCGGCGAGCGAGCGAGATGCACATGCGGTTGCTCAGCTCAAAAAAGCTCGCGAACTGGATCCGCAAATTCGAGGGCTTGCTCACCCGCTCGCCGTGCTGTACGACCGACAGGGACAATTTGGTCTTGCTGAGCAGGAATACCGGCGAGCAATGGCGGAGCAGACTCCGAACGCAAACCTCCTGAATGACTTTGCATATTTTCGCTACACGCAGGGTCGCCATGACGAGGCCAGAATGTTGCTGAATCGTGCTCTCAAGCAGAATCCAGAGCATGACCAGGCGGCAATTAACCTTGCCATGGTGAATGCAGCGGAGGGAGACTTTGAAGCGGCGTTCCGTCTTTTTGAGGACTCGGTTGGGGTTGCTGCAGCGCATCAGAATATAGGCCTGCTACTCCTTCGGTCTGGGCGAGAGAGTGACGCTGTGACTCATCTTGAGAACGCTAGGTCCCTTGACCCTTCTTTGCAGGCTGCTCGTTCCGCTCTGACACAAGTTTCCCAATCGGCTAGCACCGAAATTCTGCCAGCAAGTCACTCGACTTCAGGAATTAAGTGACCGCCTCTGACGCCGCCAAGACTGCGGCGGATCGATTAAGGGTGTTTCACTCACCAACAGTGGCTAACCGAGGCGAAGAGTTACTTGCAAATGTTGTGTTCCGAGAATCTGAATCATGGGACGATATCGGTTTGAAATGTTCCAGTCTGTGAATTTGTGAGTTCTTCTTCTTTGAGCTGATGTTCGCTGATACCGTCGACGAATCTGACGCCTCGGATCACGTGCGGCATGTGATGGTGCCCACGAATTCTTCTCTGCTTCTTTGAGGCACTCTGAGCGAGCTTGAACATCATG
>CAJWGB010000274.1 GCA_913031625.1 uncultured Planctomycetaceae bacterium | reverse complement strand
GGTGGTGGTTTTGGACAGGGCACCGCCGGTGGATTCGGCAGCGGTCAGGGCAGTGGCCTTGCAGCGGCCGGCCTGTTTGCAGCTCTGGCCAATGACAATCAGAGCAGCAACGGTACGAACATCACCATTGAAACGGATGTCGATGGTCGTATCACCAACAACAACGAAGACCACAATACCAATACCAACAACAACAACAACAGCAACAGCAACGCCACAAGCTCAAGTGCGAGTGCCAGTGGTTCAGGCAGTGGATCTGGTACAGGATCAGGCAGCGGTTCCGGGAACGGCGGTAAAGGCGGTAAGGGTGATGGCAAACACGGATACTCCCGGATGCCAGATAAAGGTGGCCGAGGTTCTTACGGCGGTGGAGACGGTCATCGACATGGACATGACGGAGACGGAGACGGCGGCCAACGTGGTAACTATGGCGGCGGCAACCAGGGCGGCGGCAACCAGGGCGGCGGCAACCAGGGCGGCGGCAACCAGGGAGGCGGCGACCAGGGCGGCGGTTCTGGATACGGCGGCGGCAATGGAGGCGGCGGTTCTGGGTACGGCGGCGGAAGCGGTAACGGAAATCAGAACGGAAACGAAGGCAACAACTCCGGTTCCAACAGCGGAAACAACTCCGGTTCTAACAACGGCAACAACTCCGGTGCCAACAGCGGAAACAACTCCGGTTCCAACAGCGGAGCGAACTCAGGAGCAAACTCAGGCGGAAACTCAGGAGCAAACTCAGGAGGAAACAGCGGTGGCGACGATGGCTACTTCACTGATCACGACGCTCCAGACGCATGGTGCCCGGTTGATACCCCGGACTACCCGGATGGCGACGATGACCCATGGGCCGACGATCCAGGTCATCCCGATCACCCTGGCGACACACCCGTTGTTCCGGAACCTGCCAGCCTGCTGATGCTGGCCGTCGGAGGACTGATGGGCGGAGCATGGATCCGACGTCGGCGCAAAGCAGGGCAGAACAGTGAAGAAGCATAAGCGCTAACACTCGCTGAGGACTCAAGCCGTGTCAGGAACTGACACGGCTTTTTTTGTGCGCTTTGAAGCAGTCCGGAATGGCTTGCGGCGATCCCTGTTGCAACGGACAGAATGTGCGACAATGGCGGTTGTGAACGACGTAAGACGTCAAAGCCTGGTTCCTTGTACGGCCGCTGCTCACTGACCCGCGAGCCAGTGGGTTCACACCCACGACTCGCCTGTTTTTTCCAAAACGCGCGAACCGATTGAGGGTGCCTGCGTCCAGGCTGAGCACATAAATTCTGACACAGAATTCAGAATCATGACGACTTCAACATCAACCGTACAAATTCAGACATCGATGACGATGGTATGGACTCCATCCGTTAGTCCGATGCCAGTGTGGCGTTGTTGACACTGTCACGTCTGCGTCCACAGCAAAGGCTCGGTGTCGTTCGGCATCGAGTTCTTTTTGTGCCCTGTCCGTCCAGCGGCGAGGACTCCGCACTTGTAATGCGGCAACGTAGGTTCGAATCCCCCTCGGTGTTCTTAACCAAAATCAGGGTGTGGGAAAGCGTGGCTAATCCGCGTGCTTCGGGAGCACGAGACCGCTGGTTCAAATGCAGCCATCCTGACTGGTGGCTCAACTCCATCCGGGACTACTCACTGCAGGTGCGACAGGTGTCCAGCTGGCTTTCATACGGCCGGCCCGCTCGGTTCGATACCGAGACCTGCAAATATTCAACGGAAGCCGACCTTAGCCGGAGGCTAAGGTAACGAGGCTGCAGGTTAATCATTTCCCCTGGGACCGCTCTGTCCGAAATGCGTTTGAAGTGTTAAACCTGCGTTATGGCATTGCGTTCGGTCGGCAAGGACACACGGAAACCACTCCGCAGCATCAGTGATTACGCCTTGTTATTCCTGCATGTCGTCCTTCACAATTAGATGCTCCTTCATGGAAAGACCCCAATGAAGCGTTTCAGGACACAACTTCCTGCAATTGTTGCCCTGACCTGTTTTTCGGTCGTTTCAGCCGCTGACTGGTACCAGTGGCGAGGACCAAATCGAGACGGTATTTCGACCGAAAAAGGATTGATGACCGCGTGGCCCGAAGGCGGGCCCAACCTCGCATGGCGTAACCGCGGCCTTGGCAGTGGCATGTCCAGCGTCTCCATCGCAAACGGCAGGATCTACTCGATGGGGAAGAAAGATGGTCAGACGCATCTGGTCTGCGTCAACCTCAGCGACGGCTCACCGGTCTGGTCCGTCGCCATTGGCGGGGGAGACAATCCAAACTGCACACCCACCGTTGACCCGGAATCCGGCCTCGTATTTGGTATGAGTCACAGCGGTGACCTTGCAGCATGTAATGCAGAGACCGGACAGATTGCCTGGCAGAAAAATTTCAGCCGTGATTTTAGCGGCAGTATGATGTCTCAGTGGGGCTATAGCGAATCACCACTGGTCGACGGCAACAGTCTGGTGGTCACGCCGGGGAGCGATTCCGCAATCATTGCCTCTTTGGACAAACGAACGGGGCGCACTCTGTGGAAGACTCCGTTTCAGCAGGGGCGTCTGGGTAATGCCGGAAAGGACGGGGCTGGCTATTCTTCGATCGTGGTCGCCAACTGCGGCGGCATCAAACAGTATGTTCAGCTGATTGGTCGGGGCATCGTCAGCGTCGCCGCCAAAGATGGTCGACCTTTGTGGAACTACAATCGCGTCGCCAACACGACTGCCAATGTCCCAACGCCTGTCATCTCAGGCGACTACGTTTTCTGCACAAGCGGATACAACGACGGGGGAGCAGCGCTGCTGCGGATCGCTCGCAGCGGCACCCGCCTGCGAGCCAGTGAAGTCTGGTACAAACAGTCCCGGGAGCTGCAGAACCACCACGGCGGTGTGATTCTGCTCGGTCAAAAACTCTACTTCGGCCACGGTCACAATAACGGGTTCCCGGTCTGTGTCGATATGCGATCGGGACGCAGCCAGTGGGCAAAGACTCGAGGTGCCGGATCCGGCAGCGCAGCGGTCGTGTTTGCCGACGGGCATCTGTACTTCCGATACGAAGACGGTGTGATGGCCCTGATCGAAGCATCGGAATCGGACTACAACCTGAAGAGCACGTTTCGGATTGCCTCCCGCAATGGCAAGAGCTGGCCTCATCCCGTGATTCAGGATGGCAAACTCTACCTGCGAGACCAGGATGAACTCCTATGTTACGACATTAAGGCAAGGTAGACCTGCGTTACTGCGATGTCTCTGCGGTAGGTCAGGTTGAAACCTGACCTACAAACATTGATTCAACCAACCGTTTGGTGCGGTCTCCGGACCGCCACAAATGTGTCGCATTCCAGCCCTGGAAGTGGATGAAGACCTTCGGTCATCCCGTAGGCTGGTCTGGAGACTCGCCCACAACGAGAAGTCCCAATGGCAACGGAGTCCTGGCGAATCCCACCACAGTCAACTCACCGCCAAAGATGAAGAAGCAAGGTTTATCACGTTTCCTCCACGCGGGGCTGGCTGCTGTAGGTCCGGTGAACCTGGGCCACACGGAGATGAAAGTGTTCGTACCACTTCTCACGACCTCTCCGCCGGGCGTCCCGGTGCTCCGCATTGCGATACCACGCATTGATACACTCTTCGTCGCGCCAATACGAAACCGTAATGCCGGGCCCGTTCTCTGACCGAGCCGATTCAATGCCCAGATAACCGTCCTGCTGAGCCGCCAGTTCAATCATCCGATCGGCCACCCGCCCATACTCCTCGACGTCCTGCCCGCTGTGTTTCGAGGTGAATATCACAGCGAGAAAGGGAGGGTCCGGTGTGTCAGCAGACATTCCGGGCCCTTCTGACAGAGAGAGAACGAAGTCGGGAGCCATGGAGGTCCGGATTCAATGAGCAGAACTGGTTCCAGCCATGTTACTCCCCCGTCTTTGTCGAGCGAAACAACGCAAGGACAGCCGTATTAACGCGCGCTGAGACCGAATTCCAGGTTGCGCTCGCGCCCCCATGCGTTTCATCCTCAACAGCGGTAAACAATGTTGTAAGATCGTTGACTGCGTCTTCCACGGACTTCAGCTTTGCGCCTCTGAGCCCTGCAGCCATGGCTGCCTCAGTCAATGATGACAGTCCTGGAGTCGCTTTCTCAATGATGCTGTGAGCAGTTTCAGTATCACCCGTTGCCAACGCGTCGCGTAACGCATTGCGGGCATAGCTGATCGCGCGAACCAACTCTGTCAGCGACTGACCGGGCTTCCGTTTGGACAATTCGTCCACGGTGACTCGGTAGATGCGAAACCTGCTGTGGTAGGCTCCGACAAAGATCGAAGAGCTGTCGGGTGTATTCCAGTAATCCCCGAGTGTGAGTTGTTCCGGACGCCCCTGCCAGTTCACGATCTGATTCCCATCAACCATCATCTGCACGCCCGTTTTTCGAACAGTCACACTGATCTGCGAGATGCGGCCCCGCTTAAACAGGCTTCCTTCGATCGTAGATTCGTTTCCGACATTCTGCCCATCGATGTTCTCAATGGCACTGCGGAATTTGTTGTCTCGCCAGAATCCGAACAGACACATGAAGCGATTCCCTGCGCTGCTCAGCCCCAGAGTCAGCGCATGCGGTTCGTCAATCGGCTCTGCGACAACAGTAACGCGATACTCTTCGGGCGGAGCGTAGGGAATCTCCAGCCGGGCTCCATATGACTTTGGACTCACCAGAGCCATTCTGCCCGCAGCCTGCAGATCACGGTCAACGGTCCACTGTCCTTTGCTCCAGCACTCGGCTGGCTCTGCCAGCAGGTTTACTTCCCGATAAACTACTGGAATTACAACAGAAGCCACCCCGGCAGAGCGCTGCAGGTCTCGACTTGGTTCGTGAGGAATCAGGGGGCGCGACTGGTCAGTACGGACCTGGAAGTATCCCCAGATCTCTGCTGTCTCCCCCGTTTTTAGTTTCGCATCAACCCGATAGCCCACGGGAGTCTCACGTTCAAAGCTTCCCAGCGGTACAGAACCGGGCGCAAGCTCTCCAGGCTCTTCCTGAATCGAATCCTGCCACGGTCCGTGAACGCTCGTCTGAAACCGAACGCGAACGGATTCAACCTGACAGGCCTCGGGCCATGTGAGCTTCAGCCGGACCGGAGTTCCGGGGCGAGGAACGGCAGGCTCCTGAATCGCAGTGAACTTTGTGAACAATTGCATCTGCAGGTCGTCCGGTGCCTCACCTGGCTCCCATGCCATTCGGACCTTTTGCTCCTTGTCGAGCCATGACTCACTGAGCCAGCCACGATACTGAGCAAGTGACATCACTGAACCGTTCTGAGGTTCCGGGTGAGGGAGGCCTACGGTATGACCGCAGCCTTCATGGTAAATCACGCAGTCAGACCCACGATACGGAACTCGCCACCCATCAGCACTGACCAGCCCCCAGCCAAACCCCTGTCGTGAAAAGTAGGCTGCCCGCGCTCCTCCGGACTGGGCACCCGGATGGTGAATGCCTCTGTTATTGATGCCCTCAAACACCAGTTTGCCGTCTTTGGGCTGGAGGCGATAAAAGTCGTCAAGCGGACGCCAGTTGATGTCACTGAGCACCAGCAGGATCGGAAACCCCTTATGCTCCTTCTGCTGAAACCCAATCACGCGGTCTGTTTCTGAAAGCGTTCGCCGCCAGATCGCGTTCGCATCTCCAGGCCGCAAAGCGGCTGTTGTCTTTGTCGAAACAACCGGAGTGGCGTGCACGTGAGTCGTCAGTGTCGACTGGCCCTGAAACTCGCGAGCGTGAAACTGCTCAATCCGTTTACAGAAGTAATCGACCCTGTCTCGCCAATCGTGAAGTGGCGTTCGATCGGAGGGGACAAAGTACGCGACCGTCAGATCAATCTGAGACGTGTCGTATTTGCCATCCCATGTCCGGGTTCCGGCGACTGAGGAAGGTGACCACAACAGAACGCAGCTGCAGACTGTCAGGCAAAGGAACCGAATTGTTGGCGGGAGCATGGTATTCTTAACGGAAAATGATTGAGTGCAGGCAATCAGCTATTCGACCAGAGGTACTCGTACCGTTTGCTCCCGCCCGTTACGCAACACCAGCATCTCAAGCGTATCTCCAACCTGATAGTTGAGCTTGATCCAGGCGTTCAGCTTTTGTGGCAGCGACGGCACCTCTTTGCCATCGACCTTGAGCAGAATGTCCCCCTGTTTCAGGCCGGCCTTCGCTGCCGCCTTACCCGCCAGCGAGCCGCGGTTGATCCACTTAACGAGCAGAGCATTCTCATTGTCTTTCAGCCCCGCGTCTTTGCGTTGAAAGCTGTTGAGCGGCGGCATCCAGACTCGCAATCGAGGACTGATGGAGTAAATGCTTCCCCGCCAGCTGATATCGGTTTCTTTCCAGCCACGATTGAGTTTCACGGCTACGTCGTCGCCGCTGGCAAGTGTCAGTACAACCTGTTGATTGTTGGAGTTCGGAACGTGGTGCAATACCCATTGAATATCAGCAATGGAAGAGACGGCCTGGCCGTTGATCAGATCGATTTCGTCACCGGTCTGCAGGCCGGCTGATTCTGAGGGGCTGTCTTTCGCCACAGCGACAACACTGCGTCCATTCGTCTTATCAACCATCAGGCCGATGTTCTCCGGCAGGGGATAACGCCACAGGCGATCATGCGACAGCTTTCCATCCTGCTCGATCCAGTAGTCATGTTCGGCATCATGGATATTGTGGCAGTGGATGCAGTTGCTGCGAGTTGTCTGTCCGCCCTTTCGCAGGTTCGGCTGCAGTGTCTTCATGTCCATGGCTGTTCCCCATGGTTTCTTCGCAGCACGCTTCCCCTTGAGGGTTGCTCCGTTTCGAGGATAGCCGGCGTGAAGTTTCAGGACTCGGTTCATCGTGTTGATGAGGCCTTCCACACTGTTGTACTCATCCGCGCCCTTTTCGCTCTGCGTTCCGTAACGGGCATAGATCGTCCCATCTGCATTCAGGAACATCCCGGCCCAGTTAAGGTCGTGATCAAACTGAAACAGCGACAGATCGACTCCCTTCATCTCAACCTGGCGGACGCACACGAACTTATCCGCGGCAAGCAGTTTAACTCGTTCACTGCCGCTGGCGACTTCTCCGTCGAATCCCATGCAGTCTTTGCAGGGCACACAGCGAAACGTCACAAACAGGGGCTTACCGGTTTGTTTCGCTTTTTTGAATCCAGCGGCGATGTCGTTATAGATCCAGTGATCAGCATTTTCAGCATGAGCATCCTGAATCCGTTTCTGCAGTTCGCGGTCTCCTTTGTCTTCTGCGGACACTGGCAGAGTCACGACTACAACTGCTACCAGCAGCAGCTGTTTCAGAAATGGTGCGTTCAGATGTTTGATGAGTCTGCTTTCTTTGTCTGCATGTGCAAACATGCTATTGGTTGCGAATCACGGGCCAGGTATCAACCTGCAGCCCACCTTCGAAAATCTCGATTTCCCGGTGCATCAGGATAGAGTGATCAGAGTACCCGAGGGCCAGGCGGACTTCATCTCCGATGGCAAGGTCGCGTGCCGGCCCATCGAGAGCAAGAACGATGTGTTCCGCACTCAGGGATTCCACCGTTGTCCCGTCTACGCCTGCAACTTCCGGCTGATAAACGACAGGATTGATCGCCTTACGACCGCAGTTAATGACAGCTCGCGTCAGTGAGGGACGGGATACGACATGAGCCACAACTGTCAGCGCCGAGGTCACACCCGTCAGCCCGCATGTACGCTGGTAGAACAAATCTCCAAACGCTCCTCCGCCGCACTGCAGTTCGGTGGGCGCCTCGTGCTGACCGGTAATCCAGAATGAGCCACTGCCGCCGGCACTGACAATGTCGCACAACAGGCCTTCGTTCAGAATGGCGTCACGAGACTGCCCCAGCAGATTCATGGCTTCAAAAATCTGATCTCGCTTCTGTTCCGGATCAGGGATCGTCAGCAGGTGGCCTTCGTATCCCATGATTCCGGCAACATTGATTCGGTCCAGTTGATCGGCCGCCTTTGCGAGCGTGAGTGCATCGATTCTGGGACGAGTCCCGGTCCGCCCCATGCCAATATCGATATCCACAATGACGTTGAATTCGGTGTCGTTTCGCGCCGCTGCTGCTGCGAGACGTTCCACATGAACGAAATGATCCGCGCAAACATTGAGTTGCAGTTTTTTCGAGGCGGCGGCCAGTCGATCCAGTTCAGAATCTTCCGTGGCAAGGTGCGCCAGCAGAGCAGAAGGAATTCCGGCGTTGGCCATGA
>CAJWGB010000273.1 GCA_913031625.1 uncultured Planctomycetaceae bacterium | reverse complement strand
CTCGCATTGTCTGCCTGGGCAGTGAGCAGCGAGCTGCTCAACAATGTCAGCACCAGAAAGAATGTTTGCCCACGCATCATAGATCTTTCCACCAGAATCCAGCCACCGGAGACTTTGCAGACTGCTGGAATTATAGGCAGTGACGCGTACGATGGAGCCCCTCACGTGACTCGACATCTAAATCGTTCGGATTCTTCCTATGGTCAGCCGCGGCTTGCACTCCATCGTTCTGATTCTGACTGCACTCGCAGTCCTGCCGATCGCCCCGGCAGACGAGGTCCATCGGTTTGGAAGAAAGCAGACCAACCAGACAGAAGTTCTTGCGGCATCCGATGTCCCCAAACCAGCTGTTTACGGAGTTCGTGACACGCTCGCAGCTGCTGTTAAAACATGGGGTTCCTCCGGTCGTATGGAGTATTGGATTCTGGGAACTGACCACGCGGCAGCAGTGGCTCTGGCGAAGAAATTCTGCGACCGCCGCGTTGCCCGGGGGCATATGACTCGCAAATCCTGTGAGCAGGACAGCGGCAACAAAGAACATGGTTTCCTGATGTATCAAAAGATTGGTGCTGACGCGCTGGAATCCGGTCGTCCACGTGGAAGTGCAGGCCACAACGGAGGTGCGGTGTGGGGATTTCACCGTATGACATCCTCACTGCCGCTCGGCTTCGCAGGTGTGCTCGATATTCCGGGAGAAGGGGAACAGGTCACCATCCTGCATGAGTACTGGCATTCAATTCAGCACGCATTCATACAAACCGCAGACCACCAGGAACGTCGCAAACAAATGGGGCCAGTGTGGTTTACGGAAGGCTCTGCTGTGGCCATGGCAGAAACGACGGCCGAACGACTATGGAAGTCCGGCGGCCTCAAACGCTGGAATAACTCACCGCACCCGTGGCGGTCACTCCGGGAGCGCATGCTGAGCAGACTCAACATCGTGAAGTCAAAACGAAAGGACTGCGAGACAGCGTTGCCAGACTCCTACGACGATGACTGTCGCGAGCTGGCATATGAGGGCGGCGCATGGGCTGCGTTGCTCCTGATGCACCGTCACGGTCAGGACGTTTTACTGAAGAAGTTTCACCCGCGGGTCAACGATCTCGGCTGGCGCGGCGCGTTTGAAAAAACGTTTGAGCAGACTCCGCAGGAGTTTGTCGACGATTTTGAGGCATTCCTTAAGCTCCCCGAAGAAGAGCAACTGAAGATCCTGCCGTAACCTCCGTGTGACTCTGCGACTTTTGTGGTGATGTCACTACAGAGAACACGGAGTCACCACTGAAAACACTTTCCAGCAAGACGCTGGCAGCCATCATGCCTCAGGCGTGAGACCGAGCACGATGTCAAACTTCCCGGCCAGCTCGCCGATCTTCGATCCCCTGATCGGCTTGAAGTCAACAATCAGGTTCTCACGAACCTTCGGATCCGTGAAGCGTTTCAGAATCAGGTCAGAGGCGTTCTTTTTGTCGCCCTTCACGTAGCACTGAGTCGTAAACATCTTCTGTCCGGGGATCTTGACCGCCACGTGAATGTGGCTTGCTCGACTCACGGGGCCATCCGTGTACGGCACTGGCTTGATCGTGCGGAAATAATATTCACCTTTGTGATTTGTGAGGAACCGACCGAAGCCCTGGAAGTTCGCATCCAGTCTCTTGCGGTGGCCCGATTTCGTGTGCAGGTATGACGCGTTGCTGTCCACCTGCCAGATTTCAACAAGAGCATTCCGAACAGGAGTTCCTTTGGCGTCCAGCACACGTCCGCTCAGGTGAACAATCGTACCGACAGCCGGCGTAATCCGATCGTTCACGATCAACAGATCGTTGTCCGTGTCCAGCGGCAGCCTGTCCGGATAGTACGGCCCAGCCGTTTGGGAGGGAGTCAAAGTCAGTTCTTCGGCGAATACTCCCGGCGTGTCATACCAACAGGGGAGTGCCATCGCTGCGGCACCAAATCCAAGAGCCCGCAGGAAACGACGTCGAGAAGCCTGATCAGCATTAAAGGACAGGAAATCAGTCATTAATCAGACTCCACCAGGAAGGAATTTAAGACGCGGGCTCAACCCCGACATCGACCAGATGCCTCGGAGAATCTTATCGAAAGTGCCATCCGGATTGCATTACCTGAGAGGATCTCGACTTCAAGGCGACAACATACGGTTCGCAGCCTGAGGTTGTCAGCCGGGGCGAGCGAAGCCTGGGCAGGCAGGATGCGGGAATCAAAATCCCAAACGGCCGGGAGTCACAATCCCGGGTTTTCAGGAGTGAATTGCGAGGCTGCTGCTGATCCTGAACAATGCATTTCTTTAGGTCATCTCTCCGGCAGTCACTCACCATGAATGAAGCCGCTCAGGAAGCGTTCAGCAAGACGAACTTCGGCGCGATCGATACGGTCATCGTCGTTGTCTACCTGCTTGTATCACTGGTGATCGGCCTGCTGGTCAAACGCTACGCAGGCTCCATGGAGAACTACATCGGTGCAGGACGAAAAGTCGGCCCATGGCTTGGTGTCGCCACCATGACGGGAACGGAGTTGGGCCTGGTGACCGTGATGTATTCCGCTCAAAAGGGATTCACGGGAGGCTTCGCAGCTTTCCATATGGCATTGATTGCATTCGTGGGCACTCTGTTTGTAGGGCTCACCGGGCTGATCGTGGGCCCTCTCCGTCGGATGGAAGTCCTGACTATTCCCGAGTTCTACGAAAAACGATTCAGCAAAAACGTTCGCGTGCTGGGCGCGGTGATGCTGGTGCTGGCCGGAATCCTCAACATGGGCCTGTTCCTGAAGATGGGCTCCATGTTCATCGTCGGTGTGACGGGGCTTTCCAGCGAAGGAAGTGCGTTGATGTGGGTCATGACTGGCCTGCTGTTACTGGTCCTTGCCTACACCACACTGGGAGGGATGATCTCCGTCATCCTGACCGACTACATTCAGTTTGTCGTTCTGGCGTTTGGCCTGTTGGTCGCGACGTTCATAGCGATCAGTTCTCTCGGCTGGACGACAATCTTTGAGACCGTGGAACAACAGCTTGGAGCACCCGGGTTTGACCCAACCGTCGAGGGTTCCGGTTTCGGCTGGACGTATGTCTTCTGGATGCTGATCACCGCGGGACTGGTCGGAAGTGCGGTCTGGCCCACGGCTGTTTCCCGAGCACTCGCCATGGAGAGCGAAAAGGCCGTCCGCACTCAGTACTCATGGTCTTCCGTCTCATTTGCGATCCGCTTTCTGATCCCCTACTTCTGGGGTATCTGTGCGTTGGTCTATATGGTGGCCACGCCGCAAGGCGCTGACCTCAGGGAACTGTTTCTGGGCGAGAAGCCGATCAACAATCTCTACGCCATGCCGATTTTTCTTGGCCGTCTGTTGCCCGTTGGGCTCCTTGGCCTGGTCACCGCCGGCATGATCGCCGCATTCATGTCGACTCATGACTCTTACTTCCTGACATGGAGCTCAGTGATCACGCAGGACATTGTTGCCCCGTTGCGTAAGAGCCCGTTTCCGACGGAGTCCCGTGTCAGACTGACTCGCATCCTGATCATTGCGATGGGCGGCTATGTGCTCTACTGGAGCATGTTTTACACGGGGCGCGAAGACATCTGGGACTATATGGCCGTCAGTGGCGGAATCTATTTCACAGGGTCGCTGGTGGTACTGTTATTGGGGCTGTACTGGAAGAAAACGAGCACCGTCGGTGCATGGCTGGGACTTCTTGCAGGCCTGTTCATGCTCCTGGGACTGCAGCCGATTCAGGAAGCCGTTGGCCTGCGTTATCGGACTCAGGAAGGCGAATGGACCGAAGTCCTGACGAGCCCGCAAATCGGATTGTTCACTGTTGGAGTCGCTATCGTGCTGACAATCGTCGGCTCTTTTGCCTGTCCGGACAAGCCACAACCGCAGGAGGAAACGTCAGCATGACATGGGAACTTCTCTGGCAGATCATCTTCATCTTTTTTACTGCAGTCTTTGCAGTCATGGCAGTCGCCATTACTTTTTTGGGTGCTCGCGATATCAGGCGGCTGTTTGAACGATTAAAGGAGCCGGAACCTCCTGAAGAAGAAGCCTGAACCACATGCCCCAATTAACTGATCATCCAGAACGCTCGCCACAGTCATCCGCCGCGTTGAGAACATTCCGCGTTCTTGCGTTTACAACAGGCCTGTTGATTCCGGCAATTCAGGCTGCGGAGCGTCCGAACATCGTCTTTATCCTGGTCGACGATCTTCGATATGACGTGTTTGGATTCATGGACCATCCGTACGTCAAGACGCCACATATCGACGAACTCGCGAGGGACGGGATGGTGTTCCACAACGCGTTCGTGACAACATCGTTGTGTTCTCCATCTCGAGCATCATTCCTGACGGGGCAATTCATGCACCATCACCGAGTGGTGAATAATTCAGACCTGATGCCGGAGGGCACTCAGACGTTTCCTCAGCAACTGCAGGCCTCCGGTTACGAAGCGGCATTCATTGGTAAATGGCACATGGGAGGATCCACCGATGCGGCGAGACCCGGCTTTGACCACTGGGTGAGCTTTCGTGGTCAGGGAACCTACTTTCCAAAAGGGCAAAAGCTAAACGTCAATGGAAGCGTGGTCACGCAGAAGAAGTACATGACCGATGAACTGACGGATTATGCAACAGACTGGCTCGCAGCGTGCGATCCATCGAAACCGTTCCTGTTGTATCTGTCCCACAAAGGCGTTCACGGACTGTATGACCCGGCCCCGCGTCATCTGAATCGCTATGCCGATCAGCCATTTGTCGCGCCCGTCACAATGGCTAAGACGAAGGAGAATGATCTGGGGAAACCCATGTGGGTCCGTGATCAGAGAAACAGCTGGCATGGAATTGAATTTCCGTATCACGGTCGATCCGGCCAGACCATCGCTGAGATGTATCGACACTACTGTGAAATGATTCTCTCGATCGACGACAGCGTTGGAAAAGT
Organism: uncultured Planctomycetaceae bacterium; assembly: GCA_913031625.1. GTDB lineage: Bacteria > Planctomycetota > Planctomycetia > Planctomycetales > Planctomycetaceae > Fuerstiella. The sequence continues at coordinate 3,295 of CAJWGB010000273.1, read as the reverse complement.
GCGGGCCAAACTCAAAGACAAGGGGATCCATCGCAACACACTGATTGTGTTCACCAGTGACGGCGGACACTTCTGGGGCGAGCATGGGCTGATCGACAAACGCTGTGCTTATGAAGAGTCAATTCGAATTCCATTGCTGGCCTGCTGGCCTGATGCAATCAAAGCTGGCTCAGAATGCAACGCCCTCGCCGCTAACATCGATATCGCCCCCACGATGCTGGAACTGGCCGGGCTCGACGTCCCAGACTCCATTGACGGCAAGAGCCTCCACCCGTTGCTGAACAACCCCGACTCGCAGGCAAACCGGGAGTCACTCCTGTACGAGTACTACTGGGAACCCGCCTTTCCTCAAACACCGACCACGTTTTGCCTGCGGGAAGATCGCTTCAAACTCATTCAGTATCACGGGATCTGGGACACAGATGAGCTCTATGATCTTCAGTCAGATCCGCAGGAACGCGTCAACCTGATTCATCAAAAGGACCAGCAGCAGCGCGTCGCGCAGATGAGGCGTGCTCTGCATCAGCAACTCAGGGAGACAGGCGGACTCGTGATTCCGCTGGGATTCAAACGAAACCACGGATCCAGCCAACGACGCGAAAGCGGATCTCCCCGGAATGAGTTTCCTCCGCAGTTTATTCACCCCGAGAAGTAGCCAGCCATGAATCGCCTGCACCAGCTTATCGTCGCATTTTCTGTCGCGCTCAGTTTGCCGGCAACATTCGCAGTTGACCCGCTTGCACAGAAGTTTGTCGTCGTCCATCGGGTTCGGGATCTGGCCGATCCGGTCAAAGCCATTTGTGTGGGTACGCCGGATATCCTGCAACTTCCGTCCGGTCGCCTGATCGCATCTATGGAGCTCTGGTTGAAACGCCCCACCTCCGGAGACGAAGGAGGGATCGACTATCCCAATCACTGCAAAATCAAAGCCAGTGATGACGGAGGAAAGACCTGGCAACAGATCTCAACCAACGGCATCACCTGGGGCTCACTCTTTTACGTGGACAAGTCGCTTTACATGATCGGGAATGATCCTCTGCGACGCGACATCCGCATCATCCGGTCGCCTGACGAAGGCGTGACGTGGTCCAAACCGGTCACCCTGTTCAAAGATTCGCGCTACCACGGATCCGCCACACCGGTGCATGTCCGAAACGGTTTCATCTATCGCGCGTTTGAAGACATGGACAAAGGGTCGGCTTCTCTGGTCGTTGCCGGTGATCTTTCAAAAGACCTGCTCGATTCGACCGCATGGAGGATGTCGAACAAGGTGGAGCCGCCAAGAAACACTCCCTCGCTGAGCCGCAACGCGACCGAATGGAAGGACGGACGTGATCGAGGCGGCAACTGGTTTCTGGAAGGCAACGTCATAGAAATCAGGGGCGAGCTTTATGTGCTGTTGCGAACGCGGATCGACGTGCAACTGACCGCCGGACTTACATCTGTGTGCCACCTGAAAGACGACGGAAAGGAACTGACTTACCGTTTCGTTCAGTTCTATCCGATGCCCGGAGGCCAGAATAAATTCCGCATCATCAAAGACGCTCGGACCGGACTCTACTGGACCTGCGGGTCAATGGTTCCGGATCCATATCAGCCGCACGAGCCGCTGGCGAACCGAGGATTTTCAGGCAACCCGGGAAACACCCGTCGGATTCTCATGTTGAGCTACAGCCTTGACGGATTGAACTGGTTCCAGGCAGGGTGTGTGGCCATGAGTCGTAATCCACTGGAATCGTTTCACTACGCATCGTCGGTCATTGTCGGCGATGATCTGCTGGTCCTCTCTCGCAGCAGTATCGGAGCAGACAACAACTATGCCGACTACACCTGGAATTCGGGAGCAACGTCCGGCAAAGCGAAGCTTCCTTATAACAATCACGACTCGAACATGATCACGTTGCACCGCGTCAGGAACTTCCGGTCCCTGGCCCTGGACCTGAAACCGGACTTCAAAGCAACGACAGCGGGAGATGAATTGAAGGACTGAGAGACATGGCAGGACTCCTGTTGAGGTGGGACAGGTTTCGAACGACAGGATCCGTTCGAACAGCAGGAGAGTCTGTTAACGTATCGCTAAAGAGAGGTTTCTGAAGCACAGATGAATCGGAATCTGATTCAACCGTGATTCACGCGGGTTCTTCTGTCGACAGCATTTTTCAATGCGTTGCGCCACAGAGACGGACTCGACACCACAAACCCTCTATGATCTGAATGTTTCCCCGTGACGAGGTGATTTGACATGGCGTTCTTCAGTCTGCTGCTTGCACTGACCTTCCCCCAATCGGCAGAGCCATCAATTCAACGGATTTCAGGACCAGAAGGCACCACCGCCACACTCGTTCAGAATGCAGCCCTTGGCCATACGAGTCAGTTTCTGGCGGCAGACGAATTCTCCGGCAGTCTGCAGGACGAACAGAAGTCTGTCTTTGATCAGTTGAACGCAGCACTTAAAGATTGCGGCTCTCGACCTGCAGACGTTGTGCGACTGAGTATTTATGCGCGAGACACTGCCACTGCGAAGGCGACTCGACAATACCTCAACAACTGGTTTCCTCCGGACGCCAAACCGACTATTTCAGTCGTCCAGACTCCTCTGCCCAACAGCCGGCGACTGGCAATCGATGCGGTGTTTGTTGCTCACAGATCAACGCTGGAAGGTGTTGTCATTCACAAAGGAAAGAAGGGGCAACCGGCGCACGTAAGCGTCCTGCCTCAGGGTGACGTGGTTTACGTTTCCGGGCAGGCGGAGCCAGGTGAGTTGGGAACAGCAACTCGCAGGACACTTGAGAGTCTGCAACGGACACTCGAACACCTGCGGCTCGACAGGAAACAGATTGTGCATATCAAGTGTTTCCTGCAGCCAATGGCACAGGTCGCTGTTGTGAACCACGAGATTGAAGCATTCTTCTCCGCCAGTCCCATCCCCGCGGTTTCGCACGTCGAATGGATTGCCGGCGGTACTCGTCCAATCGAAATCGAAGTTGTTGCAGCAACCCCGCTGACAAACACCAGTGAAACAGTCAGTTATTCCACGCCACCCGACATGAAGTCCTCCCCTGTGTTCAGCCGAGTCGCCCGCATCCATGGCAACAGGCGTGTGTACGTTTCCGCACTGGTGTCGAAGGCAGCCAGCGTCCCACGGACTGCTGTCCACGACATTTACCAGCAGTTGATCAGCACACTAAAACCGACACGTTCCAATCTGAGACACCTCGCCAAAGCCACATACTACGTGTCGGATCCCAATGTGAGTGCCACATTAAACCGAATTCGGCCTCACTACTATGATCCG
>CAJWGB010000272.1 GCA_913031625.1 uncultured Planctomycetaceae bacterium | reverse complement strand
GATCCCGGGACGATCGAGTATCTGCTTGAGATTATCGGGAAAGCCGGTGGCTCAACTGCCTTGAAGACACTTGAGAAGTTCCTCAAAGGAGAGGACATAGAGCTTCGTCTTCGCGCTATCTCGACGCTTCGCAGACTGAAAGAGAAGAAGTCTGCTCCACTGGTCGCTCCCTTCCTGGAAAATGAGCATGCTGAGACCAGAATGGCCGCCATAAAGACCATTGGTCTTCTTGGCGACCTGAGTGTTGCTGCGACCCTGCGAAAAATGGTCAGCGGCGAACGGGGAGAAGACTTCCGCGCCGCAGCCGCACGAGCACTTGGCGCCCTGCGAGACAGGAACTCACTGAATGTTCTTGCGGAAGCACTGCATGACGGTCGTGCAGTACGCTGTCAGGCTCTGATTGCCATGGGGCAGATTGGCCACGAATCAGCTCTTCCTGAGATTCTGACTCAGCTGCGTGACCAGGCCCCCGAAGTCCGATATCACGCGTGCAATGCAATTGGCGAAATTGGCGAACTGGCCAATCCAGCACCGTTGAAGGAAATGCTGAACGATCGTGAACGGATGGTTCGGAGAGCCGCAGAAGCAGCACTCACCAAACTGGGCGTGTCGACTCGGCAGGCAAAAGCAGCCAACGTCTTCAAGAAGGTTGCTGCGTCACTGGTTCCAAGTGTCATTGCTGGGACGATCCCGGGAGGTGCCAAAACTCTGGTCGGCGTTGTCGCCGCGATGATTGGCGCCGCGATCTGGTTTGGGGCAGCGGAGTTTGTTCCATCGGCGCCGGATTTCCCAATCAGGAATGTTAAGGCAATTGGAATCAGCCCCGACGGCAATCAGGTCACGATCAGCCGAGTCGGTCGAGTTCTTGAAGTGTGGGACACAAGTACGGGCGAACTGTCGACCCAGTTCAAGTCGAAGTCTGACGGAACCAGCATTCTCTACCAGAAGAATGGCAACGCGCTTCTGCTGTCTCCCGGCAAGACAATGCAGATTGACTCGACGCAGGTTGCCGAGGTGCAGGACGAGGCAATCAAGCCTTCTCCACTAAAGAAGGTGGACGCCTTTCGAGTTGCATTTAACAGTGACCGAAGTCGAGTATTGGTGTGCTCTCGACGAGGAGATGCGGCATTGGTCGACCTTGTGAGTGGTCAGGAAGTCGAGTCGTACAAGCTAAAGGACTTCACTGAACGATGCGCACTCACAATGAGCCCGGATGAAAAACTCTGCTTCATCGGAAATGCAAAAGGCCGTCTGATCATCTACTCGCTGGAAGAGAAAAAGCTCAAAGGACACACCCAAATCTCAAGTCTGATCAAGGTGCCCGAAACCGGCATCAGTTCGATGGCCATTGATGAGAGTGGAACTTACCTTGCCGTTGGAACCACAACCGGACGAGTGGTAGTTATTGAGCTGAATGGTCTCCGTGTAGCGGGCAATGTCTTCGAGGGGAAAGGCATCATTCCGGTACTACGGTTTGGCAAGTCGTCACAACTGGTGTTTGTCACACAGCAGGGAAAACTCCACAAAGCGAAGTCAGACTTCTCGGGCAGTGAAGAGCTGAAGACGTCCCTGCCGGGAATTCCTGAACAGATTTCCTTCTCCGCCGACGGAATGACGGCGGCCGCCAGCTTCAGCGAAAGCAAGCAGTTCGTGGCAGTCAGCTTTGATGAGGACAGGATCCTTGCACAGTATCCACGGCCAAACTAGCGTCCCCGAGCCGGCTCGACACACACTACCAGACTCGCGGCTGATTCCAGTTCGATCTGAAAAGATTTCAGACAACGATTATGACTTTGTATCGCATAAGCACGGACCAGGGCTGGTCCAAAGAATACAGTATTGAGAAGCTGCAACAGAAGCTGGAACGCGGGGTCATCGATTCGGACGCCCTCTGTTCTGCAGACGGCGGAGAAACCACCCGTCTGCTTGTCCAGGTAATTGCTGAAACCCGCGTTTCGTCAGACACGAAATCAGGCGATCAGACTCCGCGGCTTTTGAACCGACTGGCAGGAAAGTCGCGTCTTAAGCAGATCTCTTCTCGCCGGGGCGTGCAGTCAGTTGATTCCGAGTCAGGCGAAGCATCGATCCTGCCGCCTTTGCCAACCGACATTCCGATGCCAGCAACGCCTCAGAGCTCACAGAACGATGTCCGTGACCTTCCCATTCGCCTGGCATCGACAGTATTGCCGGATCTGAGCCAGTTCTATGCACAGGCTGAACAATCACTGACTGAGGAAGACCTTGAGCCCACCGAAGAGCCAGGGGAGATCTACTCGATCCCATCGCCGGACGCCCATTCATCAGATGGTGTTGAGAACTCTGGCGGGAACGAATATTCGTACGATGCGCCTCCGGAACTGTTTCCGCAGTCCCCGATCGCAGAAGCAGCGGCGCAGGTTCTGGCACGGGAAGCAGAGCCTGAACCCGTTGAACCACCTCCCGCTCCCCCCAAATCCCCATCAGTCGCATCAGACGAAACAGAATTCTCACCTGATAATGAACCAGAAGATGGCTACGGGTTCATCCTGTCCCGACGCAACATCAGCGCAGTTGTCATAATCGCCGGCCTCGCGGCCAGCGTATTCCTTGTCGTTTGGGTGGCGGGCGGAGTTGCCGAAGAGATTGTATTTCGACGGTTCGAAGGGCGTGAGGCTTCGCTCATGGTTCTGCAGAATCAGTCAAAGCTCATGAAGCGACAGCTCAGTGTGATGACCCGGAAACTGGCCGCAATTGATGTTTCAACTGACACAGACAGACTAATCACTGAACCCGGTCCCGGCAGGCCCCTGCTGCCTCCGCTGGTATTTGAGCCTCGAAGCCTGACCCGCGAGCAGAAGGAGTCGGAAGAGAGCCTGACCGAACGACTTGGACCGTACTTGCGGGATCGAATCCTCACCGGCGAAAAACCGGACGCAGACACTGCTCGTGCCTATGCCGTACACATTCATCTGCTGATTGGATTTGCGGACGGTTATGGTCCTGATCGTATTGACGCCCTGCGTCGCGTGAGTGAACTCGTGAAACTCTCGTACCTGAATCATCGGGGATTGATCGAATCTGCAAATCCTGAATCGCGAGCGGAAGGATCTGCCGCAGTACTGGCAGCGTCTCAGAAGGGACTGCACCTCATCTATCCGGAACTCGCCGCCGGTGATTCATCTCTGCAGCAAATCATGGAATCAGCCAGTTCTCCGGAACGTGCTCAACTGCTGCTGATACGTTATTGGTACTACAGAGCTGCCCGATCGGCGACTGCAGCCCGATGGCTGGATACGGTCCGTGCGCTTGTCGATGACGCGGACCAGGCAACAATTGACGGGTCACTCAGCGAGGTCAACAGACTGACAGACGAGCTGGACGACTAATCGAGGCGATTGTGTTACTCTGGCCTCGCCATTTCGAGATTGCCAGAGTTTACGGACGCCGTCATGTTCTCAAGAATCACTCGTTGCAGCAGGTTCGCCCCTGTAGCCATGTTTGCCATTATCTGTGGAGCGCAAACCAAAGTCGCATCCGCAGAGCAGCCACTGAATGTGCTGTTCATCATTTCTGATGATCTGACTTCGACGGCCCTCTCATGTTACGGCAACAAAGTCTGCAGCACTCCGAACATTGATGCACTGGCTGCATCCGGTGTTCGCTATACGAATGCATTTTGCCAGGCGACATACTGCGGGCCGTCCCGCGCATCCATGCTGACAGGCTATTACCCACACGCAACGGGAGTCCTGGGATACAAGAGCCCTCGGCCGGCCATTGGAGACCGAGCGACATGGCCTCAGCACTTCCGTAACAACGGGTACTACACAGCACGCGTCAGCAAGATCTATCACATGGGAGTGCCTGGCGGGGTTGAGCTTGGGACCGACCCAAAGCGACATGACAACTTCAACGGCGCTGATGACGCGCTCTCATGGACTGAGCGTTACAACACACCTGGACCGGAATGGAAGGCTCCGGGTGATGGTGAGACACTCGAAGGGAATCCGGATGGAAAGCGACCTGTTGTCGGTGGCAACACGTTTGTCGTTGTGGAGGCGGACGGCGACGACGACGTACACGCTGACGGCAAGGCCTCCAGAAAAGCAATTGAGCTGATCCGGGCGCACAAAGATGAGCCATTCTGGCTGGGTGTCGGATTCGTTCGTCCGCATGTTCCGTTTGTCGCGCCACGATCCTACTACCCGCCATTCAAGCCTTACGAAAAAATGGTGCTGCCACCCAAAGTGGAAGGTGACTGGGACGACATTCCTCGCCCCGGCATCAATTACAAGACCAGCAGGAATATGAAGATGGACATGCGCAGGCAGAAAAAGGCCGTCGGCGGCTACTACGCATCTGTCGCCTTTATGGATGCTCAGGTTGGCAAGGTAATGGCGGAGCTGAAACGCAACGGACTTGAGGACCAGACAATTGTCATCTTCACCAGCGATCATGGATACCACCTTGGCGAGCACGACTTCTGGGCCAAAGTGAGCCTGCGGGATGAATCTGCGAAAGTACCGTTGATCATACGTGTTCCGGGCAGACAGCCAGCCGTCTGCCACAGTCTGGTGGAGCTGATCGACCTCTACCCAACCGTTGCAAGACTGTGTGGCCTGTCTGTCCCGGACAGAATCCAGGGACGAGACATTTCAGCGACTCTCGAGGACCCTGATACTGAAGTACGTGATGCAGCATTCAGCGTCGCGCCGATGCGGAAGGGATTCCTGCTTCGAACGCAACGGTACTCTTACATCCAGTACGGTGAAGACGCCAAAGGCGGCCAGGAGCTTTTCGACCTCAAGGCGGATCCGGAGCAGTACGATAACCTCGTCATGAAACAGCCGGAGCTCGCAGACAGATTCAAGGACTCACTTGTGAAGAGACTTGTTTCCGTCAGGAAGAATGACCTGAAGTAAGCGTCTCAGGAGTGATGTGCAACATTGCTGTTCGTTGTGCGAGCGCCGGATCACGGTTAGCATGAGGGCTCGTCATTCTTCCTCCTGGAGCCCACCGTGAAGTCCATTCTGCTGCCAATGTCTCTCGTTATTCTGGCCCTGCCCGCTCGGGCCCAATTCACAAACCTGCTTGAAGGCAAATCACTGGATCAGTGGCAGCTGCTGAATGGTGACGCCGTCGGCGACGGCTGGGCCATTGAAGATGGTGGAATCCTGCACCTGAAAGGACGTGGAGGAAATATCGCGACACGAGAAGTCTATAACGACTTTGAACTTTGGTTTGAGTTTCGCGTTTCCACCAAAGGAAACAATGGCATTAAGTATCGCGTTAAGCAGTACGACAAAGCGTGGCTTGGGCTGGAGTATCAGATCCTTGATGATGGTGCATTTCCGCAGCTGACGCGCGACCACCTGACAGGTTCGCTCTATGACCTTGTTCTCCCCAAAGCAGAAGAAACCAGACTCAGTCCCGTTGGCGAGTGGAACGTTGGCAAGATTCGCGTGAGTCGCGGCAGGACTCAACACTGGGTGAATGGGCAGCTCATGATTGATCAACAGCTGAGTGGTGAAGACTGGAAGTCACACGTCGCTAACAGCAAATTCCGAAACCGTGCGGGATTCGGTGAGAATCAGGAAGGGCGAATCATGCTGACTGATCACAACAGTGAAACATGGTTTCGCAATATCTTTGTCCGACGTCTCAACTGTTCAAAGTAACCTGACCGTCGTCGGGCCTTGAGAGCCGGGAACGCGCCGTCTCGGGGTGGGGGGCTTAGTAGACCTGCCGACAACCGATGCCCGGGAAGACTTAAGTTGCCCCGTGACTGTTCCCGGCAGAGTGTTGAGATACAATCGATTAGCCACGGCAACAGATTACCCGCGTCTTAATTGTTCCAGTCCAGCTTCATCGGAGAATCCACGTGCGCAGAATGCTGCTTCCTGTCTTCATCATGCTGTTTGTCGTGGCTTGCCCTTCTACATTTGGTCAGCCACAAGGGTTCAATTACGACGAAGCAAAAGTTCCTGATTTTGAACTACCGTCACTCCTCACGTCGGCCTCAGGGAAGAAGATTGCCTCAGCGGCCGACTGGAATAACATTCGACGCCCTGAGATTCTGAAGTTATTCCAGGAGCATGTCTTTGGGCGTTTGCCAGACAGGGAAGTCCAACTCAGTGTTGAAGAACGCAGCCGACAGACGGTTCATGATGGACTTACACTGAGACGTGAACTGAGAATCTTCTTCACTGAAGACAGGAACGGACCGGCGATGGACATGCTGGTCTACACGCCCGCAGCAGCGAAATCTGCTGTCCCCTGTTTTCTCGGGTTGAACTTTCACGGCAACCACTCTGTTGATCCGGACCCGGCCATCGCAATCACCAAATCGTGGGTTCGTAACGACAGCAAACGAGGCAACGTCAACAACAGGGCAACCGAAGCGTCACGCGGTAAGAGTGCGTCGAGATGGGCAGCCCGAATGATCGTGAAAAAAGGGTACGGACTTGCCACGATCTACTACGGTGACATCGACCCTGATTTTCACGATGAATTCAAGAACGGCATCCACGCAATTACGGAGCCCGACCGAGAAGGCGACCGCGCATCGGATGCTGGTGGTTCAATCAGTGCGTGGTCATGGGGGTTGAGCCGAGCGTTGGACATTCTGATCGTAGACAGGTTCGTGGATGGTGAACGAGTGGCCGTGTTCGGTCATTCGCGACTCGGCAAGACATCTCTCTGGGCCGGCGCGAATGACCCACGATTCCGGATGGTTATCTCCAACAACAGCGGCTGCGGAGGCGCGGCATTGTCTCGGCGACGTTTTGGAGAAACCGTCAAACGGATCAACACATCCTTCCCCCACTGGTTCTGCCTTAAGCACCGAGAGTACAACGACAACGAAGATGCAATGCCGGTTGACCATCACATGCTGATGGCCCTCATTGCTCCTCGAGCCGTGTACGTGGCAAGTGCGGTAGGTGACCAGTGGGCCGATCCTCGTGGTGAAATGCTGTCGCTCTACCATGCCGGCCCGGTGTTTGAATTGCTTGGGCGCAAGGGCCTGCCGAGCAATCAGTTGCCGGAGCTCGATAACCCGGTCCATGCAGACGTCGGATACCATATCCGGACCGGCAAACACGATGTGACTGACTTTGACTGGGCGCAGTACCTGAAGTTTGCAGACCTGCATTTGAAATAGCAGCCAGTGAATCGCTATCAGCATACTCAGCCAGGAACATTGATTCGTGTTCTCATGGTGCTTCCGTTGGTTGGGGCCTTGATTCCCTCAGCCATTGCCATCGCTGCTTCGGATGCGCCCTGGTGGATTGTCGTGTTTCCGATTGTGGTATTTCCGACATTGCTCATCTTGTTTCATTCATTGACGATCACAGTGACTGCGTCGGAGGTGACTGCTGCCTTCGGCATCGGAGTCATTCGCAAGACGGTCCTTCTGGAAGACGTCGAGGAAGTCTCAGCGACTAAGTCCCGCTGGTTTCACGGTTGGGGGATTCGAAAAGTCAAACGCGGCTGGCTCTTTAACGTGTCCGGCTTCAATGTTGTGAGCATGACTCTGAAGAACGGAAGAATCGTTCAATTCGGGACCGACGAACCAGAAGAGCTACTGGCAGCCATCCAGACGGCCCTGAGTGAGTCAGAGTGACTCAACTGCTGGAAAAGACCAGCTGACCGATTCACCTTGCCTCGTTTGCCACCTCCCCGGCAAAATACCCCAATCGGCGGGATCTGCTGGACTTTTGGCAGGGAAATCGCAATTCCGGCCGGAACAGGTAAGCTTTTGATAAGCTGCGGCAACAATAGAAACAGGGGTCAAAACGGCGTTGAATTCCCTGCAAGGTCGAGAAAGACAATAATGTCTTAACGCCGATTCTGACAGCAGATATCGCGTCGTCTGTGGATTCAGACCGTCCAGATTTACGGAAACCCGCCATGTCCCGGTTCATCAATACTTTCGCAGCACTTCTGTGTTTGTGCGGCGCTGCCGTTGCCCAACTGGATTTTCCACAGTTGGGTGGTCAGGACAACGGATTCAATTTTGGACCGCAGGGCGGTGGCCTTTCAATCACGGCAGATTACGCACCCGTGGACGCAAATATGGTGGACCTGAAGGTCACCCTTAACGTCCCCACCGGCAACTACTTCTACTCCACCTCCACAAAGAGCGAAGCGAGTCGATCAAAGTTTCCAATCGATCCCCCGTTTGAAGTTGTCGGCGACATCAAAGCGGACAGGAAGGCCAAGCTAAAGGGAGGCGAACAGGTCTACTTCGACACCGCGACCTTCACCATCCGAGTAAGGAAAACGACCGGACCTCTGCAGGCCGGCGA
>CAJWGB010000271.1 GCA_913031625.1 uncultured Planctomycetaceae bacterium | reverse complement strand
GTCTGGTGAGATCGAGTGCGGGGTGGGCCGTGGCCAGCTTAATCCTTCGCTGATTCGGGAGGGGCTGACCGTTGTCGATTTGACTCGGTATCCGCTCGAGTCTCCATTTGCTGAAGAATCGCGGGCTCGGGGGGCGCACTACATTTCGCCGCAAGCGGTGTTTATGAAGCAGCTTCAGATTCAATTTAAGATGCTGACGGGGAACGAGTTGCCCGAAAGTGCCATTCAGGAAGGCCTGGCCGGGGCATAGTTCGGACAGTTTATGACTTCAGACAAACGTCCAACCAAAATGCCATCGGGCCGGCTTGCTGCATTTCTTGCAGCGTTTGTCGTCCTGTTGTTCTGTCCGGTTCCCGACGGTATGCGCCCGGAGGCGATGCGTCTGATTGCCGTCACGTTTCTTATGGCGGCACTATGGGTGTCCCAGGTGATTCCACTGGCGGCAACCAGTCTGTTGCCGCTTGCTTTGTTTCCGCTGCTTGGCATTCAGAATGCCAAAACCGTCAGCGCCGCGTTTATCAATGACAACGTGTTTTTGTTTCTTGGTGGCTTCTTTATTGCGCTCAGCATTGAACGGTGGGGTCTGCATCGCAGGATCGCACTTCGAATCGTGGCCGCAATCGGTTCACAGCCAAAACGACTTGTTCTCGGATTCATCGTTGCCACCGGGGGATTGTCGATGTGGATCAGCAACACGGCTACGACGCTGATGATGCTCCCCATTGCTCTTGCACTGCTGCAGACTCTGGAGCAGGAAAGTGGGGAGGAAGGGAAGGCGCTTGCGACTCGTCTCGCAGTTCCCATACTGCTGGGCATCGCATATTCCGCCAGTGTCGGAGGGATGACGACCATTGTTGGCACGCCAACGAATACTGTTGCAGCTTCAATCTATGCCGAGTCGACCACTCCGCCGCCAGAAAACGAATCGTCACAGAGTAGGGCGGATGACTCAGCTGATTCGACAGATGGTCGGACGCAGATCAAACCAGCGACCGACGCTACGGTATCCCGCGAGATTTCGGTGGCTCAGTGGATGTTGGCGTGCATGCCAATTGGCGTTCTGTATCTGCTGATGATCTGGCTGGTACTGACGTGGCGACTTCCTCGAGCGACTGAACACGATGAGGGGCTACGGACTGTACTGCGGGAACGGTTGAATCAGCTCGGTCGAATGACGTTCGCTGAACGACGGGTGCTGATTCTGTTTGTTTTGACAGCGCTGTTATGGCTGTTTCGTCGCCCTCTGGATATTGGGTCATATCGTCTGATTCCTGGCTGGTCACAACTGATACCGGCGTGGTTTGGACAACTCGGTGTGTCTGATTCAATTGACCCGGCAGGATTCATTAACGACTCCACTGTGGCGATCCTTGTCGCTGTGCTGTTGTTTTTTATTCCTTCAGGCACGAAGACGGAGGATGGAAAATCAGTTCCTCTGATGAACTGGGAGACGGCCGTCAAGCTGCCATGGGATATCGTGTTGTTGTTTGGTGGCGGCTTCGCACTGGCGAAAGCGTACGGGGTCACTGGACTTGCCGAATGGCTTGGGGGTGAGCTGGAAGGACTGCTGACTGGGCAGCCGGCGTGGATTATCGTGGCCGGTGTTTGCCTGGTGATGATCTTTCTGACGGAAGTGACCAGTAATGTCGCGACAGTCAACACATTGCTACCGACGCTGATCACGATGAGCGTCGCGCTTGGGCTGAATCCGTTGATGATGATGGTTCCAGCCACGCTGGCGACCAGCTGTGCCTTCATGCTGCCAATCGCGACGCCGCCCAATGCGATCGTGTTTGGTTCAGGTCGCATTCAGGTGCAAGACATGGTTCGTTATGGGTTTCTGTTGAACCTGATCGGCGTTCCCCTGCTGACTGTGGCGACATGGCTGTTGATCCGACCGGTGTTTGGGATCTGACGACGCGTTGACGATTGGCAACACGGGACGGTTCAGATTTCCCGCAGAATCAGACCGATCCCTGGCACAATTCCAGTCGTTTGCACGCTTTCGGAGGCTGCGGCATTTTTTCGTAGTTCCCGAGCGGAGTTTGAATAGACTGAGCTCATCGCTGGAATTCACTCCATTCAGGTGCACTTATGAAATCCGTTTTCCCAATCTTTTTCGCCTTCATTCTGGCTGGTTCAGCCAGCGCCCAGCGGGTAAATCTGGAACGATCCGGTCTGTTGTACTCCATCGGGACAGTTGAGCGGGTTCGGTTCGGGTCTGCAATGATTGACATGGGTGAGTCACATGCGCTGAGTGTTGCACCTCCGTACGACAAAGTGGCCGTGTTTCGTGTGACCAGAGATCAGTACGTTCCGATTGGTGTCCTGCAGACTGAAGCCACATACGAAACGTTTAGCCAGATGCGTCCTTCGACCTCAGTCAAGGCTCAGCCTGGTGACGTTGTGATGTTTGTTCGCGAGTTGTCTGATGTGACAACTCCGGATCGATTCCATCGCTCTTTTCTGCGAAGACAGATTCTGAAGCGGCGAAAAGAAACGGGCTATTCTTCGATTCGACGAGTATCCACCGCCAACGTTCTTCGGGAATACTCACTCAATTACGGAGACTGGACTCAGAGTGAAGCCAACGTTGTAGGTTTCCTGAATGGGGATTCGTATCGCGGAAAAGAACACAATCTCGCAGAGTTGCTGCAATACATCGAGATGATTCGAAATGACTACCGCGCTGGTCACAACAGCCTTTCGGCGGCTGGGCGACACTGGCAGAAAACAATGCCTGTGCTGTTTGGCCGCACGGTGATCGCGCAGCATGCAGCGTCTCAGTCCGAGGAGGATGACCCGACCGTCAGGCCACGTCCTGCGGACAGAGAGATTCAGCGAGCGGTGAGTGAAGCGTTCTTCGATCGCACCTCCGAAGAGAGAAATTTGCTGTCCTATCTGACGGCCACCCTGATGGAGAACCCTCTTCAGACCGAAGCGGTCTGGCTGCGGCATCGTTTGCAGCAGAGTCAGTTCCCGGAACTTGGGCAGGAGCGTGTTATCGTCGCATTGATGGAACGCATGCTGCTGAAGCTGAACGCCGAAGAGTAAACGTTTGCGGGCCGACGGTCATTTGCTGGCCGGTGTCGTCTGAGGTCACGGGACGACAGGGATCGAGACGATCAAAATCGATCCTGCACACGAATCGTCACCTTACAATTCCGCAGGCAACGGCTAGGATTCCGCGTTGAGACACAATGATGCGGATGAATCATGAACGACGAACCAAAGAATACGATCAGGGATATCCCTCGCATTCAGCGACGAGTGCTTGGCGTGCTGATGGAGAAGGGGTTCACAACTCCTGAGCAATACCCATTGACGTTGAAGGCGGCGACGACCGGTTGCAATCAGAAAAGCAATCGAAGCCCGGTCGTGAGCTACTCTGAGGCAGAAGTTCAGGACGCTCTGGATGCCTTGAGAGAAGACCTGATTGTAGCTGAGGTCTACACGGATGGAGGACGAGCGGCTCGGTATCGCCACTATATGCGTCACAAGTTTGATTTCTCTGAAGCTCAGTTCGCGATCATTGCCGAATTGATGCTGCGGGGGCGTCAACAGCCGGGCGAGCTTCGAACACGCGCCAGTCGCATGGTTAAGATTGAAAGCCAGGAGCAACTGCGACAGGAACTGTCTGGTCTCCAGGGCATGGGCTACCTGCAGGCAAACGGTCCTCTGGATCGGCGGGGGATCGAAGTGGATCACACTTTCTATCTCGATGGAGAAGGCATGGACATTGGTTCTGCTCCTGCTCCAGCCCCGGCGGAACAATCTTCGGCGGTGGCAGCGCCGGTTGCGGGAACAGCCCCGGCGGAGTCAGTCATTGAGGCTCTCACCTCTCGGGTCAGAGATCAACGAGACATCATTGATCGCCTGCAGGGAACAGTCGGGGACCTTGAAGCGCGTCTTCAGCGGCTTGAGAGTGAACTCGGGCTATAGTGTTCTCCGTGGCCGACAAAAGAAAGTCCTGGCCAGCAGGGGGCAGTGATCCGTCACTGGCGCTGCTGGCTGGTTTCACATGAGACGTTTTGGCCATCCGGAATGCGTTTTAGTTGCCGAGGGCGTCTCGGAAGGTGAACGCACCGAGTCGTACCAGTTCCAGCGGAACGCCCGCATTTCGGGCGTTTGGCTGAGCGAAGCCATAGGCGACGACAGAGCCCGACGTTAGTTCCCCAACGTAGACGATTCCATTGGCAGCGTTGGCGGTTCCGCCGAGTGCAGCGTAGCCCGATACGATTGCGAACTTCGGATCCGGAGTCGCCGGGTTCAGCTGAAAGTCCTGAGTGACATTTCGCTGATACGCGTTTGTAAACTGTCCGTTTGTGGCCACCCAGCCGCCTCGCAGTGTGCCTGTGAGATGGTCGAGGACGAAGACGGCGTCAGTGCCTCGGATGCTGGTTTGCACGGTGCACATGGAGAACTTGTCGTTTCCATGGGCTGAATTTGCTTTAAGTTCCGGTTGCGGACGCAGGTTCATTGCACCTGCCCCGAGGATCGCGCCCAGCGTTAGAAATACGAATGGGTTGCGCAGAATTTTGTTCATCACTGTTTCCCTGTCTGAATGGTGAAGGTTCCGTGCGAACTGCCGAATGGCGAGGCTACGGGACGGGAGAGAACTATGCTTCCCGATTCCGCCATGGATGATGCAGTTACCGGGAAAGAATTTCGTTCTCCGTGTGAATTCTAGGCGGACTGAATGAATTTCACCAGAATGGTGGTCCACCTCACACGAGGTCGGGCCAGTCCTGCAGATTACCAGTGTTTTACCTGTATACCGAGTAAACTGCGGGGACTGGGCGGAATGCAGTTTTCTCTTGATAATGGCGCATCCACCCGTTGATCGGGAACCTGGCGTGCTGCAGGATGTCCAGATAATTGAAGTTCGCTTCAGACCAGCCTAAAACAGCATCCAGCAAAAATCCGCGTTCTTCCCACCTGGTTTCTTATGTCCGATCCTGCAGATTTCGAACCAAAAACATGCGTATGGCAGTCGATCCGTGACGCTGCCTCTCAGCATGTCTCTCGGGAGCCAGTGCTTGCCAGTTTTCTGCATGCCACTGTCCTGAACCATGAGCGATTTGAGGATGCCGTGAGTTTCCATCTCGCAGGGAAACTGGCCAGTCCGACTCTCTCGGCCATGCAGCTTCGCGAGATTATTTCAAGGGCGTTATCGTCGTCACTTGAGATTGGCGAAGCGATTCGAGCAGACATCGTGGCGGTTCGCGAACGGGACCCGGCGGTTGCCTGTTGCCTTGTTCCACTGTTGTACATGAAGGGCGTACATGGTCTGGCGAGCTATCGAGTCTCGCACTGGTTGTGGCACAATGGTCAGCAGTTGCTCGCTCTCCACCTTCAGAATCGTGTGTCCGAAGGCTTTACCATCGACATTCACCCAGCGGCTCGCATTGGGAAAGGGATTCTGATTGATCACGGGACGTCCGTGATCATTGGTGAGACTGCCGTGGTGGAGGACAACGTCTCCATGCTGCACGAGGTCACGCTGGGTGGAACCGGCAAGGCGACGGGGGACCGTCACCCCAAGGTACGAAAGAACGTTCTGATCGGCGCTGGTGCAAAAATACTGGGAAACGTAGAGATTGGTGAGGGAGCCAAGATCGGGGCTGGCAGTGTTGTCCTCACAGATGTTCCGGCGCACTGCACGTTTGCAGGAGTTCCCGCCACACTCGTCGGACGGCCGACGTTTGAGGAGCCTTCGTTCGAAATGAATCACGGCATCGATATCTGAGCCACGTGGATAACAGAATGCCGGTCAACCTCCTTATAGAGCCACGATCGAGGTCCGAACAACTCGGGCTGCCAATGCCCGATGACCAACATGCCGTGTCCGCGTGTCTGCCCCTGTGGGAACACAATATCGGTTACGAAGAGGGCGACGAGGCTGTCCATTCAAAGCTGCAGGCTGCGTACCCGCGTTTTTGTCTGCATCCACTGGTCAGTGAGGTGTGCAGGAAATTGCTTCATAGCGACAGTCTGCGAGGGCTTCCGTTCATTTCGGCTCAGGCCGCACAGCGGGCCTGCGAGTACGTAAAGAATGCCGGTGTATCCGGTGTACAGTTAAGGCCATTTGATGGACAGTCTGCTGTTGGCGTACAGGTGCCTCATGACAGCCTCCCTCTGCTCCGCCAATACTGGCAGCACGCGGGTGAGAATGTCTCGTCACGGGTTGCGGAATTGATCCTCCGGGAGGCAGCAGCTGCGATTTCAGAGACTCGTGAGAGGCAGACTATCCGAGAGCGGGTTGCGGTAATAAACGACGTCACTCCGGAAGACGTCTTCCTGTATCCGTCTGGCATGGCGGCAGTTGCGGCGGCATGGAGAACGGTCACAGCTGCCCTGCACAGGTTCACCTGTCAGTTTGGGTTTCCGTATGTGGATACTCTGAAGATTCAGCAACGGTTTCCTGGTGCGGAGCATTTGTTCTTCCCCGTCGGCAGTGATCTGGACCTTGACGAATTGTCGAGACAGTGTGACAGTCGACCACCAGCAGCCGTGTTCTGTGAAGTGCCGACAAATCCGCTCCTCATGACACCCAATCTGGCGCGGCTTCGCAGGCTTGCGGACGAGTACAACTTCCTCGTCGTTGTGGACGACACTCTGGCAGCCTGCGGCAATGTCGACGTAATGCCTTATGCTGATCTGGTCGTGACAAGTTTAACGAAGTACTTCAGCGGCTATGGTAATGTGCTTGCGGGAAGCCTCGTCCTGAATCCGAGAGGGGCGCACTATGGGGCGCTGCGTGAGCAACTTGCAGCGGAGTTTGAAGAGACGCTTGCCGATGTTGATGCGGCCGTGCTGTGTCGTAATTCAGATGATGTCAGTCAGCGCACCCACGCGATCAACCACAATGCAGAACAACTCGCTGACTGGCTGAGGACTCACGATGCAGTTGAGTCGGTGTACTACCCAAAGGGTGATCCGGCCTATGAAGCGATTCGGAAAACGAATGCAGGATATGGCGGGCTGCTGTCCATTGTCCTGAAAGATGCGGCCTCTCAAACGCCGGGCGTCTTTGACAGCCTTCGCGTCTGCAAGGGGCCCAATCTTGGTACTCATTTTACGCTGTGTTGTCCGTACACGATTCTGGCACACTACGATGAGTTGGATGATGTGGAGACTCAGGGAGTCTCACGCTGGCTTCTGCGAATCAGTGTGGGGTGTGAGCCTGCGGAGGAACTGATCACCCGGTTCGAAGATGCTCTCGTGATTGCCAGCGAATGAGTGGTACGGAATCGCCGCCTGACGAAGAGACTTCGGGCACCGCGGAATCCGACCATGAACGTCGAAATATATACACTTTGGTGAGTCATCAGGTCCTGTTTCGGACGGCATGGATCTTCAAGACGGAAAGCGTGATCATGCCCGCTTTCCTCGACAGCATCAGCGGATCCGGCTGGGTGAGAGGGATGTTGCCTCCGCTCAACCGGTTCGGTCAGTCACTGGCACCGTTGATACTTTCCGAACGACTGGCAAATGCTCCGGTCAAGACACGCTGGCTGGCTCGCTGTACGACTCTGATGAGTCTGCCGTTCCTGTGTCTGGGTGGTCTGCTGTTCGTAGACAGTGTTCCTTCGACTCCTCTGGTGATTTTCTTTCTGGCGTCGTACCTCCTGTTCTTCTGTGTGAATGGAGTCGCCCAGGCTTCGTTCAACACGATTCAGGGAAAGCTTATCGCTCCTGAGAAACGCGGAAGTCTGATGGCACTTGCGGGGTATGTTGGGTCTCCGGTTGCTGTCCTGATGGCACTCCTGCTGTTGCGTCCGTGGACGGAATCCGACCCGCCGCTGTTTGCGGCCATCTTTCTGTTCACGGGCTCGATGTTCTTTCTTGCTGGTTTTGTGGTGCGTCGGCTGCATGAAGATCCGGATCCGGCCGGTCCGAAGTCCGCACTGCGACTGAAAAAACGGTTGCGGGAAGCTGGCAGATTCCTGAGACAGGATCGTCATCTCCGGCGGCTGTGCGGTCTTGCAGCACTCTTTGTTTGTGCGCAGCTTCTGTTCCCGCATTACCAGAGACTTGGGCGGCATCAGGCCGGCTTCCACAATCATATGCTGTTGTACTGGGTGATCGCCCAGAACCTGTCCGCAGCCTTGTTTAGCTGGCTCAGCGGCCGACTTGCGGATGCCAGAGGGACCCGTTCGGCTCTGCGCTGGCTGATCCTGTGTGCCGCATTTGCTCCTGGAGTTGCCCTTGTGCTTGCAGAGTACACCGATGCCAATTGGTTTTGGCTGGCCTACTTTCTGCTCGGAGCCGTGCCCGTATCTTTTCGAATGTTCCTCAACTACGCACTGGAGTTGACGGAACGACAGAATCACCCCATCTATGTAAGCACTGTGGTGCTCTGCATGGCACCTCCGATCCTGCTGTCTCCATTCGTCGGTATGCT
>CAJWGB010000270.1 GCA_913031625.1 uncultured Planctomycetaceae bacterium | reverse complement strand
TGAGAACCTCCTCCCCCCAAAACCGCCTCCCCTGCCTCTCCCTCATCCCACCCGCGTTTCGACTTCAGCATCAACCCGAATTGTACTATGAATCGTGATCGCAATGTCGTTGTTTGTATTTGTGTGAAATCAACAGACAGAAAAATCCCGTATGTCAGTACACGAGTTTGCTCAGTGGGTCGTTCGTGAAAAATGGCCGATATTCATTCCGACGGTTCTCCTGGCGGTCGCCGTTAAGATATTTAGAAACATAAATAAGGATCGATGACCAGCAGGGCTGCAGTTGCAGCTCACGGTGCATGTGAGTGGTCGCGGATCTTTGTCCACAGACTCAAGCATTCTGATTTGAATTTCGATGACAGATGCACAAACTCAAGAGCGGGGGCCTGAGTGAGATTTCTGCTCAACGACACGCAGATCGACCTATGGGTACGTCATTGGCGGCGACTACTTTTGTCGGGGTTCTGCATGTTGATTGTCGCATTCTCCTTGCCAAAAGGCTGGGGGACCGGTGTTTTCACCGGCTACATGCTGATGTCATTCGGAGTCTACTCTGGTGTGGCGAGGAAATGGCGATCAGAACCGGGGATCTGGATGTATGCCGCCCTACTTGTGGTGCTCCTGGGGCCATGTTGGATTTTTTTTGAGTACTTGAATTTCAGAAGTTTATTCCTCCAGAAAGCAAATCAAGCCGGAAAAGACCTGAATTGGAATCGAGTCAGGTTTCTGCTTGATTCACTCGTCTCGTTAGCAGTGCTTTCTTTGATCGTGAGGTTTTCAATTTCCGTCGCGATTAAAAACTGGCGACTCACCGGTCGCCGTCAGGTTTATGAGTGCGGTCTGAAAGCGGGCCAAAGACTGCGATTGAAGAACGATCTTGAATGTCGGTTCAATGACAGGCATCGTGTCCTTCTTAAAGGAGCTTTGTGTCGTGTGGTGAATCGAGTTGCGGTAGATCCGGGGGTTATTTGGTTATCACTTTCTGATGGATCGATACTTCCGTGGCACGATGATCCGTCGATATTCAAACATTTTGACTTAGGGGACTAAGAAGTTTCTTCGCAATCAATGCGACGATAAGGCTGAAGCCGTTGGACGGGCGAAACATCATTCACTGTCGATCGATGAATCAGGTGGGCTCCACCTGTTTTTTCCTCTTACAACCGTTCAGGAATCGGTTCATTGGCAGCCCGGCGTCAGGCGAGAATGTCTGTTGCGACGTTGCCGAAGACGTCGGTGAGTCGGATGTCGCGGCCGCTTTGGGGGTACGTCAGACGCGTGTGGTCGAGCCCAAGGATATGCAGGAGCGTGGCGTGAAAGTCATGGATTGTGCACCGGTTTTCAGTGGCGTAATACCCGTACTCGTCAGTGCTGCCGTACCGAAAGCCTCCTTTGACGCCGCCGCCTGCCATCCAGATCGTAAATCCTTCCGGATGATGATCTCGTCCAAATTCGCCCTTTCCAGACTGCACCGTGGGTGTCCGGCCAAACTCGCCTCCCCAGATGACGAGGGTGTCATCGAGCAGGCCCCGTTCTTTCAGATCCGTGAGCAGAGCTGTAATCGGTTGGTCGATCTGTCGCACATTGATTGAATGGCCACGCACAAGGTGGGAATGCTGGTCCCACTGCTCGTTGTTAAATGGAAGCGAATGAGCATGACTTACCTGGATGAAGCGGACGCCTCGTTCTGCAAACCGTCTCGCCAGCAGGCACTCGCGCGCAAAGTTCTGCGTTTCCGGCTGATCAAGTCCGTACTTTTGCTGGGTCGCTCTTGACTCTGCCGAAATGTCCATGGCCTCCGGCGCTGCCGTCTGCATACGGAATGCGAGCTCGAATGACTGGAGTCGTGCCTCCAGTTCGGTGTCACCGGCACCACGGGACTGATGTAACTGACGGAGCAGGTCGAGTTGCAGCCGCTGTTGTAGCCGTGTTCTGCCTGAGTTCTTCAGAAAGTCGAACGTGGCGTCTTTTGCGGGAGTATTCGGATACCCGGGTGTTCCGAGTGGCACGCCAGCGTGGATTGCCGGCAGAAACGCCGGACCGAAATTATCGATTCCGCCATGCAGAGAGGTCGGGCAGATGGTGATGAACGAAGGCAGATTCTGGTTCTCCGTTCCCAGCCCGTAGCTGACCCACGATCCCATACATGGTCTCAGCTGAGCTTCATCGCCTGTATGCAGCTTCATGCAGGCTCCTCCATGTGCGACATTGGTTTCGCACATCGAATGAATCATGCATAGATCATCTGCAACAGCCGGCAGGTGCTGCCAGAGCTGACTCATGGGCAGACCCGCTTCTCCGCACGGGCGAAACTTCCATGGGCTGGCTTTCAGATTGCCGCGGTTGGCAAAGACTACTCGTGAGCCTTCAAACGGCAGTTTCTTCCCGTCATCTTTTTGGAGCTGCGGCTTGGGATCAAATGTGTCCACATGAGAGGGGCCGCCGTGCATGAACAGAAAAATGACTCGCTTTGCGCGCGCGGCAAAGTGAGGTTGCTGCGCCGCAAGCGGTCCCTGCACTGACGATGCTTCCTGAGCCAGCAGACTCTGAAATGCCAGACCGCCGAACCCCAGACACATGCTGCTGAGGGTATGTCGGCGCGAGACCTGTGCTGAACCACGGTTATTCCACATGAATAAACTCGCTCGAGAGAATCAGGGAATGGCAAAGTGCAATGAAAGCCTGTTCCTCAGTATTCTCGGACCCAATCGTGTTGCTGTACTTGCGAAGGAACAGTGCCGCCTCTTTACTCTCCTTCTTCGTTGGAGCCCGACTGAAGAGGCGGAGCCATGTGTTGCGCACCATGGTCTCTTTATCAGATGAACTCAGGACACGTTTTGCAAGATGTTGGGCCTGATCCATGACGAATGGGTCATTCATCATGAGCAGTGCCTGCGTGGGAATGGTGGTTGTGCCTCGGCGACCCACGGACGTGTTGGCATTTGGAAAGTCAAACAGAGAAAAAAAGCGGTAGGTGTTGGACCGTACAACCGGCAGGAAGACGGATCGTTTCTCAGAGTGACGATGCACGTCTTCGTTGCGCTGCAGATCTTCCGGAGTCGGATCCTGACTTTTTACGCCGCCGATTGACTTTGCGGGATTCGTGTCAAGTCGGCCCGCATGGAACAGAAGCGTGTCTCGAATCGCTTCCGCTTCGAGTCGCCGACGCTGGAACCCGTAGAACAGTTCGGGCCGCCCCTGGCGGCCGATACGCGTTACAGAGGCCTGCTGCCATGTGGATGACAGAAGGATCCTGCGGTGGAGGTTCTTGAGTGACCACCTGTCTCGAATGAACTCTGTGGCCAGCCAGTTCAGCAGATCAGGATGTGTTGGCAGTGCTCCCTGCAATCCGAAGTTGTTGGGTGTTGTCACGATCCCACGGCCGAAGTGCCATTGCCAGACTCGATTCACAATTACGCGAGCCAGCTGATGCCCGGCTCCGGCCTGTGGGGCAGTGATCCATTGTGCCAGTTGCAGGCGGCCACTGGTGCTGGAGGCAGTGTCTGTCGGAATTGGAGCGGGACTGCGCCCGGGGGCGGCGACCCATGGAAAGCCTCGTGGAATTTCCCGTCCCGGGTCGAGATGGCTGCCACGGAGATAGATCTTTGCATTCATGGGGCTCCTGTCACCCACACCCATAACCTTCATCGGGGCTGGCATTTGCTTCTCGAGTTGTTTCTGCTGCCGGTCAAGTTGCTCAACTCGTGCCAGCATCCTTGCGTTGTCTTTGCTCACACGAACCAGTCGCAGGCGATCGATATGCGACATTGTCGGTTCGCACGTGAACTTCAGCGTGTTGCGCCCGGCTCTGAATGCGGTCTTTGATTCCTGGAACCACTGTTGATGGGTTGGATACCAACCGCCCGTGATTTTGCTCACGGCATCGTTCCGGACGACGTTGCCGTTTAGCGACAGGACTCCCGGTCGAGAAGCTTCTGCGGCATATCTGAGATAAATCAGATACTCCCCGGCCTGAGGGATCTCAAAATCCCATTCCACAAAGTTCTTTTGGCCGCCGGGATCACTGATGATGCCGATTCCCTTTCCATATCCGTCAAGGATCCTGGGGACGTTCGCTCTGTCAAAGTCCTCCGCTTCGCGTTCGATGACAGCGCCGGGAGTCTTCTGCAGCTGATTGTTGAGTCGTTTCTGTTCGGCCTTTATCTCGTCCAGCAGCGTTCTGATTCTCTTTGTCTCCTGCTCGAAGTCCGGCAGAGGAACTTCAACGGTGGACTGAGTGGTACTGTGAAGAATGCCTGCCAGTGCGTAGTAGTCTGCTGTTGGAATCGGATCGAACTTGTGGTCATGGCAGCGTGCACAGGAAATTGTGAACCCAAGCAGCGCTTTTCCAATGGTGTCAATCTGTTCGTCAACGATGTCTGCCTGCTTCTTGACCGGGTCTCGCTCGGCAAGGATCTTTGTGCCGATCGCCAGAAACCCGGTGCCAGTGACGCTTGTTGGTCTCTTCTCTTTATCCGTGAGCAGGTCTCCGGCGAGCTGTTCACGAACGAACTGATCAAAGGGAAGATCGTCGTTCAGGGCGTCAATGATGTAATTGCGATAGTGCCATGCGAGAGGGTAGGCGTGGTTTTCATCGCTGCCGTTGGAGTCACCGTAACGGACAACGTCCATCCAGTGACGTCCCCAGCGCTGGCCGTACAGAGGTGACGCAAGTAGTTCATCAACGACATTGGCAAAGGCGTCTGGTGATTCATCATTGACGAATGCTGCAACTCTTTCCGGTGTCGGTGGCAGTCCGGCAAGGTCGAACCAGACACGCCGAATCAGGGTGACACGATCGGCGGTTTCGAATGGTGGGAGGCTATGAGCTTCATGCTGCGCGATGATGAATCGATCGAGCGTCTGTTGAACTCGACTGGAGTCTTTGACTGATGGCGGATCCGTGGTGGGGTTGCTGATTTGAGTCCAGTGCTGTTCAAAGTCTGCACCATTGGCAATCCAGTTCCGCAGCAATTCAACTTCACTGTCGTTGAGCGCTCTGCCTGATTTTTCCGGCGGCATCCTTGAGTCGTCGACTGCAGTGACTCTTGTGATGAGTTCACTCTGGTCCGGATGACCGGGGACAATGGCAGTCTGGCCAGACTCAAGAGGCATGGTGGATGACTCAGCCAGATGCAGCTGCAGTTCTGCTTCTCGCTGGCTGGCATCCGGCCCATGGCATTCGAGGCAATGCTGCGCGAGAATTCGGCTGACGGTTGCGTAGCCTGAGTCTTCCCCTGCCACGCGCGGAGCATTCAGTATCAGAATGCCGACAATCGCACTGATGCGGAAACACGCTGGCTGCAGTGACCCCGAGTTATGCACGAGAACCCTCACTCCCTGTCTGAAACTGAAGTTCAGATTCTAACCGGAAGTGTTCGTCTTTCGCACGCCGAAGCAGGATTCAGGAGGCGGATGCCTCAGGAACCGGTCAGTTTCTTTGCTGCATCATCCACATCAGGGTAGATATGCATGAGTCGCCCGAGTTGGGATACCTGCACCAGCTCGGCCAGGATGCCACGCACGTTGCACAGGACGACTTCACCACTCTCCCGATTGACCCTCATTGCAGCCCGTACAAGCGTGCCGAGGCCAAGGCTGGTTGCGAAATCGAGGCAGTCACAGTCGAGGATGATCTTTCGGGCGCCGTCATCAAGGTGTTCCTGAACACACTTAATCAGATAGTCGGACGTATCTCCATCCAGCTGCCCCAGCAGCTGCAGAACAAGAACGTCATCAATACCGTCCGGCTGATATGTTTTGAAATCGATCATTCGAATGCCTGAAATCTTTTGATCCGGATGGCCCCCGGGATGAATTACCTTACTATGCACCAGTGTTTGACAGTTGGAATGACGGAATCTGATATTTGGTTCACCCGCTGAGCAGCAGGTCAGGATAAAAGGATCAGACTGGCTGCTGGTATTAAAACTCTCTGTTTGAAAGACTCAAATGCCATCGTTTACAGAAACCAGTCACGAAGGATTCCTCAGCCGAATTGGCGGCGCATTGAAGGGTATTCTCGTGGGCATTCTGCTGTTCATCGGAGGAATCGCCGGACTGTTCTGGAACGAGGGGAGGGCAGTGGATGCTCTCAAAGATGTGGCCGAAGCCCGCGAAAACCTGACCTCAATCTCTGCCGACCAGCCCGAAGCTGGAAACGACGGCAAACTGGTCCACCTGAGTGGAAATGCGACAACGGAGGATCAGGTCACTGACACACAACTGAAGTATGAAACCACAGCCATTCGACTCGATCGCAAAGTGGAGATGTATCAGTGGAAGGAAAACAAGCAATCCCGAGAACGGAAGAAGACCGGAGGCGGGAAAGAGACGATCACTGAGTACTCATACGAAGAGGTTTGGTCTGACTCACTGATCGACTCGGACCAATTCAACTCGAATCGTACTCGGAATACGGGCGAGCAAATCGACAATCCAAAGAAGAAGCCAATCGACTCAAAGTCGTCGCAGGCGGCGAAAGTCACTCTGGGTGGATTTACGTTGACTAAAGCGCTGATTGGCCAGATCAACAATCCGGAAAAGATTGCCTTGACCGACGAAAACATCCCGGACGAGTTTGTTGAGAGCATCAAAGTTTCCGGCGGCATGCTGTATCTCGCAGAGAACCCGGGCAGTCCTCAAATTGGAGATTGTCGCATTACGCTGACGGTGACAAATCCAGCGGACGTCAGTGTCGTTGCCAAACAGAAAGGCGACACCTTTGAGGCGTTCGTCGCGAGTCACGGAAAGGAATTCGAACGTCTGAATATGGGCACCGTCTCTGCTGTCGAAATGATGGACGAGATGCAGCGCGAAGAAGAGATGCTGACGTGGATCTTCCGTGGCGTTGGAGTGATCGCCATCTTCGTCGGCCTGATGATGCTGGCTAAACCCATCATCGTCGTTGCTGACATCCTGCCATTCATTGGAAACATTGCGGAGACGGGGTTTGCAATTATCGCGGGACTCATTGCCGTCGCTGTCAGCAGCCTGACAATTGGGGTCGCATGGCTGTTCTATCGACCACTGATTGGCGTTCCCATGGTGGTGCTGTCAGCCGGCCTGCTGTTTGTGGCATGGAAGCGGACGCGAAAAACAAAGCGTCAGGCGGAGGTCGCCGACGCGGACGACGAAGAACTGGGGTGAGTAACGAGCCTCGTTGAACAAGCGTCAGTGATTCACGACAACGCACGCCGAGAACAGCATCGACAACGGAAGTGACTTGTCGTCTTCCTGTGGGTCACCGAGGATTTCCGGCTTCGAAGAGTTCTCACGCCGAGTGTCGTGGCACAGACCGCAGGAATCAGGTGTGAGATGCTTCATGTGCTGATTACGGAATTTCGAATGTGCGTCGGCGCGGCCTGTGTGACAGTTGAGGCATCGATCTCCACTGGAAGCTTCTGACGGAACACTGAGTCCCACAAGGCCACACTTAAGCGCGACTGGTGGTACCTGAAAAATGTCGTGGTAAATCTGCGCCGGACTCTCTCGTGCAATCGTGATTGCAGGTTCAAGCTGGCCCGGATGGACGTCCTGCTGTTCAGGTAACTGATCTAAATCCTCCGGCTGTTGCGCATCTGAATCGTCCCTGGCAAGATTGTCTGAAGATTGCTGGGCAGGAATTGACGTGCGTCCAAGCGCTATTCCCAGCAGGAGACAGGCGACGGCCGTGGCGAGCAGGGCAATCCGATTCACTGGACGATCAACATTATTTAAAGAGGCTGCTGGCACAGCTGCGAGGGTCTCAGCCACTCTTGTGTCGAGCGTTGACGAGGGGGTCATCAACGGCAGATTTCCTAACAGGCTTTCCATCGAAGCAATCCGTTCGTCATTCGACAGGTGAGTTCGATCCTGTGTCATATCTGACCTCGCAGTTTTTCTTCGAGTTTCAGGAGGGCGCGACGATAACGAGTCGCACATGTCTTGGCCGGAACCTGCAGAACCAGACCGATACAGTCGTAAGTGAGCTCGGAGAACGCTTTGAGAATGACGACTTCTCGTTCTTCGTCTTCCAGGTTCATGACGGCCGCCTGGACCGCAGCAAGTCGTTCGTCTGCTTCCGCACTTGCCTCAGGTGTGACTGCCTCGCAGTCGACAAATAGAGACTGTCGCGGACTCCCGTTTCGGTGAACACAGTCATGGGCCGCGTTGCGGACTGCGGAAAAGACATAGGCGACAGGATTGCCGTTGGGGCTGGCGGACAGTCTGATCAGCTTCTCAAATGCTGACTGAACTGCATCTTCTGCAAGCTGGCGGTCACCCGTGACGGACAGCGCAAGGGAAAACAATCCCTGGCGATGTTCGGTGTAGGTTGCTGCCAGTATTTCTCGCAATGGCCCGTCTCAACAGGAATCCGGTTTCTGTAGAACCACACCGGAAACGAGGTGACACTTCTTCAGAAATC
>CAJWGB010000269.1 GCA_913031625.1 uncultured Planctomycetaceae bacterium | reverse complement strand
ACGGGCCCCGTACTTCGAGGCAGTGGTGTTGACTACGACCTGCGTCGAGATGGTGAGCCGATCTATACTCGAATGTACGAAGACTATGAGTTTGAGATTCCGGTTGCTCCCTTTAAGGAAGCTCCTGTCGATGTGACTCTGGGTGACAACTGGTGTCGTTTCTACGTTCGAATGATGGAAGTGGTTCAGGCAATCAGCCTCGTTCGGCAGTCCATCAGGAAGTACAGCGAAGCCGAAGGAACCCACCGCGAGAAGTTTAAGTTCAACACCAAGTTGCCAAAGGGCGAAGCATACCTCGAGACTGAGTGCCCTCGCGGGCAGATGGGCTTCTACATTGTCGGCAATGGTACTGCGGAACCGTTTCGTGCACGGGCAAAGAGCTCCTGCTTCTGCAACCTGTCTGTGACTGACAAACTGTGCGAAGGTGTTCCGCTTGCCGACATTCCAGCGGTTGTCGGTTCACTGGATATCGTCATGGGCGAGATCGACCGCTAACAGAGTCGTCTGATTTCACTCCGTGCATCTCTGTGTTCTCTGTGGTGAATCTGCAGCGAGAGCTCTGTTCTGCAGTGGAGTAGGTCATGTCTGATCAACGTCTTTCTGCTGTTGATGCGGTCACTCACGAATGGAGCGTGCTGCTGGACACAGCTCTGGATCGGATTCGTCACTGTGTCGGACAACTCAGCTACGAACAGCTTTGGTGGCGTCCGGCAGAAGGCATGAATTCCGTTGGGATTCTGCTCCGTCACCTGCGTGGCAACCTCAAGCAGTGGATCGTGGAAGGTGTTCCTCAGCTGAATGGTTCACGGGATCGTGCCGCAGAATTCGAATCTCCCGAACAACAGACCGCTGAACTACTCCTGGATGATCTGTCTCAGGTGTGTGCAGCAGCGCAGGAAGTGATCAGGTCTCTGGACGACGCCATGCTGGCCGAACAGCGGCAGATTCAGGGGTTTGATGTGACAGTCAGCGGAGCAGTGATGCACTCCGTTCCTCATTTTGTGGGACACACTCACCAGATCGTCCAGTTGACTCGAATGCAGCTTGGCGATGAGTATCAGCAGCACTGGAGCCCGCAGGCCAAACGAACCCGCGTCCCGCTGTAATGAGCCGCTCGGAAGGTCCGGGTGGCGTGTCCTTACCAATTGCACGTGTGAAGATGGGTTACGCCAGATCTATGGCAGTCACGACAGAACTTTTTGTCTGCGCCGGATTTGAACGAGCCCCGAAGTGCTTCACGGAAGTGCCATTGGTATAACCGTTGTGCAGGCCATCAGCTGCTGAGAAACTGCCGAACTGGGAGACGCGTGTCGAACATTTTGGCGACCTGAAACGTAGTTGATTGCTCCCTGCACTCCTCCGTTGTGGCGCGTCCACAACCAATCAGTGAGTGAGACCATGTCTTTACAGATTTACCTTTCCGGAAAACTGGTTCCTCAGGAACAGGCCACCGTCAGCGTGTTTGATCACGGGCTGCTGTACGGTGATGGCGTGTTTGAGGGAATTCGAGTGTACGGCGGCAAGGTGTTTCTGGAGAAGCAGCACATTGATCGGCTCTACGAAAGTGCGCTATCGATTCGGCTTCAGATTCCTGAAACACCGGAACAGATGACTCAGGCGGTGCGAGATACGGTAGCCGCCAACAATATTACGGACGGATATGTCCGACTGGTGGTCACGCGAGGAGCGGGTACGCTGGGGATCGATCCTGCCCGGACGGCCAACCCTCAGACGATTATTATCGCAGATTCGATCAGCCTTTATCCTCAGGAGTTGTACGACAACGGGTTGGCTTTGGTGACTGCAAGCACGATTCGCAATCACTCGGCAGCACTCAGCCCCAGGATTAAGTCGCTTAACTACCTCAACAACATCATGGCGAAGATTGAAGGGACCGATGCGGGAACGGTCGAAGCCCTGATGCTGAACCACAAGGGAGAAGTGGCTGAGTGCACCGGTGACAATATCTTTATCGTGAAAGATGGAGTGCTTAAAACACCACCGCCGGAAGCAGGCATCCTTGAGGGAATTACTCGCAATGCAGTCATGGGGCTCGCACGGGAGGCGGGGATCGAAGTCCAGGAAGCTGCTCTCGTTCGTCATGACATTTTTGTGGCAGATGAGTGTTTCCTGACCGGGACTGCAGCTGAAGTGATTGCTGCTGTCAGCCTGGATGGTCGTACGATTGGCACGGGCAGGCCGGGACCAGTGACTCAGAATCTGCTTGTCCGCTTCAGAGAGCTGACCCAGACCTAGTTTGATATTTATCAGCAACCCCACAGGACTGAGTTCTGACGATGCCTCGTAATCGAGACCTTTTTGACGACACGACGATGACGTTCGGCGAGCACCTGGAAGTGCTTCGCGTTCACGTGTGGCGTGCACTGATAGGTCTGATCATTGGCGTCGTGATCTCGCTGTTCTGCGGCAATATTGTCGTGGGCATCCTTCGCGAGCCGATTGATGCGGCCCTGCGACGAAACAACATTGAGGCCAAAGACGATATTTCCGGGTTTGATCTGTGGGCCTATCTGACAGACGACAAAGCCGTACAGGACGGAGAGAATGAGCCGGAGCAGGAAGAGCCCGAGGCTCCTCTCGCCCCCGATGAACTGCGCGTGCAGGTGTCTGCCGATGAGGTCGTGGAACTGATCAGAAAGATCGACCCGGACGCAGAGGTGGGTGCTGAGGGAGTTCAGGCGGATGACTCGAAGAAGGATGCTCTCGAGATCACCATCAAGTCCCCGGATATTCAGATCCTGCGAGATGCTGCCGACCGGTACAACCATCCGGTGACCTATAAGGTCGAAGAGGCCTTCATGACCTACCTGAAGGTGAGCATGGTGTCAGGATTGATCCTGAGTTCGCCATGGATCTTTTTCCAGGTCTGGCAGTTTGTCGCGGCAGGCCTGTACCCACACGAGCGGAAGTACATCAGTATTTATCTTCCGATGAGTATCATCCTGTTCCTGTCGGGGGCCCTCTTCTGCTTCTATTTTGTGTTCCCGATCGTGCTGGACTTCCTGATCAGCTTCAACAAGTGGCTGGGCGTCGTTCTGCAGCCTCGACTGTCTGAATACATCAGCCTCGTGATCATGCTGCCAGTGATGTTTGGAATCAGCTTCCAACTCCCGCTCGTCATGCTGTTTATTGAGCGAATTGGTGTGATTACTGTGGAAGGGTACAAGGAAAACTGGCGGATGGCGGTCCTCGTCATTTCAATCGCTTCCATGCTGCTCACGCCGTCTGATCCGACCAGTATGCTGATGATGATGTTCCCGTTGATCTTCCTGTACTTCGGTGGAATCCTGCTGTGCCGGTTCCGTCCTGGAGAAAAGGTTGATCCGCTGGCCTGATCTGGCAGTTCAGTCCGCAATGTCAGATGAAAACCTGCTGACAGTCTCGATGCTCCCGTTTGCGACCTTGATCTGTCTGCCTATCGCACAACCGAGCTCACCGGAAGTCTGACAGAACTGCTGAGTATTCCGGTGGCCACGCAAAGGGGTGCTCTGCCAGATTCTCCCCCGGCCCCAATTCTGATCACGCCTCTTGTGTTTCGTGTTTGATCATCAGGTCATTCAATTCGCGGCACGCAGGTCCCGGTTTGACCTATCCTCTCCCGTTGCTGCGTTCGCCGGCAATTTCGTCGAGTGCTGAGCACACTCGATCGATCTCCGCTTCAAGATTGTCTACCTGCTTCAAGGAAGTGGCTTTTTCCAGGTTATGAACGTACGCATTCCGGATCTCTTCAACCAGTTGAACTGCGAGTGGAGCGCAGATCTGTCCCATTGTTCCCCGAAGTTTGTGAGTCGAACGTCGAAATGTGTCTGTGTCGTTTGAGTTGATTGCACGCCTCAGGATCAACAATTCAGATTCTGCAGTCTGGCGAAGCAGGTCCCCGAGAGTAATCACGAGTTCAAGGTCATTATCACAACGTTCCATGAGTGCCATTTGATCAACCGAGGCTGGATATTCTTCCCTGTCAGGCACGTTCTTACGCAGACATCGTGACAGCTCAGCGATTGTGAAAGGTTTGGCCAGAAAATCCTGCATTCCCGCAGATCTGCATCTTGCAGCGTCTCTCTGCGTGACGTGTGCGCTTACTGCCACGATTGGGACAGTTCTGGCACTTCCAGACATTCTTCGAATTGCTTCGGATGCCTCTATCCCGTCCACTTCAGGCATCATGATGTCCATCATGATCAGGTCAAACTCATTGCCGGATTCAATCAGTTGAAGTGCCTTCTGCCCATTGTCACAGCACACGGGTGAATGGCCGAGACTGGCGAGCATACGAGATGTGATCAGGCTCCCGACAGAATCGTCATCGGCAATCAGCACCCTGAGTGATCCAACACCTGGCTCTTCTGCGGCTGGTTTCGGAATGGAATTGTCATTGGCGATTTCGAAGGGGATCAGGACGTGAAACTCTGCGCCGTCCCGATAGTCCGGGTTCACCCAGATTCTGCCTCGCATCTCATCGACGAGGTGACGGCAGATCCAGAGTCCGAGCCCCATGCCACCAAACTGCCGCCGCGACGAACTATCAACCTGCGCAAACATATTGAAGATTTGAGAGATGTGATCCTCAGGGATCCCAACGCCTGTGTCTCTGACAACAACGTGAATGTTTGTTGAGCATTCATCCACATCCTGATTCTCCAGAAATAACGTCACCGCACCCTCAGTCGTGAATTTCAATGCGTTGGACAGAAGGTTGGATACGATCTGGCTGAATCGGTCCGGATTCCCGTTAAGCCGTTTTGTGCTGCAGGCGACGTCAACATGGAAGTCGAGTGACTGAAACTCTGACTGCTGTGAAAACGGCTGAACGACCTGCCGAATCAGGTCGGCGGGGTTAAAGCTGCGTGGTCTGATTCGAAGGCTGCCACTTTCCATCCCTGAGCAGTCAAGGACGTCCTCAATCAAACGCCTGAGCACGTCTGATGCCTTGCGGCATGTCTTGAGTAGCCCCTGATCATCAGCCGAAAGATCTGACGGGTCAACAAGATCGAGAGCACCGGCGATCGCATGCAGTGGAGTTCGCATCTCGTGGCTGACGATGGCAAGGAATTCAGACTTAGCTCTGTCTGCGGATTCCGCCTGATCTCTGGCAACCTTGAGAAGCTGTTCTTCGTGCTCCCTCTGGGTCACATCCCGCCCAACAGCACAGGTCACATCAGTGTCGTCGAGGACCGGAGGGATATTCCACGAAAACCAGCGGTAGCTGCCGTCAGTCGTTCTGCAGCGATTCTTGAATCCTCGAATTTCAACTCCGTTTTGCAGGCCCCTCAGGCGCTGCCTTGTCTCGTCCAGGTGATCCTGGTGAACAACATCCAGCATCGAGGCCTGCACGGTATCCCAGACAGGTCCGAAACTGTTGGTAAACGAGCTGTTGACTCGCTTTAGATCTCCGGTAGGTGTCAGTACACACAGGATGTCTATCGACGATTCGAACAGCTGGTCAACTCTAAGCTGTGCGCGTCTGCGTTCTGTGACATCTTTTACCACAGAAACCGCGCCCCACTGCGTTCCGTCAGTGTGATGAAGCGGATAGCTCGAGACAACGAACCAGCCAGGTACGGCTGGTAGCGCGGTTTCCAGTGTGATTGCAGGGCCGCCATCCAGAACCCGAGCACAGGGTGGAGCAGGTTTTGGATCTTCAGTCCCACAATAGACCAGCCGATAGTCGAGACCTTCCAGTGGTCCGTGAAGCGGCTCAAATCTGCTTCGCATTGACTCGTTTGCTCGCAGGATCTTCCCTGATTTGTCGAGGATACAGATGTGGTCGGGCAGAGCATTGAAACTCTGCTCCCATTCCATTCGAGCTACTTGATCGGCAGCGTTAATTTCCATGGCGACAGTCTTCATCCGGCAGGTTCCACGGGGCTGTCTTCAACATGCATGCTGCAGAAGCTGAGACCGACCTGCCTGCCTTTGATCCTTGTAATGCTGATGGGTCAGGAGTGGACGCAGAGGGTATGTGACTGCCGGCGGTCTTGGGGCGAGTTCTTTCTCGGCACTGTCGGGCAGGATGTTTTGGCGTCCCGGCCAGCCAGGGCGACGAAAGAAATATGGATGGTCAGTTGGATGCAGCATCTCGATCTGTGACTTCCATGTCTCCGTTGCACTGCAGACAGGTTTCCTGAGGCAAGCTCCTTGCCACTGAGGTCAGTCAGAGTCGCTCTCCGTTTGATCTGTAATGATTCCGTATCTTTTGATCTTGTTGTAAATCGACCGTTCGCAGATTCCGAGCTTCCTTGCGGTAAGAGCCTTGTTACCCCCGCAGCGGGCGAGTGCTCGCTCGATCGTGTCTTTTTCCACGGCGTGCAGTGTGCGAAAAGTTGGCGTCTGAGACCTTACTGCGGTTCTTCCGGGGACTCGCGAAAATCTGATGTCGCCTGCGCTAATCTCGTCTCCATCAATGAAAGCTGTCGCACGCTCCAGAACGTTTTCCCGTTCTCTGATGTTTCCTGGCCACTTATGTCGCTGGAGCTCAGCAACTGCATCGCTGCGCAGTGCCGGAGGTCGACATCCGAAGCGGTCAGCGATGCGGCGGAGCAGCATTT
This sequence comes from uncultured Planctomycetaceae bacterium, assembly GCA_913031625.1. Classification (GTDB taxonomy): domain Bacteria; phylum Planctomycetota; class Planctomycetia; order Planctomycetales; family Planctomycetaceae; genus Fuerstiella. The sequence goes on along the minus strand of CAJWGB010000269.1, from coordinate 1,929 downwards.
CTGCGAGAGCACTGATTTCGCTCAGACGCTCGCGCAGCGGTCTCAGCGTCAGGGGCAGAACATTGAGGCGGTAAAACAAATCTTCTCGAAAGAGGCCCTCGTCACACATCGAGACAAGGTCTCGATATGTCGCCACGATGATGCGAACATCCGAAGAGTACAATTCATTGCTCCCAACACGGCTCGCTTCTCTGTTTTGCAGAAATGTCAGCAGCTTGGGCTGAACCGACGGAGGCAGGTCGCCGACCTCGTCAAGAAACAGAGTACCTTTGTGTGCCAGTTCGACTTTCCCGGGCCGATTTCGGTCAGCTCCGGTAAAGGCGCCGCGGACGTGGCCAAACAGTTCCGACTCCGCCAGCTCGACTGGCAGAGAGGCGCAGTTCAGCGAAACCAGATCGGAACGCGCGCGTGAACTGTGATCATGAATCCACCTTGCTGCTGCGGACTTTCCTGTGCCGCTCTCGCCGAGCAGCATGACGGTTGAATTCAGTGATGCTGCTCGATCCAGCGCTTGAGTGAACTCTGCCCCGAGCAGAGTCGTTCGACTGCTCGTCCTTTCACTGGCTGGTGCGTGGTTGCTGTGTTGGCCGGCGTTCTGTGCTCGTATAACAGCCTGAATAACGGACGCCGCGTCGACGGGCTTCTGCAGAAAGTCTTCTGCGCCCCCTGGATCGCATCAACGATATCTCGATGGTCGGTTGAGCTCGAAACAACGATCACACGGGTCTCCGGGTACTGCCGCCGAAGAAGCTTAAGGCACTGAAGGCCGTGCTGACCCGGAAGGAAAAGATCCAGCAGTACGACTTCGACACCGTCATCCATTTCCAGCAGTGCCGTCTCGGCGTCCTCAAATACGTCGACGTCAGTGTCTGCCGTTTTCAGAAATCGCTTCAAAGATTCTCGAAGAATCGGGTCGTCGTCGATAACGACCACCCGCGACTTTTCCCGCTGTAACGTCATGGTCCTGCTCCATTCTCTGGCACACAATTATACCGCGCGCTCCGCAACTGTCGGTCGGTTTGTTGCAGCAGCAGACGCTTCCAGAAGAGAAAGGGGACGGTGATAGTCATTGATGAGGCGTTAATGCATCATTGTCGACGCTGTGATAGCCGCGCGTCTCATTATCCGGCAACGGATGGACAAGGTATGAATTGAAAGTGAACCGCCAGTTGTGCGGATGAGGTCGTGAAATCCCTGAAAAGTTTTCCGCCATGACTGCAACATTTGCAGTGCGACGCTCGACTGAAACCGCTCGTCGGCTCACTAATCTCCAGCCTTTGCTTATGGCATGGAAAATGCACTGAGTGGCATCCGGTCAATTTGCTTCCTTCCTCTGGAATTCCTATGGGATACTGTTCTGTGGGGAATCTCCCACAGAGGACACCCCCTTTTCGGGACATGTTAGTCGTGAGCACTACAGAGTGCGGTGATGGCCGCCACCTGTACTGAGCGAGGGAGAGTAGGTTTGAATGATTAAGCCTCACACTCTACTGAGTGATGCCGCGCCATGAGGCTCATGCGCCCGAACAACGAGTGGTAGGGATTTCCGGTAGTAGGGAATTCCCGTCGTCCGGGAAGCTTTGTTGCCTGGTCCATTTCCACTAAAACCGATCGGAGGGCCGTTGCTGTCGCTCGACGACGCAGTTCGAAACGCCTGGGACGGTCTTTCAAGGAAGGAAGCAGACAGTTTTTATTCGGGAATGTTAAGTACACGCTCCGAAGTCATTAACAGCACAGAGCCTGATCGTTTTTCGAACGGCGCGATTTTCGCAACCAAAAAGGGTGGACTACAAAAAACGATGTCACAGGGAATCTCTTCCAGCGCGATGCAATTCAGCAGCACCGAACCTCAGATTGAACTCTCGTCAGACCAACTGGCACTCTGGCGTGCCAAGATTCATGAGTGTCGTCATCCCATGATGGTGCTCA
>CAJWGB010000268.1 GCA_913031625.1 uncultured Planctomycetaceae bacterium | reverse complement strand
ATCTTATGTGGAAGGACGAACCCCGAAATGGGGTTCGTGTTTGTCTGGACTGTTGAAGCAGTTTCCGATGGCAGAGGTGCCCTACCCTGTGAATGGACTCCCGGTCCCGTCTGTCAGTGTGAACATGCCATTTTCATACGCAACACACGACCACTTTGGACCCATCGTTGATGTCTGAAGCCAATAGAATCTCCTGTCCCTTGTTCCTGATCGAAACAGATGAGGCTCACCTTCCAGTTCGGGGCTTCCTGCAAGCTCTTTGTGAGACGCAAAGAACCGCGTAAGGCAGTCAGTGTCGGCGCGTTCCTTTGTGTCAGCTTTTTTCCATGTCGTCGAACCGACAACAAACTCTGAAGGAATATCCACATTCACTGGCTGCGACAGCGGATCTGCACCTGAATCTCCACAGCCTGCAACGTATGTCAGAAGCAGGGCCACAGTTGCGATCGGCAAATACCGTCTCATGGCCGGGCTCCTTCAGCAGAAGGAGCAACACTGGCACCTGTAACACAATACAGACGTGTTCCCGTACGAATAATCAGCGTGCCGGGAATGGCAGCGACTCCATAGACAATCGGGTCTCGAGCCGAGCTTCTTGAATTCCGGCGGCGTTCCGCAAAGCTCTTTGCCATCGCTTCCAACTCTGACTTGTCCAGGGCACCGTCACCATTGGTGTCGACTCGTTTGAGCATCGGGCGGAAGTCGGCAGACAATTCCTGTTCCTGAAGAATACCGTCCTGATTGGTGTCCTGCTTCATAAGTGCTGCGAACATTCCGCCTCGACCACCCTGAGTTGGATTCGCCTCTGCCTTGCCAGTCTCTGCCTTTCCGTGGTCTGCCTTTCCGTGGCCAGCCTTGCCTGTCTCTGCCTTCCCGTGGTGTGCTTCATGACCCGAATGCCGGTGCGGTCGGCTGCCGTGACCATGACCGGCCCCGGCTGCTTCTCGGTAAGTCTCAGGAGTCGGAGCGTTATCGGGATCCCACAACTGGTTGGTCGCCAATAGCTGAAAGTCTGACGTCCTCGCGATCATCCTGGTGACGCCGTTTTTCGCAAAGAAGTAGATGCCGTTTTCTGCAACGACCGGAGTTGCCCAGCATTCTGCTCCCAGACGTGTCCGGTAGTGAGTTTTACCGGTATGGGCGTTCAGGCAACTTAGGACTCCGACTTTGTTCAGAAAGTAAACCCTGTCCTGGTCAACGATAGGGCTGGCGTAGTCGCACACAGCACCTTCTGCACGCCAGGCGACTTCAGCGCTGTCGCCCATGAGCTTCACACAGAGATTCGACTTCGCTGCATCTGAAGCGGAGCCAAACTCCGGGACACGGGCTCCGATGAAGAGGCGATCATTGGCGATACAGGGAGACGGAACAGAGTTCCCTTCAAGGCCATCGATCGTCCACTTCAATGTTCCGTCATCGAGGGTGTACGCAGCGACGCTGCCAGCAGAGGAGACAATGACCGCATCCTTTGTCACGATGGGTGATGTCCATGAACTGCCGGAAGGACGATCTACCTGCCATGCGATGTATCCGTCAGATTTGCGAATTGCAATCAAGCGGGAGGGCCCCTTGTGTTCGAGGTTCAGGATGAGCAACTCGTCTGACTGAGCCAGTGACGACCCGAGTCCATGCCGCGTTTGAAACGGCCCTGATTCTGCTGCGAGGTTGCGATGCCACATTCTGACACCAGTGTTCTTCACGGCGATCAGGTCGCCGGACTCAAAGAAGGCGAAGATGCCGAGCGAGTCCACGACCGGCGAAGGGGCGGCTCGCGAATACATATAGTTTGATGGGCCGTTCTCCGACGCTTTCTGGCGATCCTGCCAGAGCACGCGTCCAGTGTGTACGTTCAGTGCTGTTACGGCACAAATCTCCTTCATTGGACCGATCGTGCTCGTCAGATAGATCGTCCCGTCAAAGATCACCGGTGCTGACTGCCCGTAGCCGTCGGTTTCCAGTTGCCATTTCACTCCCCGATCAGGAGACCAGGATTCGGGCAGGATTCCGCTGACTGTCGAATTGCCGCCATTCCGAAACGACGACCACGTACTCTCTGTTCGGTCGTCTGCGTGCGTTGTCGTACTGGCCAGGATCAGAGTTGCGATGAGTGCAGTTCTGTTTGCGAAGTACATATTCGTTTCCTTTCTGTTTTGTGATGCGGAGGCAGGTGCTGGCCTACCATTCCCCCACAGCCTGTCCGTCGTTCCGTGAGAACGTGTTCCGGAATGTGGTGAGGTCGACGCTGTTGCTCACAAACCGCACACTGCCGTCGCAGAGAGACACCTGTGCTCCACCGACATGTTGACTGCGGGGGCCCGACACCACTTCACCGTGGTGAGCCATATCCGGCAGGTTCGCATTCGGCGTGAAATAGGCGTGGACCAGAGAGTGGTATCCGGTGCTCAGGATCCATGCTCCTGCGCGGCGACCCGTGAATCGACTGGCAGGCATGCCCAGCATGTCGTCTCCTGTCGGCCGACAGGGTGGTCCGCCTGACACGTGTTTCATCTGGCGCTGCGGATCCACCAGTGTCGCAGTCCTTCCATTTCGATCACCGAACAGGGATTCGGCCATGAATACGGTGTTGCTCGATCCATCAGTGATATCTCGAAACTTAGTGCGTGATCCTCGCCAGAACAGTCCATCATTCTTGCGTGAGCAGTACTGAGTCTCATTTGCGGAGCCTCCGTTAAGGAGGTAGTTCCCGCCGGCCCACGTATCTCCATTGCCATCGATGTAGTAGGGGTCGCCTGACTCGCTCGGGCATAACATGACATTGAGAGTCTTTGACGCCACTGGCCGAATTGCGGGATTCATTTGTGGTCGCCACGGCCGTCCGGTCTGCGCCGGGAGATTGAAGTTGATCAGGCTGTGAAGGTTTCGCTGCTCATGAAACGGCAGCAGTTGTGCGTGTGCTGAATAGCCATAAAGGGAACTTGATGCGTTGAGCGGGAATGACTTGTGAGTGTCGTGGTAGTTGTGGGCAGCCAGAGCCAGTTGTTTCAGGTTGTTCTTGCATTGAGTGCGTCGAGCTGCTTCCCGAGCCTGTTGCACGGCCGGCAGAAGCAGAGCGACGAGGATCGCAATGATTGCGATGACGACAAGGAGTTCGATCAGGGTAAATCCACGTTGAGAGTGTCGATGTTTTTTCATTGTGAGGGTCTGTTTGAGAAAGTGTTGGCAGAGGGGCCGGTGCGCCCAAATCAGTTAACGGCGCGCAGCGATGCCCGCGAGTGACGCCGTTGGTGGGTTAAGGCATGAGATGGCCAGGGCGACCGAATGCTCGACTCTGATTTCATGTTCAGAGCAGGTGCGATGGCTTAACAGCAGTCAGGTGGCCCTCGGCCCGGCCAGCGGTAGCAAGGTACCCGCTCCGGTGCGGCTGTGCGCATTTGCGAAACAAATGTGGCCAGCACTGTCGATAGCAGCTGCGGAGAAGCGAAGTCGACGGTCGTCAAGCCAAACGCGACCTGGCAGACACGGCAGGAGCCGGAGTCGTGGGGCTCTCTGGGGGCAGAATCGGGAGGAGACCCTGAACTGTGTCCGCAATCTGAGCAGCCAAATCTGCAAGTGACAGGTTGCTCTGAATCCTGTGGACCATGTGAATGTTCACAACCAATGTGCAGACTGATCGTCGCTGGCAGCGTGAGGCACTGCAGCAATGCAGTGCATGCTGCGAGTGTGCATCGGAGGTTGTTGGGAAATTGGATCATCCAGGTCCGGGCAGGCACAATTGCTAACTAGCGTTTGCATTTGCAATTAGATTGTATATGCTAACTGTTTGCGGTAGGTCGTCAAGCCAACACCTAGGTGGATACGGATATTGGGGAACTGAGGTTCGGGCCTCTGCGCCGAGATCGGCAGATACGGTATACTGCAATGTCACTTGCGGCGGCTTCAGCCCACAATGCCATGGGCCATCGCGAATCGTGACGATATGCCTTGCTCTTGCGAAGTTTTTGGGGTACACCGGAGCTTCAAACCTGGAACTGCCCTGCAGAATCTGATGCCTCGTCATGAATGCCCGGTCCGACATTAAAGAGATCAAAAACGCGATTCGAGCTGTTGGGCTGAGAGCAACGCCTGCGCGAGTGGCGACTCTTCGATTATTGCGGCAGGCGACCTCCCCGATGACTCATGGTGAGGTCGCTGCTGAACTCGATGAGAACGGTGTCGATAAGGCGACGGCTTTCCGTAACCTCAATGATATGGCTGATGCTGGTCTGTTGCGGCGCGCTGAGTTGGGGGATCACCTCTACCGCTTTGAGGAGTTGCGTGACGGAGAAGGCGAACACGACCTTCATCCTCATTTCCTGTGTGTCGACTGCGGCTCTGTGACGTGTCTGGAAGAGGTGAAACTTACGGTTGGCAGCAGGAAAGCCAGTGAGCAGGTTGGCGAAGTCAGCGAGATTCTTCTCCGCGGTCGATGCAACAACTGCCAGTGACCTTCGTAAGTTCCAGTGCTTTGAGGAATGAGCTCACCCAGTTCTTCAGCAACCGTTCCCTGTTAGCCGGTTGTGCTTCGTCTGCCAGTCCCGCTGTCAAAGAAAGGGGACTCGGTGACAGAATAAAGGCGGAGAGTCGGAGTTTCGGATTCATCGGGTGCAGTGAAACGCTACTGTGTGCGAAATGAGCCTGTTGAATACGACCACATTCGACCTTCTTCATTGGTGATTAGTATTCGGAAGTAATATGTGGTTTCGGCGTCGAGTTCAGCGAGTGTCAGCTGATTGACTCCGTCTTTCAACGCAACGGCCGGAGTGTTGTGTGACCAGGATCGATCCTGGGCCTGCGTGGATTGACTGACGGTCGAGTTTCGTTCGGTGCCGTGAAGTTTCCGCTTTGCAAACGTCAGGCAGTCTGACTCTCCGTAGAAGACCTGAGCCTTTGCATTGGTTCCAGTTGCCTTTATGTTGACGCTGATCGTTGCCTCGGCCTTCCCGCGTCTGTTGACTTCGATGGATGCAATTTCCGCAGGGAGTGCATGCAGGTCGCGCGTCGCCTCTGCCGAGAGAAACTCCGGCAATGAATCACTCTTCCGCGGCACTGCGGGCCTCGAGAACTGATAGTACCGCATTCCGCCTGTGCCCATGGCAAATTCTCCTTCAGCGGTTGTGTACCAGAACTTGTTCGCAGGTCCCTTTGATCTGCAGTTGAAGGTGTCCATCGTCTGCCAGTTGCCGTCGGGACCCAGGTGCCACCCGCGACGACGGACTTCTCTCACGCGATCACCTGACCGTTGAATGTGAGGCGGTCCCGGGATTTCACAAAAGGAACCGGGGGCCAGATGCTCCCTTGGTTTTCCTCCATGCCACTTGCGACCGACAGCGTAGAGCTTCCATTGTTGTGATGGGTGATCCCAGTAGTAGCCTGAGTAAGTGTCATAGCTGGAATCCGAGTCGACGCGCAGTGCCTGCACGCAGACCTGTGGCCGATCCGGCATCGGGATCCAGCCTCGAAGTTTGACGCCCGATCCCTCGTGGCCGAATCCGCTGAACTCGGCTTCCGGTGACCCGGCTGCGAGCAGGTGAGGCATCTGCCGGAGTGGCGGCGGAGCTGCGCCGGCTCGTGCGGCCCACATTGAGAAGTTAAAGCCTCCCTTCGCGCGGCGATCCGCTTCAAACGAGGTTCCGTAGTAACCGAACGGTGTTGTGATGGGGGAGTAGCTGCTGAAGTCACACGTACTGCGTGTGGTCATGACCCAGATGCGGCTGCGTGGAACAGTCGAGCAGGCGTATCCGCCGTGGACCGCAGCAGGCCTCCAGCGAGCTCGAAGCAGTTTAGCCCGCTGGATCGCGGAACCGTAGACATCAATGGTGTGGAGGTCTCCAACGCCCGCACGCGGATTGGCAATCTTTGCGGCTGAAAGCGAGATGGTGTGCTCGCCCGGCTCGGTAACCTGAAACACAAGATTCCATGGTTGTGGACTCTGTTGTTTTGCAGTTTGGGTGGTGACTGTTTTCGTGATACCCGCGAGCGTCACTTTGACCTGAGACCCGGCTTTGTCGGCTGAGACATTCATATTGAATGACAGGCGAACTTCTCCGGGCTTTGGCAGCCAGAGGTGCCAGCGAATTGTTCCGTCAGTTCGCTTCCACTGCTCCAGCATTTCAAAATTGGGTTTGATGAGATCGTCGTCGCCCGCCTTGGGGAGTGAAGACTCTCCGCCAGCACGGCAGACTCCGTTGTCGAAGAAGCCATTGCTTGCGGTCAGGATCAACTTGCCATTCTGGGCGGGTTGACCATTCAGAAGATACCCACGACCGCCTGCATCCGTCCCGCCGGAGAATAGTTTGGGGGCAGTTTCGAGCTGCCCGTTGCCAGACGGAATCTGTCCGAATGCGGCAGTGGTCAGCAGGGTCAGTCCGACCCACACAACGGGTAGATTGAAGAGCCTGTCCGGGCGACGTTGTTTCATTGTATCAATCCCCATCGCAGTAATTCCTGGGGGCTCTTGAGGTGACATACATTTTTATCTCGTGAGAGCGCATCCGATTTCAGTCTGGTGACTATCAACCGTGTTTACTCATGCTGCTCCTCCGGATAAGAGAGGCGAAGATGAGAGAGAGTTGACTTCAGCCAATAAGGTGAGTCCTCGCCGCCACCTCCACCCTGGATGACGACGCTGGAGTCCTTCGTGTCGACGCTGATCTCGCTTTGCGGGTAGGGATTGACATCGAATCGTAGCTGGCGGCAGGTGAAGCCGCCCTTTGCCGGCAGCCGTCCACTGTCCCACAACAGTTGCTTCCGCCTGTCAAACACAAGAGCCCGTACAGATTCACGTCCATCATAAGCAAGGACAGCGTGGCAGGATTCATTCTCTCGGAAGCCAATTCCAGAGACCTCTCGCACGATGTACTCATCTTTCCCTTTGAAGATCAGGGCCGGCCGGGGCTGATTTGCTTCGAGCCCCGCGTCGTGGTCCTGTCTGGCCCATGTGAGTGTGAGTTCGCCGTCACCCACCAGGCTGATACTGTTGTGCCCGTAGAACCAACAGCGATTGGGACAGATGTCGAACGAAAGTACCACAGCTCTGCCTTTACTCGAGTCGATAGGAATCGTTCCTGATCGCACATTGTTGTGTTGGTCCGGATCCTCGTTGGCCTGGTCTGTGCGCTGGAGAATCATCTCGTCCACACGTTTCAGAGGATCGCTGGCTGCGGTGGTTTTAATCTGCTCAAGAACGCGCAGGGCCGCTCGCTGTTCGTCCTCGCCAGGCACGCGTTCCTGGACTGTTGGTATATAAGACAGAACCGTATAGCGGTCGGGTGCCCGTGTGACCTGAACGTTGACGGCATTTGGTGGCAGCCGCATCTTCTTTTCATCCCATGGTCTTACTCGGGGAATCACACGAGTCGCAACTTCACGACCTTGACTGTCGAGGAATACAAATTCGACATTTGTCGCTGAGGATTCCCCGATATTTCGTATGACTGAGTGGCTTCCATGGACACTGGCTTCAACGACGGGACGAAGGAAGTAATCCTCGATGGCTGAATCAACAGCCTTCATCAGTCGCGGAGGCACATCAGGAAAGAATCCGATGCCCGGCATTTCGGGACAGGTCGCTCGGATCATCCGGCAGACTCGCCGCAACTCTCGTTCTGTTCCAATCCACTGACTGCCAAGTCCCAGCACGGCGATGCTCTTCTTCCCCAGCCCGGCGTCCATCGCGGTTTTCCAGCGACCCGTAATGAACCCGTCCCAACGCCAGTCAGCCGTGTATGTTTCCACCAGGATGAGGTCCGCATGTCGGTACCCGTGAATCATCTTTGGGCCACTCACGGACAGGCAATAGGGGGCGATGAACATCTCCGGCCGTTGTTTGCGGGTCAGCAACAGAGCCTCCCCGAGTTGCTGATCGATCGCGTCGCCGCCGCCGAATTCATCAATCACGATCCCACTTCGCTGTTGGGGCAGGTTCACCCAGAGCTTTGCCATTTTCTCCTTCGAGTCGTATCCATGAGCCCAGTGCCACTGGCCGCTCTTGTGTCCCAGAGGAACAGCACCGCGCTGTTTCCAGCGAATCGCTGAGTCATTCGTTTCGTGGTTATCCATGACCGAGGTGACGAATAGCTGCGCTGGACGCGTCTGCCAATAGTTGAAGTGCAACTTTCGTGATGTGACCCAGACATTCGCTGCGGAGACTGTCATGGAGGCCAGCTGACTTTGGACTGATGCCGTAATCCGGAACCGGCCTGGTTCGTCTGGTGTCCAGCTTACGCGACTGCCGGGCTTGTCATTCGACTCATTCACGGGCAGATCGATTCGCTTTTGACCACCGTCACTTCGTTCAATATGGAATCGAACGGTCATGTTCTCCAGTTGAAGAGATTCAGACGAGTCCTGACTGGACAGCCAAACCCGACACGGTTCCCCAGCAACAGGAAGTGAGTGTTCCACACACACAACCAGGTCAGCGTCGTCCGCATGACTGCGGCTCACCGTAGTCACAGCAAGGTTGGACAGGAGGACCACAATCAGACAGGCTCGTATGTCAGCAGG
>CAJWGB010000267.1 GCA_913031625.1 uncultured Planctomycetaceae bacterium | reverse complement strand
CTTTCAGATTCTGGGATTCCCCAGTTCGGATCAGGGGGCTGAGCTGCGTTCACGCGAGCCGGTTGAAATCCTTGCCAGCCAGTTTGTAGATGAACTGCGAAGCGGCCTGCAGCCGGATGTCGAGAACTACGCTCGGCGATACCCTTTGCATGCAGACGTGATCCGCGATTCCTTTCCGGTACTGGCCATTCTCGAGCAGACTCGGATTCACACCGAAGCGGCCGCGATTCGTCGCAACATGCCGGAGACTTTTCCGTTTACACGACTGGGCCGCTGCGACCTGCTTTGTGAACTCGGACGAGGTGGCATGGGAGTCGTCCTTCAGGGGCGTGAATCCGACACCGATCATCTTGTCGCTGTAAAGGTACTTCCGTGGCGCGTCTCTATTGTCCCGGAATGGCAAAAGAAATTCGAAAAGGAAGCCCGAACCACGGCCGGTTTGAGGCACAGGAACATTGTGCCCGTTTTTCGCTTCGGACAGGAGCATGGATACTGCTACTACGTGATGCAGTTCGTTAACGGGATCGGGCTGGACGTGATCATTCGTCGCCTGCAGGAAGTGGATGGCGTGCTCTACCGTGACGAAATCGAACGCCAGGAATCCGCCAAGCCCAGCGGCTTTGTCACCAGCCTCGAGATGTCCTCAGTCCCGCAGGAGTCGCCCACCCCGAAACGCAGTAAGCTTCGACGTACGTCGTGGAAGAGTTTTACTCAAATCGCCGTGCAGGTGGCTCAGGCACTTCGGTACGCCCACGGGATGGGAATTCTTCATAATGACATAAAACCTGGGAACATTCTCCTGGACGGGGGAGGCCGTGTCTGGGTGACTGACTTTGGACTCTCTGAACCCATTCAGGACGGCGAGAACGAAGCAGCCCATAAAGTCATGGGGACGCTGCGATACATGGCACCTGAGCGTCTCGCAGGCGTTCATGATGAACGCAGCGATATTTATTCGCTTGGGATTACGCTCTACGAACTCGTGACCCTGACCCCTGCGTATTCGGCAAAGAACGAAGACGAAATGGTGAACCTTATCATGGAGCAGACCCCCGCAGCTCCACGTCACCTGGTGGCGGACATTCCGAAAGGGCTTGAGACAATCATTCTCAACTGTATTTCGCCCGACCCGGAAGGACGCTATGCCTCAGCAGAACAGCTGCTGGCGGATCTGCTTAAGTTCAGTCGGGACCAGAAGGTGGTGTCTCTGCGTCCCGGACCCTTTCAACGATTTCTGGCACGGCTGTCAGGGAAGTCATCGCCACGACTACGCGATTACTTTGACGAGTAGTCATTCAATTTCTGACAGGCGTCAGCCGCCGGAGCCGAGCAGCTTCTCTTCGAGCAACATCCGGATACTTCTCTAACACGTTGACCGATTCCAGTGGGTCATTCTCATGGTCGTACAATTCCTGTGCAACGATCTGCTCGGATGCAATGTCGCGCCATTCCGTGTAACGCCAGCGATCCGTCCGCACGGAACGTCCCCATGCCTTCCAGTTTTTTCGCGAACCATAGAATGGGTGCTGATGCCGCGTCATCGCTGTGGGGCGAACACTGATCTTTGGGTCAGCAACGACGGCCACCTGGCTGGTTCCCTCTAAATTCTCCGGCAGGTCCTCTGTGATTTCGGCGAGCTCTGCAAGCGTCGGATAAAGGTCGAGAAGTTCTGCGAGCGACTTCGTACGTTTCCCGTGCGACGCCGGATGTCTGGGAGAAGAAATCAGAAGAGGCACACGGGCGTCGAGTTCAAAGTTTGTCGTCTTTCCCCACAGGCCGTGCTCACCAATGTGAAATCCATGGTCCGAGGTAAACACAATGATGGTGTTTTCTGAGTGTCCTGCCGCTTCCAGCGCATCCAGAATCTTGCCCAGTTGCGCGTCGAGAAATGTGATTGACGCGTAATAGCCGTGCCTCAGATGTCGTACTTCGTCAGACGTGATGGCCCGTTCCCGTGACATCCCCCCATAGCCCTTTACTTCACGAGATTCGTGCAACGCAATTTGCGGTACACCAACAGGTGGCACCTGCGGAAGCGGGGCAGGGATCGTAGCGGGATCGTATTGCGACCAATATTTCTTTGGAGCGACAAATGGAAGGTGAGGCCGCCAGAATCCGACCGCCAGAAAGAAGGGACGACTGTCGGACGGATAATCGCGAAGCATGGATGCAGCGAGGTTCGCAATTTGTCCGTCACGATAGGCAATATCCGGAACGTCAAGCGACTCTGTTACTGGTGCCTTCGTAAACGATGACTTCTGCAGATGTGCCGGAGTATTTGTGTGGACCGTGTCGGCAGCATGTGTTCCTTTGAAAAAGGACTCGTCGACGGACCAGGACCTGCGATCCTGAGTCTCCCCCATGTTGTGAAAGATCTTGCCAATATTCTGGCAGAAGTAGCCATGGTTCCTGAAGTGCTCCGGAAGTGTTGTCAGTGAACTACCGTTCGGAGCTGTCTCGCGAAATCCAAGCCGCAGGTCATCAACACCCACCGTGTCAGGACTTAGACCAGTCAGAAACGACGATCGAGAGGGATTGCAGACTGCCTGCTGGCAGTAGGCTCGTTCAAAAACAAGGCTGCGTTTGGCAAGTCGATTCAGATTCGGTGTGATCGCGGTCTGATCTCCGTAAGGACCAACCGCGCAGTTCAGGTCGTCGGCAATCACGAACAGAACGTTCGGGCGACTGTCTGCGAAAACGGGAGGCGGCGTGATGAGGAATACGACTGCAAGACGAAAAACAATGAGCTTGCGATCGGTCATGGAAGAATGGTTGCTGAGGGTTGAGACTGAAGACATCATCTGACCATCATATGACAGTCCTCCATTTCTTACACTTCCTGATTGACGGGTTCCCTGTGCGACATTTCATTCTTCCGTTGCTTGCGGTCACCTTGTGTTCTCTGACCGCAGCCGCCCAGGAGCCGATTCAGCCGCCTGCTGATCCACAGAACTTTCATCTTTTCGTTCTGGCGGGCCAGTCGAACATGGCTGGTCGCGGCAAAGTGGAGCCGCAGGACCAGCAACCACACCCGCGCGTGCTTGCTCTGAACAAGGCGGGCGAATGGGTGCCTGCCGTGGATCCACTCCATTTCGACAAGCCAGGCATCGTTGGCGTCGGCCTGGGACGATCATTTGCTCAGGCTTATGCGGACAGCCATCCCGGAGTCGTCGTTGGGCTGATTCCGTGTGCAGTCGGAGGGTCTCCCATTGATGCATGGCAGCCGGGCGGATTTCATCCGTCCACGAAGACACATCCATGGGATGACTGTGTCGCTCGAGTTCTCCCGGTTCTCGAGTCCGGAACACTCAAAGGAGTCCTGTGGCACCAGGGCGAATCTGATGCGAAGCCGGAACTGGCGGCAACATACGAAACAAAGCTTCATGAGATCGTGGCGCGGTTTCGCACCACGTTGGAGGCTCCCTGTGTTCCGTTTATTGCCGGCCAGATGGGACAGTTCGAAGAACGGCCGTGGGATGACTCGAAGAAGATGGTCGACAAAGCGCACCAGCGGCTTCCGGCCCTAGTTGCGGTGACAGCCTTTGTTTCGTCAGATGACTTGAAACACAAAGGAGACAAGGTTCATTTTGACGCCGCGTCGTATCGAGAACTTGGTCAGAGATACTATGCCGCGTATCAACAGCTGACATACAGGCAGCAGCAGTCACCTGGCAGTACTCGTCCGCTGAAACGTGTTGGAGATGTCTTTCAACGCCTCGGTCGCCTTGTACCGCGGCCGAGAAAACTCCTGCGGCGTCAACGTTAGGTCCTGTTGAACCAGGAAGAGACAGGGTGTTTGAACCCTCGGGACTGGTTTGCTCGCACTTGTCGCTGGCAAATGGCTGTGCTTTCGCTCCCACGCAGATTATGGATCGAACTGGTCAGTCACACTGCAGCTGCGTGAAACGCATTCGCTGTTGACGAACGGGATCTTTGGGTGAATCCGGCATCCGATGTACGCCGCAATGTTCGTGCAGGGCATCGCTCCGATTACCCTGCTGCCATAATTGTTAATGTGTCCTGCATGGGTGGTGTCTTTTGGTCTGTTGTATCTGTTGCAGATAATGCGGAGCTGTTTTCGTGATGAGTACGAGGCCTGTGCGTGGCAGCCTGGCCGATTGATTCCGCGATTCCGCCAGCCGGAATGAGCGAAGTGGCCAGTCTTCTGATACTCTCTCCCCATGACGACTCCCCCAAATATTCTCTGGTTGTGCACTGACCAGCAGCGATACGACACCATCCATGCGCTCGGGCATTCTCTGGCGCGGTCTCCCAACGTTGATCGACTGATTGATGAGGGCGTAGCGTTCACTCAGGCCTATTGCCAAAGTCCGGTTTGTACGCCCAGTCGCGCCTCCTTTCTGACCGGACGCTATCCGAGGACTACACGCTGTCGCCAGAACGGTCAGAAGATCCCGGACGACGAAGTCCTCGTAAGCCGAATGTTTGCCGACGCTGGCTATCGTTGTGGGTTGGCTGGCAAGCTGCATCTTGCATCGTGTTCGGACGGTCGAGTGGAGTCACGCATCGACGATGGTTATCACGACTTTCACTGGTCACATCATCCACAGCCTGACTGGCCCGAGAACGCATACACGCAGTGGTTGACAGCTCATGGTCAGAATTGGGATGACCTGTACTCCGGTTCGTCGACCGGATTCGTCAGGCAGGGAGTCCCGGCCGAATACCATCAGACAACCTGGTGTGCTGAGATGACGTGCGACTTCATCCGCGCGAACACAGGGCGACCATGGTTCTTCAGTTTCAACTGCTTCGATCCCCACCATCCGTTCGACCCGCCACCCGAATATATGGAGCGTTATGATCCGGCAGAGATGCCGCTGCCCAAACGACGTGATGGCGAGCTGGATTCCAAAACAACGTTTCAGCGACTGGATGCCGTCTGGGCACACAACAGTCCAGGCGAATTTCATACCGGAGCGATGACGGACGATGACCGTCGTCAGGTGGCAGCAGCCAACCTTGCCATGTGCGAATTGATTGATGATCAGGTCGGTCGCATCATGCAGACGCTCGAAGAGACAGGGGAACGTGACAACACAATTGTGATCTTTATGTCAGACCACGGAGAGATGCTGGGGGACCACGGCATCTACTTTAAAGGGCCTCACTTCTATGACGAGGCGATTCATGTGCCGCTTGTGATCTCATGTCCCGGACGTTTTCAAAGCGGGTTGCGGGTCAATGGCCTGACCGAACTGGTTGACCTGGTGCCCACTCTTCTGGACACCAGCGGACTCTCGATCCCAACACGTGTCCAGGGACAGTCGCTGTTACCTTATCTGACGGGTGAAGCCGACCCGGAGATGCATCGAGAGTTCGTTTACAGCGAGTACTA
The DNA here is from genome assembly GCA_913031625.1 of uncultured Planctomycetaceae bacterium. Taxonomy (GTDB): domain Bacteria; phylum Planctomycetota; class Planctomycetia; order Planctomycetales; family Planctomycetaceae; genus Fuerstiella. Next base: position 3,195 of record CAJWGB010000267.1, on the reverse strand, counting down.
CAACAGCTGGACCCACAGCGACGCCTATGGCACGATGCTGCGAACGTCTGACGCGAAGATCGTGGTGTATCACGGGACTGATCAGGGAGAACTCTATGACCTCAAATCCGACCCGGACGAATTCGAGAATCTCTGGGATTCAGCCGAGCACCAGTCTTTGAAGCTGAGGATGATGCAGAAGTGTTTCGACGCGAGCGTCCTCAGCATGGACCCGGACCCACCACGTCTGGGCCCGTTCTAGAGGTCTGTCGCCGGGCCCTCTGATCTTCGGCCCACCCTATTCACTGATTTCCACCCCCAGCGATCGAAGCTGTCGCCGCGTCAGACTCGTTTCCGTGTAGACCTCGGCGTGAATGCCGAAAGCGCGGGCTGCGACCACGTAAGCTTCGATGTCATCTGTAAAGAAGCACTCAGACGGTGCTGCATCCGCGCGTCCGAGGGCGTGTTCATAGATTGCTGAATCCGGCTTCAATGCGCCGGCAGCGAAGGAGGTCGTCAGGTCGTCAAAGTACTCGAGCACCTCAAAACGCTCACGGATGAAATTCAAGTGCGTCACAGAGGTATTCGACAGGAGCACCAGGCGGACACTGAGGGCACGTAACTCCTCAAGCAGCGGTACGATAGATTCATTGAGCTCAAAAATGTCGGAAACAGCGACCTTCAGTTCAGAAGGGTCAACTGAACATTCGAGTTCCCGCTCAACTGCCGCATGGAACTCTTCTTCGGTGATTTTTCCGCACTCGAGTTGGAACTGCAGCTCGTTTGAAATCAGGAGTTGAGTGACAGACGCCAGATCCGTACGACAGACCGCTGCCACGTTCTCACACATCTTCTCATGTGAGAAACGGACAAGGACATTCCCCATGTCAAAGAAACAAGTGCGAATTGGCATGGTGAGCTGAGATCCTGAAGTTGGCGATCAGACGGAGCGGAGTATAGCGTCCGGCCTGTGATCGCAACCTCAGCAGTTTTATCCAGGACCACCCGCAGAGCCGGCTCTGCCAGTGCATCGGAGCAATCCTGTCCTGCGGGGCTCTCATCCGTGCACAAAATCGCCGGCTAATGTATGTGTACGTGTTTACTTATATAGGGAGTGAGAATATGAAGGTTAAAGTTTACTTGTCAGAAGATGGTGTGTGTGTCGTACCTGATGGTCTTGAGCATTATGTGGTTAAGAATGTTGTACTGAAGAAATGTACATTTGGTTCAGATCATGTTAGGGGCGAACTAATTACTAGGGAAGATAATAGTGATTTTCTGATGACCTATTCTAAGGTTGTTAAATTCTCTAACGCTCCATCCACTGATGAGTTTGTAGCCGCACAAATTAATCCAGACGGCTCTCATCTCGTCTTTGTTCACAGCTCCACTCCATTCGAGTAGGGGCTGTTTTTTTATGCCTAAATTTTAGTTACGTTTTGTCGGCACTTGTCTGTATGTGTGCAGGGCAATTTGAGAATGGCACGGATATGCTTTGCCTCTAAATGCAATTCCAGAAAGCTGCCGGAGATCAAACTTGTCGTTTCGTGTTGCCCTGACAGCCGACTTCTACAACGAAGACGGTTCTTCAAAGTTTGACGATCTTGGACTTGGTGTTTTCGACCATGCTGAGCATATCGAAGTCACTCAGTTTGATGAACATCGTCCGGAGATCACCGCGGACCAGCTGAGTGGTGTTGGTGGGGTGATCGTCCTGACGCCACAGGTTACTGCTGATTCGCTTTCCGCCAGCGAGCAGCTACTGGCAGTGGGGCGGTTTGGTGTTGGTTATGACTCCGTTGATGTGGAGGCCTGCACGGAAAACGATGTGCTTGTCATGATCACTGCCGGCGCCGTCGACCGACCTGTGGCCGAAGCAACCGTCGGGTGGATGATAGCTCTGACGCATCACATGCTGACCAAAGATCGACTCGTCCGAATCGGCAGGTGGAATGACCGCACCGGTTACATGGGGTGTGAGTTACGAGACCGTACCCTCGGAATCATTGGTCTGGGCGGCATTGGCCGAACGCTGGTCACACTACTCAAGGGATTTGGGATGCAGTCGCCCGTGGCCTTTGATCCGTTTGTTTCGGACTCCGTGCTGGAAGATCTCGGCGTACGCAGCGTTTCCCTTGATGAGTTGCTGGATACCGCTGATTTTGTGTCCATCCACTGCCCGCTGACTGAACAGACCAGGGGACTGATCGGAGCTGCCGAACTGGCTCGTATGAAGCCGGATGCCTACCTGATCAATACGGCACGTGGCGGGATTGTTGATGAAGAGTCACTGTTCGACGCATTGAAGAATCAGCAGATCGCGGGCGCAGCACTCGACTGCTTTGAAGATGAGCCGGTCACCGAGCGACATCGTTTTGGTGAGCTCGAAAACGTAATCCTTGCGCCTCATTCAATTGCATGGACGGCGGAACTGTTTCGTGACATCGGCAGAACGGCCTGCCAGAGCATGCTCGATTTGTCTCATGGTCGGCGTCCTGCGGGCGTGTTGAACCCGGAGTTACTGGACCGTCCGAGTTATCGGGCCAAATGGTCACGCGTCACGGGTGTGCCGGAGCGGTCCCTGGGATGACCAACAAAAGCGAGCGTTGTCAACGATTCATCATTCAGGAGACACCGGAAAGTGTCGTTACATGGCTTTTTTGGCAGAACGACAGCGTTCACCGGGCCGCGGCGAACGATGAACCATTTTCAAAACGCGCGCAAGCCTGGCTTCGCGTGCAACATGTTGTTATGTCGCGTTCCGTGGTGGTTTCAAAGAACCACGCCAACGGATGGAGGATCCATCAAGAGCATTTCTGCAAACTCGTATACGGACGCAGCCAAAAATTCCGGTAGTGTTTCGCGATCACATACATGATCAATGTACACAGCAGAATGTTCGTCGTCGATTGGTTTGATGGCGTAGAGATGCGACGAGATTAGCCAGTCTGCGATCCAGCAATAATCCCAGCGTGATTTTGTATTTTCACGAATGAGGCGTTCTCGTCCCCAGAGTTCGAACATTCGATCGTCGGGAGAGCCATCAGGCATTCCACCTGTGATTGAATAAAGCGCGACAACATCCGGCGTTAGTTTGATGCCCAACGTCTAAAAAACCTCTCACTTTGAACTTGTTATGACGCGGCAAGAATAACATATACGTGTACGGCAGAAATCAGGCAGTCGCAAATGCGTATCGCTGGAACGTCTTTCTCA
>CAJWGB010000266.1 GCA_913031625.1 uncultured Planctomycetaceae bacterium | reverse complement strand
ATTGAGACAAATCAGGCGGTGCTCGACCGTGTTGACCAACGCGAGAAACTCTCCGAGAGTCTGGAGCGAGCGGCTGAAGCACAGGTTGCATTTGCCTCTGCCGTTTCCGCATTCGATGCTCATGCTGCTGCGAGTGAAGAAGTTGCTAAGTTCCTCGAAGAAAACAAGGCTGACTTCGAACGACTGGCGAAGCTGAGTGCTATTCCTGAAGCTGAGCGGACCGAAGAGGAGCAGGAAGTGTTTCCCGGTCTGGCTGCCCTTCCCGGGCGAGTTGTCGCGCTTCAGGTAGAGGCTCTGGAGGCAGCTGCCGGTGCAGAAGGTGCGGACGAAGCCCAGTGGGACGGCGTGGCCACGACACTTACTCGCCTAAAGAAATCGAACCACGCCGCAAATGAGCTCACGGCTGATGACTTCCGGGCATTTGTTGCTGCAATCGACGAAATACGAGAACTTGTAGTCGTCGCTGAATCCGATGTTGAGCTGTTGACTCAGGAAATTGTCGACCTTGATATCGCGCAGGCAGCAGATCTTAAGAAGCTGGGCCTAGAGCCGATCACGGAGAATCTTTCAGTACTGAAGGCCGAATTGGAGGCCGCAGAGCTTTCACTGGACTTTGATCAGCAGATCGACGACGCGACTGCAGATGGTGCCAAAGAGGACACTCTCGAATCCCTGCGGCGCCTCCAGCAGGTTCAGCAGGAGTTTGCTGAGGACCTTGATGGCGCTCGCAAGAAGGTTTCTGCACTGGCGTTTCGTCTGAAGAGCAAGAACGCAGACCGCGACGAAAAACGTGCTGACTATGACCTCGGAATTCGCGATAACGCGGACGGAGGCACGCTGGCTGATCGCCTCGAGGAATTCGGTGGTACGCAGGGTGGAGCCGACGAGCTGGCTCTGGAGCTGCAGGACGCTGAAGTCGCGCTCGAAGAGTTGTCTGACCCGGATTCTGAGCAGAACAAGGGGCGGTCAAATGAAGTCGCAACACTACTGGAACGCCAGGCGGTTCTGGATGAAAAGAAGAAGGCTGTCGAAAAGCTTACGGCCAGCCTGACTCTGATTCAGGATTCGCTGGACGACATCGACCCACAGGACATTGCCAAGAGCGGCAAGCGGTGGTTCATGAGCTGGTGGATTGTGGAAGGGTTTAACGGGCAACGCAAAGTTGTCCAGGACTGGCTGCCCGACCTGCATCAGACGCTCGGCATGACAAGGATTGCCCGCTTCGATCGCTGTCGGACGTGTCATATGAACGTCGACGCGACCGCCCCCGGCAGCGTTGCGGCATTTCCTGGGGGCACTCCCAGTGATCCCGATGACGTTGACGTCTGGGTCGAAGAGAACAAGTTTCCACATCCGTTTGCGACGCACCCGAACCACGAGTTGTTTGTGACTGCGTCCAGCCCTCACCCGGTTTCAACATTCGGATGTACGTCCTGCCACGACGGTCAGGGGTCCGGGGTTGATTTTCAGAATGCTGAGCACGGCCCCAACGATCCTTACCAGGCTGAGGAATGGCACCATGATCATGGATACCACCCCAATCACTTCTGGGAGTATCCGATGCAGCCGAAACGATTTCAGGAATCGACCTGTATCAAGTGTCACCACTCTGTGGTTGAGCTCGAACACAGTCCTGAGTTTGGCAACTCAGCGCCGACCGTGACAAAGGGGTTCAACCTGATGCGGAAGTATGGCTGCTTTGGCTGCCATGAAATTCACGGATTCGACGGTGGCAACCCAATCGGTCCGGACATACGACTGGAGCCACAGACTCCGGAGCAGGCCAAGCGAATTGCCGATGATCCGACTCAGGTCGCGGGTAAGTTTCGTAAGGTTGGCCCGAGCCTGAGGCACGTGGCTTCGAAGACCACTCAGGATTTCATTGCCTACTGGACTCAGGAACCGAGCCGTTATCGTCCCACAACCAAGATGCCGGCTCCGTTCAATATTCGGGACCATCTGGACCGAGATGACGAGCTGACAGCGAAGTTTGAGTCCGTGGAACTGGCCGGTATTGCCAAAGTTCTGATTGACGGGTCTCAGGAAATCGATCTGCTTGCACCAGCCACCGGCTATCAGCCGAACGCAGAACGCGGCAAAGAACTGTTTTCAACGCGTGGCTGTCTTGCCTGTCACCAGCACGATGGAGTGCCCGGGACGACAGCCGAGTTTGGCCCGAACATCACCGACATCCATCGGAAGGTTCGTCGCAACAGCGATGACCCGAACTTCAGCGACTGGCTGTACACGTGGATCAAGGAGCCCACCCGTCACCATGAGCGAACCAAGATGCCCAATCTGTTCCTCGATCCATACCAGAAGGGCGGAGAAACGGTTGACCCTGCTGCAGACATCGCGGCGTGGCTCCTGAGTCAGGGTAAGCCGCAGGTCTTTCCACAGATGGAAGTCCACGATGCTCAGCTGGATTCTCTGGTCACGATCTATCTCAGGAAGGCACGCTTCCGTGACAAGGTCGTGGAAGAGATTCTGAAATCCCGCCAATTCCCTCGTAAAGCCGGTGACGTTAAGGGGGATGAGAAGGTGCTGGCCACAGAAGGCGGAGAAGCTGTGGCTGACGCAGAAGAGTGGCGGCAGCGAAAGCTGGCCTTCGTCGGGCAGAAAACAATTGCCCGCTATGGCTGCTACGGTTGTCACGACATTCCCGGGTTCGAAGATGCACGGCCAATTGGGGTCGCTCTTCAGGATTGGGGACGCAAAGACACCAGCAAACTGGGCGTTGAGCATATTGAACACTTCCTGCACCACCACGGTGAGGCAAACGGGCGTGCTTCAGACCTTAAGACTGGTGGTGCGGCTCGCGTTCGAATTTCTGTTCCATCAACGGGCGAATCAGCCAACGCGAAGTCTGTGACATTCCGCAGAGGAGACGCGGGAATCAGTGTCGAGGATGGGGTGATCACCATCAGCTCGCCAGAGAATATGACGGTAGGCGGTCTGGTCGCAGCCGCTCAGGCGTCGCCTCTTGTGCGAGTCGAACTTGTTTCCGGCTCTGCCGACACGGAAGTGGAAATCGCGAAGGTAGACGGGCTGGATGTCGACCTGGCATGGTCAACAGCTGACCGTGTCAAGAACGCGATGGGCATGGCGAAGGACGGTTCCGTCAGTGGAGAAGAGCTTGAATCTGAGCTCTCCCACGCCTACTTCTATGATAGCCTGCTGCATCATGGTCGACCTGGGTTCCTGTGGCAGAAGCTGCGGGCTCCACGGTCATACGATTACATGAAGACAGAAACCAAGGGTTATGACGAGCGTCTTCGGATGCCAAAATTCCCGTTGAAGGAAGATGAGATCGAGGCCATTGCCACATTTATCCTCGGTCTTGTGGCTGATCCTCCAGCGCCGAAGTACGTCTACAATCCGGGCGAATCAGAACGCGTTCGCATTGAAGGCGAATTTCTGCTTGCCAAGTACAACTGCACTTCGTGTCACATGGTGGAACTGCCTGAGTTCACGATCGCAGCGGATCTGGAGAACGACATTTTTGCAGACGGTATGGCAGACTCGGACCACAAGTCCGCGTTGAAAGACCTCTTCCGAATGCGTCCGCCGCGGAATCCGTTTACTGGCGAATCGAGGACAGTGGTTGTTGACGATGAAGAGGTAACACTCCCAATCGCGACGATCCGTGGGACTCAGATGCTGGCTCCCGATCCCGAGGAGGATCTGGAATATCAGATGCGAACAATTAAGGCCTGGGAAACGCTGGACTTCTTTGGGAACCCGGATGAGTACCACCTGTCTGGTTCCCAGTTCACCCTCTCGGAATCCAAGGTTCTCAGCGTGAAGCCGGGGCGGGGCGGTGTGTTTGGCGACTGGCTGAAAGATCATATTGCCGGTACGAAGTCCGGTGATCTCGCAGCAGTTCAGAGTGCGATGCAGGCGTCTGTGCCGTCACTCTACCAGGAAGGTTTCAAGGTTCAGACAGCATGGTTGCATCAGTTCCTGCTGGATCCGATGAAGATTCGCAACACGACCGTGCTCCGCATGCCGAAGTTCAATATGAGCTCCGAAGAGGCACGGGTTCTGGCGACGTATTTTGCGGCTGTGGATGGCGTGCCGTTCTTTGCGGAGAACGAATCACGAAACAGCGCCTACCTGACATCTCGATCACGGAAGCTTGAAGCCGACGGGTTCCTGACACCTGATCAGAACTATCTTGACCAGGGGTGGCAGACGCTGAATGGTCTGGGAGACGGTCTCAATCTGCCGACCAACAAGACGGCTAAGTGTATTGGGTGTCACTCGGTCGGGGGCCTTGTCTACAAAGCGTCCGGTGATCCAAAAGAAGCTCAGGGACCTGATCTCCGTCGGGTTCAGGACCGGCTGCGGGCTGACTGGGTCAAGCTCTGGCTCTACAAGCCAGCGTGGATTACTCCGTACACCGCGATGCCTAATAACTTTGCTGCCAATACCGGCCCGGACAGCCCTAATGGGGCGTCGATGCCAACCCTCTTCGGTGGCGATCCAGACGCTCAGGTAATTGGCACGCGTGACGCACTGATGAACTACACAAAGCTCTTCGAGGCACACGGGATTCCTGTGCGAGGAGTCAAGGCAGCGACCGAGGGTGAAGAAGCGGGAGCGGAAGAATGAGAAAGATTTTGACTGGAATCCTCCTGAGTGCAGCAGTAGTTGCGCTGTCGGGGTGCGGTGAATTTGGTGGGGGAGCTTCCTATCCCGTTGGCGCCACCCCGGCTGCGGGCGACATTCTGCTCGCCGACTCTGATGTCGTTGAGTCATCAGCTGGCACAGTTGGTGACGATTCAGCCACGGCAGGTACCCAGCAGGTTGCGGGGCAGGAATTCATCTTCAAAGGCAAAGTCGTCGTGGATGCCCCGTTTAGTGGCCTTCCGCTGCTGCACAAAGCCGGTGATGCAGTGAAGGATGCCGAGGCGTGTGCGATTAACGACGTGCCGGACGAGAAGCTGGTTGTAGGTGCCGGGAACGGCCTGGCAAACTGTTTCGTCTACCTTGTGAAGGCGCCGAAGGGAATTGAGATCCCGACTGCACCCGAACAGGCGCTGACTGTGGATCAGGTCAGCTGTCGCTTCATTCCGCACTGCATGGTTGTGCAGGCGGGACAGCCGGTTCGCGTACTGAGTGGTGACTCCGTTCCTCATAACGCGCACATCTATGCCGTGAAGAACCGCGGAGTGAATGCCGTCGTACAGCCCAAAGACAGAATTGGTCTGGAAGTGAACTATGCACGGGCAGAAGCGGAGCCTGTCAAAGTTGCGTGTGACTTTCACACCTGGATGATTGGCTGGCACCTGCCACTCGACCATCCGTTTGGTGCAGTCACGGGGCCGGATGGCCAGTTTGAGTTTCCTCATGCACTGCCGTCTGGCGAATACGAATTCAAGGTCTGGCATGAAGTTGGTGGCACACTTGAGCGAAAGCTGAAGCTGACCGTCGACGGAAGCGATGCGACGATCACTGTTAAGCTCAGTGACGTCACTCCCTAGTTGAATCAAATTTGAACAGAACGCCGATCGAGGCCACTGATGTCCATCAGAACCATAATTAGCAGCTCTTTGGTTTGCCTTGCAGCCCTCGTGATGGCGGGCTGCGGTAATGGAGAGTCCAGTTTTGTGCCCGGTAAATCGACCGGTAAGTTGATGACTGGCGCACAGGCGCAAGTGCGGAAGACGGTTGATACCGTTTTTGGCACTCCGCAAAACCTCGTTGTTTGGGACGTACTGCCAATCAATGATGGAGGAATTCGGGGAACACTGACCGATTATGGCAAGTCCTCAGCGGGAGCAGCCACGACCAAGTGGTTGACGATCACGCTGGATTCTGACTGGGCGACGGACTCCCCTGAAGGCGCAACCATCGATTTCTACAGTGGAGTTTGGAGCCAGGCGACAATCAAGGAGTGGAATCCCGAGACTGGACAGGTCCTGCTGACGGACAAGGTCGCGCGAGCCGATGGGAGCAAGAAGAAGGATGTCCCCCAGAAGCCGAGTGTTGGTGAAAAGATCGTCATCAATTCAGGTGTCGTACTTCGCCATGGTCGTTCGCTGTATCAACGACATTGTTCTCATTGCCATGGAACCAGCGGTGACGGTGCCGGGCCGACTGCCGAATACCTGCATCCGTTGCCGCGTGACTATCGTCTTGGCAAGTTTAAGTTCATCTCCAACAAGACCAACAGCCGTCCATCACGGGACGACCTACATCGCATTCTGAAGAACGGTGTCCCCGGGACTTACATGCCGTCGTTCGTCCCGATGCTGAAGGATGAGGAGTTGACGGCAGTCATTGAGTATGTTCGGTTTTTGTCGATGCGAGGCGAGTTTGAAGAGAAACTCGGAATCGCATTTACCGAATACACGATGGAAGCATATTCCAAGTCGGACGAGAAGAAACAGTTGGTAGCTGACCTCAAGTCCTTCATTCAGGAAGATCTGAAGGATGAACTTGAATACGTTCAGGAGGACCTCAAGACGGCGTGGACCGACGCGGACGACTTCGAAACATCGGGCGTCTTTCCGGTTGCTCCGCGAGTGCCTGATTCACTGGCCAGCCGCCAGCGGGGCCGTGAGTTATTTGTCGGCAAGGCACTTAACTGTGTGAACTGTCACGGGATCGATGCTCGTGGGAATGGTCCACAGACCGAAGACTTCGAAGAGGGGGCAGATGAGCCCGGCCTGCACAATGCCTGGGGGCATGTTGTGAAACCTCGTAATCTGACAACAGGCATTTATCGAGGTGGCCGTCGTCCGATCGACCTTTATCGTCGAATTGTCGCTGGAATTGACCCTTCCAAGATGCCCGCCTTCGGCGGAAAGATGCCAATTCCGGCAGGTCGTCTGGCTGCTGATGCGTCACCTGAAGATCGAGCAATTGCCCAGGATGAACAGGTCTGGCACCTTGTTAACTACGTCCTGAGTGTGCCCTTTGAGGTCGAGCCAGGACACCTGCCTGAGCCGGTGCTGGCTGAGACTGATGAACCACAGACCACCCCTGAAGAGAACTAAGTGGATTGCTCATTCGAGCAGGAGATTAAGTCGTGAAAAAGTTCTGGGCACTGTTCTTCTTTTTATGGCCAACCGTGGCACTGATTGTGTGCTACATCGCGCCATCACGTGACTGGTGGTTCTACACCGAGGCCATGAGCCCCCTGGGTGTCCGAATCGATAACCTGTTCTACATGATTCTGTGGATCGTGACTGCCGTATTCATCGGTACTCAGTACGCACTTGGGTACGTGATGTGGAAAGGGGCCACCAAATCGGAGAGTCAGCCGGCCCACTTCAGCCACGGCAGCCACAGCCTTGAACTTATCTGGACCATCGTCCCCGCATTCGTGCTCGTCTTCATTGCCCTCTACCAGATGGACGTCTGGCGGGACTTTCGAGTGAAGTCTTCATTCCCGGAAGAGACACAGCAGGATGGGGCGCAAATGGAAATCACTGCACGCCAGTTTGAATGGCGAATTCGGTACCCCGGGCCGGGCAAACAGCTGGAGCTGACGCCTCAACCTGACGACCTGTATGCCGTGAATGAAGTGCATATCCCGACCGGTCGACCGGTGAAGTTTAACCTGCGAACAGATGACGTTCAGCACGCATTTTTTGCCCCCGAACTTCGTATCAAGCAGGACGCTGTTCCCGGCAAGGTGATTCCGGTCTGGGTGATGGTAGAAGAGTCAGGGACATACAATCTGTTATGTGCTGAGCTTTGTGGTTGGGGGCACTACAAGATGCGTGCCAACATCTATGCGGAGCCGGAAGAAAAGGTGCAGGAGTACATGGAGCAACTCCTGCAGGATCAGAACGATGACGGTGTGTCTGAAGACTCAGACGACGCTGACGACGAATAATTAATCACTTTGGAAGGTTCTTCGATGGCCACTGTCAGTCCGGCAATCGAATCTCACGAAGATCACTCGCACGAGCACGATCACCACGAGATCGGGTTTTTTCGCAAGTACATCTTTTCGACCGATCACAAAATCATCGGTATTCAATTCCTGATCACTACGCTGTTGATGCTGATGGTGGGCGGTGCGCTGGCACTCGGCGTCCGCTGGCAACTGGCATTCCCGTGGGAGTCCATGCCGCTTCTGGGCAAGCTGGGACTCTTCCTTGGGGAGGGCGGTCAGATCTCGCCTGAGTTCTACACGATGCTGTTCACGATGCACGCATCCGTCATGATCTTCCTCGTCATCATCCCGATTCTGGCTGGTGCATTCGGGAACTTCCTGATCCCGCTGCAGATCGGCGCTGATGATATGGCGTTCCCTGTCCTGAACATGCTCAGTTATTGGTGCATGATTCCGGCCATCTTCTGTTTCGGTACCAGCTTCTACATTGGGGGGGCGACTGCCGGGCCGGCCGCAGGCTGGACCTCGTATCCGTTGCTGAGTGCTCTGGTCGAAGCGGCGCCAGGTTCCGGACCGGCTCAGACATGGTGGTTATACGGTCTCACGCTGGTCGGCGTCTCCTCAATGATGGGGTCTGTCAACTACATGACGACCATCATCAACATGCGTGCTCCGGGAATGACCCTGTTCCGAATGCCGCTGACGATCTGGTCGATGTTCATTACCGC
>CAJWGB010000265.1 GCA_913031625.1 uncultured Planctomycetaceae bacterium | reverse complement strand
CGAGTGTGCTTTCTGTTGATTTTCGTAAACCCCCGTATCAACGCTCATGATTGGAGAGTAGAGAGATGGTCAGGGAAGGCATTCCTCGATTGGGACTCATCGTCATCCTCACGCTGTCAGCGGTCGCGAAGCCGACAGCAGCACAACTTGGACGCGCACGAGCAGCTGTTCGAAAGGCGCCTGCATCCGCAGCACCAACACCGGCGCCCACACCCGCTCCAAAGCAGGAAGATCCTCCGGTTCCCGCACCTGCACCTCGACCAGCTCCGGCCTCGGCAGCGCAACCGACGCCCGCACCCAGACCTCGCCCAACACCTGCAGTTCGTCGCACTCCGACCCCGGCTGCTGCTCCATCGCGTTCTTCCAGCGGTTCAGGTTCCCTCCGTCGCGGACAACTCAATCGAGCTCAAAATCGCACTTCAGAGCCAGCATCTCCCCTGCAGCCGTTGACCGAACCAGCAACCACAGCGTCGTCGGCTCCGGCTTCTTCTGTCACAGCTTACGCAAGTCAGCCACCTCGTCAGGGTACACTGGGGCAGGTACGGAACAGGGTCCGCCAGCGGCCAGCCGTTCACCCGACTCCACCGCCGGTGATCCCGCCCGGCACACCTTCACCGCCAATGCCGCCTCAGCGGCCTGTTCGTCCACCGCGGCAGCGTCCATGGGGGCCTCATCCCTGGGGCAGTCGTCCCTTAAACATCTATCATCATTATCAGGGGCCACCCGTTGTTTATGTTCCTGACTACTGTGAGAGCTCGGTGGTTCTTCAGGAATTCGCAGTGCCTGATCTCCCTCAACCACGACCTCCGTCCGAGATGCCACAGCCTCTGACGGAACCGGTTGACGTCGTTCCGCAGCCGAAAACCCTGCATGTCCCGCAGAATCCTGTTGCCAGAGTCCCGTCCTGCCAGCAATTCGTCACGCCTCAATACGTTCCCAAACGCTACACCGCATATCCTTATCAGTACGGTGGAGTGGGGACTCTGTCGCTTGATCCGCAGAAGTACTGGACCGGCAGCTTTCGTTTCGAATACGGCAACAGCTTTGATGGCCTCAGCCGCCGTGCAGCGGGACTGATGTTGGAGAATTCCTCCGGCGCCGGGTTTGAGCTGGGCTGGCACTCGTACTCCGAAGATTCAGGTGGCGGATTCACTGACGAACTGCATCTCGCAGATATCAATTTGCTGTATCGAGTTGCTCAAACAGATCACCTGCTTGTCAGAGCTGGCCTGGGCGTCAATCTGCTGGGTGATGCAATTGGGACGGAGGCGGGCTTCAACATGACGGCCAAAGCCGATTTCTTCCCATCAGAGCCACTTGTGTTGTCAGGTGAGTTCGACCTCGGCACAATCGGCGACGCAGAGATGTTTCATGTCGCCGGGAAAATTGGAGTCATGATTGACCGTGCCGAGCTGTTTGCCGGGTACGGTTATCGCGATATCGGCGGTGTTGCTCTCCAGGGGCCAATGGCGGGAATTCAGATCTGGTATTGAATTCCTCCCTGCTGTTGCCTGAGTACAAAGTAGGCAAGCGGGCCTGAAGTGATCGGACACCACGAACTTCGGATCTTCGCTGCGTCTGGTTCGGCCGACGGTGTTCTTCCGCCGGCCCTGCACCCTGTCCGGCAAACGTCTGAATCGAATTCAGCAGATCGTGCAGAATACTCCCGCTCAATTCAGCTGAGTGAGTCGCTTCGGCACGCGACATGGCAGGAATCGCCGAAGCTTCGGTGGAGGCAGTCCCTGTCAGCATATTCTGGTGGTCTGGTCCCGGATCGCCCATTGAGTCGATTCCTGAGGAATCCTAACTTCGTCCCTCCCGGCCGGACTGCGCCCATGGTGCAGCCGGTCTAAATCCGGATGTCACTCTTCGGATATACATATGGACGAACAACTTCGAGAAAGAATGACGACGACCGTGACGGTCGCGGTACTGTTGCTCTGGTGGTCGCTGTTGGTGTTTCCGGCACGCGGTCAGTGGGAGAATGCGGAAGTCCGTACGTATACGCTTCGGCACGTGCCCCCGGTCGAAATTCAGCGGATGCTGAATGATCTCGTCGGAGCGGATAAGAACTCAAAGATCAGCATTGATCAGGACCGTCAGCAGGTCCTTGTCAGTGGACCGGAAAGCGTTCACAAACTGACTCGCCAGCTGATTGAGCAGGTCGATCGTCCCGTCAGCAAGCCTGTTGCGTCACCCGTCATTCGTACCTATGCAGTTCCTGATCGGGATATCGCAGCATCATTAACGCTGATCAGAAAGATTGCCGGTAAGGATGCCCGAGTCACGGCCAACGCGTCTAACTCACACTTGATTGTTGCTGCTGGCCCCGCCACTCATGATCGAATAGCGAACGCGCTTTCCGGGCAGTCAGCGACTGCTCAGAAAGAAGATCGAGGTCTGTTTGACTGGTCCGACGATACGAAGTCACCTCAGATCAACGTTGCCGACCCGGATGAATTATTTCCTCGCGGCACGGGACGTCCTGTATCCGGTGAGCGTGGAACTCGGCAGTTCAGGCTGGAGTCAATCACAACGAAACAGTGCCAACAGGCACTGTCCAAGCTGCTTGGACGGCGACTGAAACGTCGTGACGCCGATCAACTTGAATACACGGCCAACGGGGCCACGATCAATCTCGTCTTTGACGCCGAACGCCAGGCCTGCACGATGAGCGGTGATCGGGAGATGATCCAGCAGTTTGAACAGCTGTTGACCGGCTTCGAGCAATCACGCAATCGCGCTGCTGATGAAACCATGAGGTTCCTGCCTGTTCGTAATGTGCGGCCCGAAGTCCTGAATCGTGCCCTTCGAATCTGGAAAGCGACTTCGGCGGCTGCAGCACAGGAAGGAGCTCGAACCGAGCGATCCTCGCCCATTCAAACAGTTGGCTTCTTTCAGGATGAAGAGCCGCCGAAAGCAGACGCTGAAGACGAACCATTGCGACGACCGTCGCCCGATGTCGATGTCAGCCCGCTGCCCGATCTGGATGTCCTCATTTTACGTGGCCGTGATCCGGACGTGAAAGAACTGATCCGCATCATCGAGGAGATCGAACGAATCAGCGATGAGATTGCTCCGGAGATCGAAGTCTACCAGCTTCAGCATGTGAAGGGTTCGGCATTGCAGTCAGTGATCGCTGACGTGATCGAGGAACTCGCCGGGCCCCTGCAGGGACGAATTGCCATCACGCCGCTGAGCCGTCCGAATGCTCTTCTGCTGATCGGATACGGTGAGGCCGTGCTCCGTGCCAAAGAACTGATTCAAAAACTGGATCAGCCCACCGAATCTCAGATGAAGATTTTCAATCTGAAGCATGCTCCCGCCAGCGAAGCTGCGACGACGATATCCGGATTCCTGAACGGTCGAGGGAATCTGTCACCCGATGTAAACATCACTCCGAATTCCCGGACCAACAGTCTGATCGTTTACGCCGCTCCGAGCGACATGGAGGAAGTTGCTCGACTGGTGGAACGCCTGGACGTCGATTCTGCGGAGAGCGTGAATCAGGCAAAGATGGTTCGCCTCAAGCATGCTCTGGCGTCCGATGTTTCCACAACGATTTCCAACGCGATCACGGCCGCACGTTCGGGGGCCAGCGGGGGACGATCGGCAGCTCTGGAGATGCTGCTCGTGCAGCCGAATGGCAGAAAGGTGGTTGCATCAGGCCTGCTGGACAGTGTCACTCTCACACCCGACACGCGAACCAACAGCATCTTCATCACTGGTCCGGCAGCGTCACTCCCACTGGTTGAACAACTGATCAACGAGCTCGATCGATCTCCGACTGCAAATGCTCAAATTAAGGTCTTCCAGGTGTCCAACGGGGACGCCAGTGATTTGGTAATTGTTCTTCGTAGCCTGTTTCCTGAAGCGGCTTCTTCGTCCACCGTGCCCCAATTGGCGACGGCTGAAGGAGAGACCTCACTTGTCCCCGTGCGTTTCTCTGTCGATGTGCGAACCAACACGATTATTGCGACGGGCACCTCCGGCGATCTGCAAATCATCGACGCACTGTTGCTGCGGCTGGATTCAGCCGAGTCTCAACAGCGAGTCAATCGCGTCTATCGACTTAAGAATTCACCGGCGACGGATGTTGCTCGAGCAGTCAATGAATTCCTGCGGAGTGAACGAATCGTCAATCAGGCAGCGCCTGGCCGGCAGAACCCGTTCCAACAGATTGAACAGGAAGTCGTTGTTGTGCCCGAACCGGTACGCAACTCTTTGATCATCAGCGCGACTCCGCGCTACTTCCAGCAGATTCTTGAACTCGTCGAAGATCTTGATGATCAGCCGCCACAGGTGATGATTCAGGTCGTTCTCGCGGAAGTTGATCTGGAGAACTTCAATGAGTTCGGTGTGGAGCTTGGCCTGCAGGACAGTCTGCTGTTCGATCGCAGCATTCTCGGCAACCTGATCACGACGACCACGTCCGTGGCCACCTCAACTCCCGCGGGAGTTGTGACAACGACCACGGACAATATCGTTTCGGCCAACAACACGCCTGGGTTCGATTTCAATAACAACCCTCTTGGCAATAGCGGGAGTACTCAGGCGCTAAACACGTCGGGGACGGTGGCCGGGCAGGCGTTGTCGCATTTCAGTCTTGGTCGAGTAAACAGCGATCTTGAATATGGTGGCCTCGTGCTGTCTGCCAGCAGCGAGAATGTAAGCGTGGTGCTGCGAGCACTGGATCAGTCGGGCAGCATGGAAGTGCTGAGTCGCCCTCAGATCATGACACTGGACAATCAGCAGGCGTTCATTCAGGTTGGCCAGCGCGTACCTCGCATCGTAAGCAGTCAGCTGACACAGCTTGGTCAGATCAACAGTCTTGCACTCGAAGACGTTGGGCTGCTGCTGGGCGTCACGCCGCGAATCAGTCCGGACGGCCACGTTGTTATGGAAGTGGATGCCGAAAAATCTGCGGTTGGTCCGGAACGGGAAGGAATTCCAATCTCTGTTTCTTCGGACGGGGCGATTATTCGTTCACCACGTGTGGATGTGACAACAGCTCAGACCACAGTCAGTGCAGCCAGTGGTCAGACGATTGTGATCGGAGGCCTGATTACAAACAGCAATCAGACGCTCAGTCGAAGAGTTCCATGGCTTGGCGATCTTCCAGTGGTTGGAAATCTGTTCCGTTACGACGGTAACAGTCACGCCAGAAAAGAACTTCTGATCATTCTGACGCCCCACGTCATTCTGGGGGACAATGAAGCAGAGCACATGAAGCAGGTAGAAATGTCTCGGATGTCATGGATTTCAGCGGACGTATTCCAGTGGATCAATAGTCCGCCTCCTCCGGGACAGACTGCGGACGATGATGATATCCCGGTGATCTACCCCGATGCTCCTCAACCATCCGGCAACGGCGCGACTCTGACGCCGATTCCTAAAGAGAATATTGTGTTGCCTCCGGATACTCCTGTGATCAAAGAGTCTTCTGCTCGAAATGAAAAGACCGGAAGCGTCACGCAGGCGTCATGGGCAGAGCCACCCAGACGAAAGTCTCGATTCCGCTTCCTGAGTTGGTGGAGAGACGAATGAGTCACTCCTGGCAAAGACTGTTTCGCTCACTGATGACCGCTGCTGCGGTCACTGCATTCAATGGCTGCGCGTCGATGACCGAGCCCGTGACCACGTGGATGGAAGAGGAACCACAGTATGTGA
The DNA here is from genome assembly GCA_913031625.1 of uncultured Planctomycetaceae bacterium. Lineage (GTDB taxonomy): Bacteria > Planctomycetota > Planctomycetia > Planctomycetales > Planctomycetaceae > Fuerstiella. Next base: position 2,980 of record CAJWGB010000265.1, on the reverse strand, counting down.
CGCCGTCCAAAGTCATTCCGATCTGGTCGGACACAGTGCTGCATCAGGCCGGTCACAAGGCTGAACGAGGCGCGGGCGGGCGAATGATGTTTTACGCCGGTGAAGGCAGGCAGGCGGTACGTGTCGACGGATCTCTCGTCGTCTACGCATGGGACGACTCATTGGGCGAACACAAACGAAAGCCGGATCGGCGCTACGTGTTCCGAACGGAAGACATGCAGAAACACTACAGCCCGTCCACTGTGGGCGACTCTTACAGTTTCTGGATTCCGTGGGATGAGGCGGGAGGAAAGGAGACGGAGCTGACTTTGGTGTCTCGCTTTATCGGAAGTAACGGCGCTGAAGTGGTCTCCAGCCCGGCAAAGGTTATTCTGCCAGGCGACGTACCGATGCCACAGGAGGTCGCTCAGAAGTCACCTCAACCGGTGGGCGACCAATCGATGATTGTGGACGAACCCGTTATTCGGCCAGCATCTTTTGAAACGACCGCAGTCGCCCGCAGTCCGAAACCACATCTTACCGCGTCAGACACGATTGCAATTGGTGAAGGCTTTATCTCACGCAACATGCAGGGTGCGTTGAGTGCTGAGGACCTGTTTGACATGCCGCCCCGGAAGCAGAGGGTGGAGGCGATTGATGTGACGGAGGAACTCGTTGATGAGGCGACCTCCGATGTCCCCGACTCCGCGGACACTACTTCGACTGAATCGTCAGATCGTTTGCTACGCTTTCAACACCGGGTTCAAACAACACGAGCAACTCGGCAATCCGTCGGTCGCGCTCTGTCGGAACGGTACCAGTCAGGCGGACGGCGTGCTCCCTGGGATCGGGACTGATCCCCAGCTTGTGTTGTTGCACGAATTTCGCCAGCGGTGACAGTCGAACAGATTCACCAACTGTCGGATCTGTCTGAGCCGGAGGTGTCGCCTTCTGCTGAATCGTCGGGGAACCGGGGACAGCAAATGCCACTGACAGTCGCGGCAGGTAAGGACCGGTTGCACGGCGAATCCGCACTCTGTTGACTCGCACAACCGGTTGCTCCCGAAGTCCACTGACGCTGTCTCCTGCGTTTCCGTCATTGTTGGCGGTTGTGTTGCCGACGAATCGAGCGGTCTCCTGGCTGTCATTGCCGACAAAATCGCGCGTCGATCGTTGACTTCTCAGGTAACGCGGCTCAGTCCCGCTGGAGGAAGTGGATTCGACCTGAGGGAGAGCAGTTCGCAGTCCCTGCCCTCGCGAGTTGCGTCCGATGCTGCGCGGGCCAAAGAGCTGTGCCTCCAGCACAGGCGACCAAAGAGTGACACACAGGATGATTGCTATCAGTTTGGTTGCGTGGCTCATGACTTCTCCAGACTCGGGATATCAATCGCTTCGACGTGACCGGCGACTAACAATCAGTGCGTCATCTTAATCATCATGTGTGTCTAAGGGCAGAGTCTGTTTATGCCAGTCGTGATGGTCGGGCGGACTCCGTTCAACTGGCGACCGGGGACAACTGCGTTGCGTGGTTTCCGGGAAGACCGAGGCGACGGACTAGGATTTCCGGCGGAATCGATTACATAGAGGTCTGACCTGAACGTACCTGATGACGGAAACGAACGAATGCTGACTGAAGACGGCTGTCTGAAACGACGCCAGAATTTGTGGAAGAGACTCCCGACCGATGTGGCGTGGGTCCTGATCGGCGATGCACGCCACGTGCAGTACTTCTCAAACTTTCGCCTGAATCCGGTCAGTTTCTCTGCCGACCAGAAGTGCCTGCTCCTGCTGACTCGAGACGGTGGGGCAACACTGATTGCCGACAATTTTACTCGGCGGACTTCAACGCTGGATGTATTCGCTGACGAACAGATCATTCCCTGGTACAACCACAAAACGTCGGTCGAGAATCGCTCTCATGCTCTGATCGACGGGCTGAACCAGGTTCGAGGAACTCTCGAGCAGGGCCAGGGGCTTTTGGAAACGGAGGGCGTCTCGGCCATGGTTGCCGAATCATTGGGTGCGGCTGCCCAGACGTCTTTCACGAAGGATGGCAGCTCCGTCACACTGGGAACGTTGATTCGGTCGTTGAGACGCAGCAAGCTGCCAGATGAAGTCGAACTCCTGCGCAGATGTATGCAGGCGTGCGACGCAGGTCACGAAGCTGCATTCGACCTGGTCCAGGTCGGCGTCTCGGAACTGGATGTCTACCTGGGGATTCAACAGGCCGCGCAGCAGGCGGCTGGCTGTGCGTGCGTCGTCTATGGGGACTTTCGGGCAACAAACGCGGAGGCCCCCAAAGCAGGAGGACTACCGGGAGCATATGTCCTTCAGGACGGTGATCTGTTCATTGTGGATTACAGCGTCATCATCCATGGTTATCGAAGTGACTTTACAAATACGATTGCTGTCGGCGCTCCGACAGACGCGCAGCGGAAGCAGTTTGAAGTCTGCCGGGCGGCGCTTGAGGCCGCAGAAGCGACACTACGGGCGGGTGTCGCGGCGAAGGATGTTTATCAGGCCGCTTCTGATGTGCTTGTGCAGAATGGATACCCGGCCATGGGGCATCATTGTGGCCATGGACTGGGAATGGAGCACCCTGAATCACCGATCCTTGTTCCGCAATCAACAGACACGCTTGTGGCCGGAGATGTTGTGACAATCGAGCCTGGGCTGTACGTCGAAGGTGTCGGCGGCATGCGATTTGAGCACAACTATCTTGTTTCGGATTCAGGCAGCGAACGACTGAGCAACCACAGGCTGGGACTTGTCTGAAACCAGTCGGACGTATGGCCAGGACCGGGGGTAAGCCCCTGAACTCTCCTGGACAGTCCACTGGTTTACCATGGCGGACAATCGCAGGGGCCATTGAAGAGTTTGCAAGGCTGAGTGTCGCGCTGGCAAGAGATACGGGTGACACCGTCAAAGAGTAGAGCCAGTGGTCCCATCTCTATTTCGTTGATCCGAATCTTTCCGGAGACGCTTCGTCAGTGGCGTCTGA
>CAJWGB010000264.1 GCA_913031625.1 uncultured Planctomycetaceae bacterium | reverse complement strand
CAGAGAGTCCCGCTATCGGATACGCTGCCCTCGAAGACATGCTTTGTCGCTACAGGAGAGGAGGGATGTCCGTGCGAAGACTGATGCTGTTTCTCATGGTGCTGTCGCTGGCCGTGTCCGCAAGGGCGGAGCGCCCCAACATTCTGTTCATCTACACGGATGATCATTCCTACAGAACCATTAGCAGTTACAAACAGGCGTATCCGTTTGCAAAGACTCCGAACATCGATGCGCTCGCGGAACGAGGCGTACGCTTCGAATATGCATACATCGGAACGTGGTGCATGCCCTCGCGAGCGTCCATGCTGACCGGACACCATCAGTACGGCGTCAATTCCATGCGAATGGAAGGGAAGTACCCAGGCAGCGAATACGACCCGAAAGCGTGTCCGTTCTGGCCGTCTGTGTTTCGGGAGAATGGTTACACGACCTGCCAGATTGGGAAGTGGCATACAGGAACGGACACGGGGGCCAACCGTGACTGGGACCATCAGAAGGTCTGGAATCGACCACGTTATCCTGAGAATGCCGGCAAGTATTTTTACGACCAACTCATCGAGACCAATGGTGGACCACCGAAGCTGACGAAAGGGTACAGCACAGACAACTACACGAACTGGGCCGAAGATTTCATTCGGGGAGAGAACCGCGATGAAGAGAAACCGTGGTATCTGTGGGTGTGCTACGGCGCGGTGCATGGCCCGTTTACTCCCGCGGAACGTCATCGCAATGACTTTCCGGGCATTTCAGTTCCGATTCCCAAAGACATTTATCCACCACGTCCTGGCAAGCCGGCGTACATGCAGAAGGTCAACAAGTGGATCGCCAACGACAACGGAGTCCCCGTCATGAATGGCGGGTTTGGCGGCCAGACCGTGGAACACACGACATCAATTCATGGCAATACGCTCGACGGTTGGGTGCGGCAGTATCATCAGGGAGTTCGTGCTCTGGACGAGAGCGTGGGGCGTCTGGTGTCAGCACTCAGGGAATCCGGGCAGTATGACAACACGCTGATTGTCTTTACATCGGATCAGGGGTTTGCCTGGGGGCAGCACGGCTTCCATACGAAGCTTGCTCCTTATGACGCCAATATTCGATCGCCGCTGATCGTCAGCATGCCGTCTCAGCTTCCGACTGGGAAAGTCGTTCCGCACCCGGTTTCCGGAGTGGATCTGATTCCAACATTCTTTAGCTTCGCGGGAATTGACCTGCCATGGAAGATGCATGGACACGACCTGACACCGCTGCTGAAGAATCCATCTGCACACTGGAAGCACCCTTCGCTGACTGCCTTTACCGCTCGAACCTACGGGCAGGACACGGCGAAGTTGCCCGAAGATACTGCTCAGACCAATATCAACGGGATCCCATGGTACTTCATGCTGCGAGACGGAAAGTACAAGTACGTTCGGTACGTGGTCGATGGCGAGACGGAAGAGTTGTATGACCTGAAGGCAGATCCGGAAGAATTAAAGAACCTCGCCGACGATCCAAAGATGAAGAAACAGCTGTTAAAGATGAGAGATGCCACGCTCGCGGAACTGCAACGGACGGATGCGCCAATTGCGGACAATCTTCCACCGGTGAAGCACTACTGGACACGAAAGGTAAAGGACTGATGCCAGACGCGTTTCTCGAAAACCTGCTGAAGACCCCGGGAACCTCCGGGTTTGAGCAGGACATTCAGGCGGTGGTGCGCGAGTTTGTGACCCCGTTCAGTGATACCGTTGACACGGATGTTCATGGAAATCTGATCGCAACGGTCAACCCCTCCGGTACCCGTCGCATCCTGCTGGATGCGCACTGTGACCAGATCGGTTTGATCGTTCGCCACATCGATGACAAGGGCTTTCTTCGGGTGAATCCGGTTGGTGGCTGGGACATGCAGATCCTGCTCGGTCAGAAGATGCTGGTGCATACGGATTCCGGATCTATTCCCGGGGTCATTGCACGGAAGCCTATTCACCTGCTGGAGGCTAATGAACGCAAGACTGTGCCGAAGATCAGTGATCTGTGGATCGATATCGGTTCTGCTTCGAAGAGCGAGACAGCGGAGTTTGTTCGGATCGGAGATTCCGTCACACCGGAGCCCAGTCTGCGACAACTTCGCAACGGCCGTATTTCCGGAGTTTCGATGGATGACCGGACAGGCGTCTGGGTCGTAATGAATGCTCTGAAGCAGGTCTCTAAAGCTTCTCCTGCAGCGTGTGTCACATCAGTGAGTGCCGTTCAGGAAGAAATTGGACTGCGGGGTGCTCAGACCAGTGCTTACAACGTGAATCCGGAAATCGGCATCGCAGTGGATGTTACTCACGCGACGGACTGTCCGGGGATCGACCAGAATGAGTTTGGTGATATCAAAATTGGTGGCGGTCCGGTTGTGGTTCGGGGGGCGAATGCGAATCCTCGGGTGTTTGAGTTGCTCATGGATATTGCTGCGACGCACGACATCCCTGTGCAGATTAACGCACTTGCGCGGCCTGCCAGTAATGACGGAGCTGCTTTGCAGGTGAGTCGCGGCGGGTGCGCGGCTGGAATTGTGGCATTACCAAATCGCTACATGCACAGTCCGGTGGAAGTGGTGGCTGAAAGCGACCTTGAATATGCAGCGAAGCTGTTGGCTCAGTTCTGTCTGGCCGTTCAGGATGACACTTCGTTTGTGCCTGTGGCGAAGAGTTAAGACGCGTTTCTGTGAGATCCGTGTTATCGAGCAGATCTTTCCCAAATGAGGCGTACTGCCAGCTGTCTGTTCCGTTGATTGCCCCATGCTCAGACTGGGCCAGCCTGTGATGGGCAGTACTGAGACTGTGAACCACTTCGCCTCGATCCCCGGTTTCTCACGCCGATGTTAAGTCACGTTTCGCACAACTGCTCTCATCCCGGCAGACGACTGATCCTGATACAACCATGAATCTGTGTGGCAATGACTCTGGTCCATTGTTCAACCGGCAGCCAAAGGCGCACGTGCGCAGCGACTTCATCGATTCGGGGGAGCAACAGATCGAGATGACTACCGGCATTTAGTGTGTCACCATGTGGCTTCCCGTTCTGGCTTGATCAGGCAGCAATGGGATAATGCGCCTGTGCCAACAGCTTACTGATCGACACCCAGATTGCGTTTGATCATCATGGCTTTGTCAGAGACCAGCCAGTCCGGGTCGTGTTCGATTGCCTGGTCGGCTCGCCCTTCGCGAAAAACGAATCCCCATTCGTCTTCCGGAGATTCAATCATTTCCGGTTCATCGTGAGGACGGGGCCGAAAGGAGCGAAAAGTTTTCTTCATTGCCATCTGTCCGCTTTCAAACACGCTGCAGCCGGTTGACGAGAGGCAGATAACTGAGAGGATGGTCAGCAACGGACGAATTCTCATGGCACCGGTTCAGACGCGGGACAGAATTGGTGGAAAGGATGCCGGACGTGACTCCGTCATACGAACATTGTCTCGAATACTCCCCCGACGCGCCCAGACGATCATGGACCCTCTCGACCTGCTGGTTGTTGCTCCTCACCCCGATGATGCTGAAATCAGCGTAGGTGGCATCATTGCAGCCTCGCGGGCGCAGAATCTGCGCGTTGGCGTCGTGGAACTGACGGACGGCGAGCCGACTCCTCATGGGACTCATGAGAAACGCGCGGCTGAGACAGCTGCGGCGACTGAGATTCTCGACCTGACATGGCGACATAATCTCGGACTTCCGAATCGAAGTCTGCAGGCCGATCTGGGGGCCCGTCGCGTGCTGGCGGAGGCATTCCGGCTGACTCGTCCCCGGGTAATTCTGGCTCCCTGGCGTGAGGATGCTCATCCGGATCATGTGGCCGCCAGTCAACTGTGCGATGACGCTCGCTTCTGGGCAAAACTCAGCCGCTCTGACCTCGCTCACGAACGGTACCATCCCCCGATGTTGTTGCACTACTACAGCATCCATCTGCGGATCCATCCCGCAGCATCAGTGGTCTTTGATATTTCGGACCATATCGAAAAAAAAATGAATGCTGTGTGTGCATGGCACAGTCAGTTGATCGAAGGCCGACCTGACGAGCACCCCACGGTCATTGACGACATCCGTGATCGTGCTCGCTACTGGGGCTGGACGATTGGTCGCCGATACGGGGAACCATTGACGAATCGCGAACAGGTTGGCATCCGTCGACTGGATGATTTGTTTTGATCATCGATGCTCTGCTCTTTCTCGCGAGGGGGGGGACGACAGTTCGGGGCGCCTATCGCAGTCTGAAGTAGGCCGGTAGCGAATGCAGCGAGGTCCGGCAGCAGACGCTCAGTACCTGCAAATCACAGTCGCAAGTGGCATCGGCCCAAGGTATCATGAAAACTCCTCCCGCTGACCGGAAATCCCAGTGGATGCCTGAATGCGACACCTCCTGCCCGCTGTTTTTGCACTCTCTCTAAGCATCCTGCCTCATAGCGCGTGTGCTGAGGATGAGATCTCGCCTGCGAATCTCGAGTTCTTTGAGAAGTCCGTTCGGCCGTTGCTGGTAAAGCGATGCTACAAATGTCATTCGGCTGAGGAAAACGACGGGGGGCTGCGACTGGATTCCAGAGCCAGTATCATGCAGGGGGGCGATTCAGGTGGTGTCGTCACTGGAACTGATCCGGACAGGAGTCGCCTGATTGAGGCAGTCCGATATCAGAATCGTGATCTGCAAATGCCTCCTGGCAATCGACTGTCTGACGAAGAGATTGCTGTTCTCGAAAAATGGGTCCGCCTTGGAACTCCCGATCCGCGCGTCGAAGTGCCTTCGACGGTCGGTGGTGCAATGGGGATGACAATCGAGGACGGACGAAAGTTCTGGGCATTCCGGCCGGTGAGTCAGGCGGGGGTTCCGGATTCCTCGGAACAGAATCCAGTTGACTATTTTGTCTCTGCAAAACTGCGTGAAGCATCTTTGAAGCCTGCGAAGTCAGCGGACCGGCGAACGTTGATCAGACGCGTCACCTATGACCTGACAGGCCTTCCTCCGACACCAGAAGAAGTCGAGGCCTTCGTCAGGGACAAGGATGACGATGCCTGGTTGAAAGTCATCAACCGCCTGCTGGAATCGCCACAATACGGAGTTCGTTGGGGACGCCACTGGCTTGATGTCGCACGTTATGCTGACTCAAACGGGCTCGACGAAAACCTTGCCTTTGGAAATGCGTGGCGATATCGCGACTATGTTGTGGACGCGTTCAATGCAGATATGCCGTACGATCAGTTTGTGATCGAACAGCTTGCGGGGGATCTGATTCCCGGATCAAACCAACGTACGAAGACGGCCACGGGGTTTCTGATGCTGGGAGCGAAGGTGCTCGCGGAACCAGACCTCCAGAAGCTGATCATGGATACGGTTGATGAGCAGATTGACTCAACCGGTAAAGTGTTCATGGGGCTTACACTTGGCTGCAGTCGATGTCACGACCATAAGTTCGACCCGATCAGGCAGTCCGACTACTACGCGCTCGCGGCGATCTTTCGGAGTACCCGCACGTTTGCCGAGACGCGGACAGGAGCAATTAAGCACTGGCACGAGTACGAATTTACCAATGACGATGAGCAGGCGAAGCTGAAGACGATCAACGCGGAGCTGGCTCGGCTCAAGAAACTGGCCACGGATCTGAAGAATGCCGAGTACGGACGGATCCGGAGTGAAGCACGCGCAAAGGCGGCGGACTACCTCGTCGCTTCCGTTAACATCGGCGTTGATACACCACTCTCAGAGATTGCAAAGGTGGCGGAGCCACTGGGACTTCACCCGCGGATTCTGCACCACTGTCGGCGTCATCTGGCCTTTAATCGAGAGGATCCGTTCTTTGCACCATGGGCCCGATTGGCTGAGCAGGGAGAAATGGCGGTTTCGGACTATTACCGCCCGCTGTTTGCGAAAGCAGATCAGGAATGGGCAGCCGGGCAGAAACAGGAACCGAAACTCAAGGCCCTGACTGATCCGGTGCTTGAGCAGGCGCGTCTCGCGGTGAATGATGCTTCCGGATTTCTCGCAGTTCCACCGAAAATCGACTATGCCCTGTCGGCAGAGAAATTTGCCGAGTATTCAAAGGTCGCCGATGCGGCTCGCAGGTACGAGAGCGCTGCGCCGGATGTCACTGCCGTCATGGCTGTGGGTGAGGAGCCTGAGATTCGGGACAGTCTTGAAATTCACATTCGGGGCAGTCACCTCAATCTTGGTGCTCTTGTGCCTCGAGATTTTCCGGAGGTGATGCGCGTTTCCTCAGTGCGTCCCGTCTTTCCAAAGAAGCAGAGTGGCCGTCTGCAGCTGGCGCAATGGTTGACCAGTACCCGCCACCCATTGACGGCCCGCGTCTTTGTCAATCGTGTCTGGGGCTGGCATTTCGGCAGTGGAATCGTCGGAACGACCGAGAACTTTGGGGAGTTGGGTGATCGTCCGACTCATCCGGAACTGCTCGACTGGCTGGCTTTTGAATTCATGCAGTCCGGCTGGTCTGTAAAGGATCTGCATCGGCTCATTCTGACGTCGGACGCATGGATGATGGCGTCGCGCCACGAGAACTCAGCTGAAATGGCAGAAGTCGATCCTGAAAACAGGCTGTTATGGCGGTTTCCCGTTCAACGTCTGGAAGCAGAGCAGATACGTGATGCCGTCCTGGCCACCTCCGGACGACTCGATGCATCAGTTGGTGGAAAGACGGTGCCATTGCGCAATCGACAGTTCGTGTTTGACCATACGTCAAAGGATCACACCAAATACGGAAGCCTGCGACGCGGACTCTACCTGCCGATCATTCGCAACAATCTTTACAGCATGTTCCAACAGTTTGACTATCCCGATCCGACCATGCCGACCGGGCATCGCAGTTCCACAGTGGTGGCTCCGCAGGCGCTGCTGATGATGAATTCAGATCTGGTGATGGATTCTGCGGATGCACTGGCCGCACAACTGCTTGGGATTTCCGAACCGAGTGAACGAATTCGAGTGGCCTACCAGCGTACCCTTTCGCGAGATCCGACGGTTTCAGAGTCCACTCGCGCCATCGGCTTTATTAATCGGCTTGCTGCAGAAGGTTTCACAGCGAAGGGACTCAGCCAATCTGTAGAACATCAGGCGTGGTCCGTGTTCTGCCAGAGTCTGTATGCGTCCAACGAATTTATCTACGTGAGGTAACGATGGGGGCTGATGAGATTCAATCATTTGATCCGGCGACGGCGGCATTAAGTTCTCGACGTCGAATGCTGAAGTCGACTGCAGTCGGGTTTGGCCACCTTGCGCTGTGCGGGCTCCTTGGTCAGCAGTCCATTGCTGAAGAGGCCCGACAGAATCCACTTGCTGCTCAGGTTCCGCCACTGGCCGCTCGTGCCAAACGAATCGTCTTTCTGTTCATGAAGGGTGGACCTTCCCATGTCGATACGTTCGACCCGAAACCGCTTTTGACCCGTGATCATGGCAAGCCACTACCGTTTGATCTGCCACGAGTGACGTTTGGAGCTCAGGGGAACCTGTTGAAGTCTCCGTGGAAGTTTCACCGCCACGGCGAAAGCGGACTGCCCGTAAGTGAGTTGTTTCCCAATGTGGCGAAGCACATTGATGACCTGTGCATTCTGAGGTCCGTCCACGGAACAAATCCGGCCCATGGAGGAGCGCTCTTAAAGCTGCATACCGGCACTGATCAGTTTGTGCGTCCCAGTATGGGCGCGTGGGTGGTGTACGGACTCGGGACCGAAAACGACAACCTGCCGGCCTATGTGACGATCTGTCCGACGCTGGCTCACGGAGGTGTCAACAACTGGGGTTCAGCTTTTCTGCCGGCCCATTGTCAGGGAACTCCTATTGGCACGGCGAGTCAGTCTTCATCCAGTGTCGCCGTAAAACACATCCGGAATTCCCGCCTGCCGGCAGGCGTCCAGCGGCGTCAACTCGACCTTATTCGTGAGATGAATCAGGATCATCTTGAACAACTTGGCAGCCGTAACCAGGCACTGGAAGGACGCATTAATTCGTTTGAACTTGCCTATCGAATGCAGGCAACGATGCCCGAGATTCAGGATCTCTCAAGGGAGTCAGCTGCCACGCATCGCCTCTATGGACTGCACGATCCGGTGACTGAGGACTTTGGACGCCAGTGCCTGATGGCGCGACGATTTCTTGAGCGAGGTGTGCGTTTTGTGCAGGTGACTCACAGCGACAGTGAGGTTCAGTGGGATCAGCATTCGAATCTCTATCACGGGCATACCAAGAACTCCGCTGAAGTCGATCTTCCGATCGCCGGCTTCCTCACGGATCTGAAGAAACGAGGTTTGCTCGAAGATACGCTCGTCATGTGGGGCGGAGAGTTCGGCCGCACTCCAACCGCTCAGGGAGGAAACGGGCGTGACCACAACCCTCATGGATTCACGATGTGGATGGCAGGCGCCGGAGTCAAAGGTGGTTATGCGTATGGTGCGACGGATGACTACGGTTATTACGCCGCTGTCAATCGCATGCATGTTCATGACCTGCATGCCACAATGCTGCACCTGCTGGGACTTGATCACGAGCGTCTGACGTTCCGCTACGGGGGGCGAGATTTCCGTCTGACAGACGTGGCTGGTCAGGTGGCTACTGCCATTCTGGCCTGATCGATTTCTCAAAATGCTTGAAGAAGGAACGAACAGAGAGTAGTGTAGAAAAAAATTGTGTTCACCCTTAAGTA
>CAJWGB010000263.1 GCA_913031625.1 uncultured Planctomycetaceae bacterium | reverse complement strand
ACGAGCGATCAGACGGTGCGTTCGACCCGGACGCTCACGCGTCTCGGCTCACAATATGCAATGCTGACAAACGAAGTATGTCAACGGATGCAGGGGCCTGTTGCTGTGTTGATTATCGTATTGTCAGTTCGTTATTGAACCAGGATTGGCTGCAGATCGCTCAATAGCGTTCTAGATGCCTTTGCGTTCTCGATAGTCGAGCTGGCCGCGCCAGCCGAGTTTCTTATGCAGAGTTCCGTAGTAGCTGTGTCCCGGCATCCGAACGAGCTTAAACGTTGCCTCCGAACGCTTCACCACAATGCGATCATCGGGGCCAACTCGACGACTGATCTGCCCGTCGATCACGAGCATTGCTCCATTCGGTTCTTCCGGGACTGTCAGGCAGTAAGTACGCTCCGCGGAATCAACAATCGGTCGGACGGTGAGTGTATGTGGGCAAACGGGTGTGATACTGAAGGCCTGAAGATCCTGCCTGAGGATCGGTCCTCCGGCTGACAGATTATGAGCAGTAGAACCAACAGGAGTACTGATAATCAATGCATCGCAGCTAAATGTTGTAATGGGCTCTTCATCGATCTCCAGACGAATGTCGAGCATTCGAAGTGTCGCCTCCGACGTCACCGTGACCTCGTTCAGCCCAAGGTCGACCAGTGTGGTACCGTTGCTCAGATGATGATGACACTCAAACATCAGGTGCTCAACTACCTTGTAGTCGCCCGAAATCAGTGCCGGCAGGTGCTCTCGGAAGTCTTCTATGGTCAGGTCAGCAAGAAATCCGAGTCGTCCCAGGTTGATGCCCACGATGGGAATCTGATGACGTCCGAGCTGCCGACATCCACGCAGAATTGAACCGTCGCCTCCCAGAACGACAACCAGATCGGCGTCGGTCTCCGAACTGATATCCTCTGTGCGGGAATACTCACCAACGATCTCGACGCCGCACTCTTCACGCAGTTCAGGGAGCAACTCGTTCCATTCGTCAACGACTTCCTTGCGGTCGCTTCCGGTCAGGACGATAAGTTTTACCGGGGGAGCAGACATGGCGGATAATTCACTGGAGGAATCAAAACAGGGGACTGACAGTTCCTGACGTCTGATACTGTAGCAGACACACGCACTCGTGTCTGAGTCCGCAAAAAATGCTCGTAAACGCCGACGGGACAGGAAATCACGCGGGACAGTAAACAAGTCACCATCCCGCGTTGGTCTGCAGGGACCATCCGAAAACCAATCGTATCGATGCCGTGTTTCCTGACAGTGTCCGTCTTATGGAGCTGACAACGATTGCGTAAGACCGCGGATATCGATGACGCAAAGCTGGCGGCCTTCGCCAGGTTTGACAGCATCGATGCAGACCCAGCGGCCATCCCGACTCACACGCGGATGGGTGTCGACACGCCATTCTCCGGTGTAGACCTTTGGAAGGTGGAAGTCACCAAGATCAACTCTTCGCTCGGTTGGCACGTGAAACAGATGTGGTGTCTGATTTCTTTCTGTGCCTTTTGGATAAGTATCGCTCAGAATCCAGTTCTGGTCCTGAGGCAGGTAACTCAGGTGTCCAGATGGATCAAGCACCCCTTTCCCAACCTCTTTAAGGATTCCGTTTGGCCGGTCGGCAAAGAGAAAGTTGCCCCACTTGTCGTTGCCGACAAGTGACTTACTCTGCGAAAGAATGTGCTTTGGGTCTCGCCAGATAAAATGTGACGCATAGCCATTGGGAACAACAAGTCGAATGTCCGAACCATCTGTGTTTGCAGTGATGAGTCGAGTGAGTCGTTTTCCGTCCGGGTACCGCCAGCGGTGCAGGGCGATGAACCGTTTTCCATTCGGACTGAACAACAGATGGTTGAAGTAGTGTTTGATGCCGGGCTGTTGATTTGGAATCTCGCCCATCTCCGAAATCTGTTTCAGGCTGATAATCAGCTCTGCCTGACCGGAGTTCAGGTCAACGAGCCAGATTCCGTTTGATTCCGGTGCCAGCTCACTGGCATTCCTGTCTCTGATCCCGGCATAGCCATAGCCTGGTCGGACGTCAGCAATTCGACCGAAGTCAGGTGTAACTCCATATTGCCCGTCAGGACTTACGCTATAGATGGGCCATGGAATGGTGCGTGAAACGGCCGTCTTTACGTCCAGAATTCGACAGACAAATCTGCCGCCTTCACGATCATTCCACAGGACTGTCGATTGAGAACCGGGAAGCCACTGGAGCATACAGCCCTGCTGCCAGTTCCACGCGGTTGTCTGCCCAAGGTGAATCCACTTATCTCCGTCTTCAAGATCAACCATTCCAACTTCTATCGAGTCTTCCTTTGTCGGAGACCTGTGTTCGAATGGCACCTCCATTCCCAGGAGATAGCGACCGGTCGGATCGAACTGTTGCTTGTCGTAGTAGCCAAACCAGTGGTGACGTGGTCCGGATGTGACAAACCTGTGAGGAGGCTGACCGAGGGATGTTCCAATTAATAAAATCAGAATGCCGAGATTTCGCATAGGTGAACCCTTAAGTTTGTGTCGTGCGTCATCATACCCTGCGGCAATCTGCGTGTCGCGAAGGAACAGGACAGATGACAGGGTCGTGGGGTTTCAATCGGTTTCGCGCGCCGCTGACAGGCCCGCCAGAGTGAGAATGTTTGAACAGCTGATCGTAGCCCTCGATGAGAATGATCGAGAACAACTCACTGACTGACCGACGGTGCACGCGTTTCCCGGACGGTGCACGAGAAGGCGGAGAACGGCAGCGACGAAATTGAACTTATGCGCATTGCCGGCCAGTTGCTGGATCTGTGCCGGTCAACGCAGTCGACTCTGCTGCAGGCCGCAAATGAGACTCCCCACCACCAGATCGCCGACGGCCAGGGCCTCGCGGATTAACGAGCGACCAGACTGTGCGTTCGACCCGGACGCTTACGCGTCTCGGCTCACAATAGGCAAGGCTGCCAAATGACTTATGTCGGCGGATACAATTCCCTGTCACGCGTCGGGTTTCCATTCAACCAGACGCCGAACTCAGCTGGCATGTGCTGGAAAGAGCAGAGCTGATCGAGGGGCTTCAGATCTGGTTGTTTGTCGTGGATTCTGAATCCACCGCTGCGGCGCCAACGACCTGCGATTTCTCACCGACTTCGAACGAATCAAAGAATCGGCTCACGATCTCTGTGTGATCTCGCACGTCCCAGGGCGCAGTTACCGTGAGCGAGTAAAGGCGGCGTGACTCGTGCATGTAGTACCGAGCGGCGGTGAAGTTTGGGCCACGCTGAATGACAACTTCGATTCCAATGCAGCCTGGTCTTGAGACCGTTTTCCTGTCGTGGATCAGTGTGCCATCTGTCGGTATCGCAATCCGTTCAAGTTCCGTCTGTGCTGCTTCGTCGGCCAGTGGCTGATTAAAGTCATTGAAGTTCAGCTGAAACTCCAGGCCGTGGCTCTTCGCCATGACATGGTGAACTTCGATCCTGCCAAATCCATCCCAGTGGAATTCGTTCGACCACTCGCGTGTTTCGTCGGGAAGTTCGAGCCGGAATTCAGCAGCGTTGTCATACTCCTGCCAGGAAATACTGTCTGCAGACAGGTCCTCTGGAGGTCTGTTTGAACACCCACACACCAACAACAGTGCTGTGATTATTGAAAATCTGTAGCTCAAGATTGCAGCCCGAATGGCATTACCCGACAAGAGTGCAGGCTTGGAAATCTAGTTGAGGGTGCACGTGCTGAACAGGCCGACTGAGCGTCACATTTTGTACATGGGGGCAACCCTACCCGCCTCAATTCGCATCAGCCGATGTGCGGAACACGTTAAACTTGACATATTCCCAGTGGCGGTACAGTTCATTACTGCGGACCAGCTGCTGATAAGGGCCGTCCGCAGCCACTCGGCCATCGTTCAATACGATGACTCGGTCACATTTCTTGACTGTTGAAAGCCGGGTTGGCAGGAAAATGACAGTCCGGTTGGCGCAGATTCGCTCATACGTGTCGTCCAGCATGGCCTTGGTCTCAGAGTCGAGCGCTTCATCGGGCTCCTGAATGACCAGCAGTGCCGGGTCACGGGCAATTGCTCGTGCGAGGCTCAGCCGGAATCTCTGGCCCGTCTGCAGGAGGGAGTCGTGTTCTCCAAGGTCCGTTTCGTATCCACGAGGGAGGTCTCGGATGAAACTCTCGGCATGTGCGACCTTGCCTGCCTCGCGAGCGTCCTGACGAGACATCTCGTTCTGACCGGCCGTCACGTTTTCCAGTACGGTGGTGCTGAAGACCGGCTCGTCTCCCCAGACCACAACGGCTTCGCTCCTGAGAGATTCCAGTGTGGCTCGCCGAATATCCTGACCGTCGATCAGGACCTGGCCGGCAGATGGATCCACGAAACGAGGAATCAGACTTGCGAGCGCCTGCGTCTCCTGAGGGTTGAGTGCGACAACGGCCACCCGTTCGCCGGCGTTGATCTTCAGGTCCAGACCGGAGAGAAGCTCGGGATTGGTTTCGCTCTCAACACGAATCTGGTCAAACTGCAGCAGCCGCGCCATCGGGTCGAGGAAACGTGCCCCCACGACCTGGCTCACAGATGGCACTCTCAACAGATATTGGTGAATCGAATCTGCGGCAACCATCGCAGATCCACTGTTCCGGGAATCGTCCTGAATCCGATGCAGTGAAACGACAAACCAGCCCAGCGTGACTGCGATTCCAACCCCTGACACAATTCCAATCAACTCACCGAAGACGATATGTCGCGCTACGATGAAGGCCGGCAACAGAAACATGGCGGCGTAGATCAGCATCGAAGTCCATCGGCCGAGCGCCTCCTGGCGGCGAAGCCCATCGAATCGTGACTGATAATTCTGAAGCCCCGCACTAAAGTGAGTGTGTTCGGTGTTCTCCATTCCATAACCGCTGACCAAACGTGACTTTTCAAGGTGTGCGGTCAGGCGGTCGAGACCTCGGTCAACCTGCTCCTCGAGCAGATCTTTGGACGCCTCATGACGTTCTGTTTCAATTCGGCTGACAATCCAGCAGACGATCACCGGGATCAGGCACTCGAGCCCGACGCGCCATTGGATGACTGTCAGAAAAATGGCAAGCGTCAGCAAATCCGGAATACTGGTGAGTCGCCGAAAGCTCCAGTTGAACGCAGCTTCCTGGAGCTTTGTGGCCGTGTTGCGAAACAGGTCGGCTGCAGATCGCGCCTGGATTCCTTCGAGATCTCCAGGGTTGCCGCGCAATGCGTGTCGCTGAATGTGTTCTCTGAATCGATTGACGTGCGTAAATGTCACACGCGCAGCAGTTCGGCGCACAAAAATACGCAGGAGAGTTCGTAGGGCCATCAACACTACCAGGCAGCCAAACAAAGTCGTGAGCGCGCTGGAAGGACTTTGCAGCAGCGAAATACGAGTCCCTGCATTCGCCAGTGTCGCGGGCAGCCAGTGGTCGGTGGGAGCAGCTCCAGATGTGCCGGTTATTAACAGCTGCGTTACCCCGGCGAGGCAGATGACGACAACAGGCAGCAAGAGCGCGCTGACAATCGCTGCAATCAGGGCCGGGACATATGGACGAGTGAAAAACTGGCGATCAGCAATGATCTTGTGCAGAGAATTGGACGCAGCTTCTGACAAGGTAAACTCCGGAATCGGATTCTGAGTCCAGTTCAGCGCACGCCAACTGGAATCGGCGAAAGGACTGTGTGGACTGGTAAAAAGACGGGACTGAAGTGAAGAGGAGATGTGTCAGGCTCGACCTCGTCGATTCAAATCTACTGATGATTTCACGCCGCAACAACAGTCGATTGTCGTACAGCAACAGGATTGCTGATTCAGCACTCCGGACAGGAAAAACGGCTGGACTTTCGGCAATCTAACGGGGCAGGGCAACTACCGGTGTTGTGCGAGGGCATTCTAGTGGTTCATTCTCGGCAGAGACGGGATTTCGGGAATGCCTCGCGAGGGGACTTCTGGCGAAGTCCACCACCGCTTAGGTATCGTCACGTTGCCCTTGCTTGCCAGGAAATTGCATCCATCGTTGTAACTGGTTGCAGCGATTCGCTTTGCTGCAGGAAGTACGTCTTGTTAGCGGAAGTGCGCAAGCACTCCGGTCGAACCACCCTGCGAGTTTGAATTGATCAATCCGGCAGCCAACTCGTAAGCGCGCTCAGCCGGGCGGCTCGCGCCGCTCCGCTATGAAGCGGTCACCAGATAGCCAAAGCCCAGGGCCTCAGATGTCAACGAGCGGCCAGACTGGGCGTTGCACCCGGCCGCTCACGCGGCTCGGCTAACAATAGGCAGGTGACTCTTTCTGGTTAATGACTCGGCCGCAAGGTTAACGGGCAATAAAGATACTGAATCCCCCCGTGCTAAAGCCGACTCCTCGAGGAGCGACTCCGAAACTAACCGGGGCACCGTAACCGTATCCGCCATAGACAGGAGCGAATCGCACGCGGCTGTTCACTGTCCGCTGGAACTGCCGATCGAGGGCAGCATCACGGCGCAGGACTGTCTGCACGTCACGATTGTACTGGCGTGACAGACGAGCTGTATTCGCCTTAATCTGTCGGCGGGCCGCGTTGTTTTGACGAATTGCCCGATTGACAGCCGCTCGTTGCCGGGCGATTGAAATTCGATGTCCGGCCTCTGCCGTGTCCGTCATGATCATCATTGACCCTGCTGCAATCAGTGCGACGACTAAGTGCTTCATAATTACCTCCATCTTTCCTTATGAGCCGACGACTCAGGACGCCCGTCAGCAAAGGGGATTGGGAATACGCGTCCTGTGACCTCAGAAAGGTAGCAGAATTCCTGCCGCCCTCTCCGAAATCGACATAACCTATTTATTTCCAGCAGGTTAGAGGCCGTCAAAAGCGACAGTGGACACCGCCAGGTTGTGGTCCTGTTGATGACAGGGTGATGTCAGTGAGAGACAGAAACTGTTCCTGGTTCTATTTTCTGGCTGCGTCGATCACTTCTTTGATCTCAGCCTTTTGTTGGACCGCCACGATTCCGTCACCAGAAATCTCAACTGGCAGATCGAGCTGAAGAATCAGGATCTTGCGGCCGCCATCCGGAGGCAGCGTTGCCTTACGTTTATTTTCCAGGTCGCGGGTTTCAGACGGCGGCTTGGGTTTGACGCCGAATGAATCCGGACTACCACTCACCAAGCTCTTCGGAGAGCTCGACCCATTTTTCTTCCGCCTCGTTCAGCTCTTCCTGAATGGCGGCGATTTGTTCGTGCAACTCCATCGCCCGATCCGCGTCGGAAGTACTCAGCATCTCAGCGTTGAGCTCTTTCTTTTGCGAATCGAGTTTGGCAATTGCCTTTTCAAGATTTCGCAACTGCTTGCGAGCGTTATGGTGGTCCTTGCCACTCAGTGATTTACCGCCAGCTCCCGCCTTTGCTTCGGGAGCAGCAGCCATGCGGTTTGCGCCGCGTTCGCGTTCGCCTTCTTCAATCTCTTTGTTGACGTAGTACAAGTAGGCGTCGTAGTCACCCTGATAATCCCGCGCTCGGCCGTCTCGCACTTCGACGACAGTGGTGGCGATGCGCTTTACAAAGTGACGATCGTGACTCGTGAAGATCACAGTCCCTTTGTAGTCAAGCAGAGCGTGGGCGAGTGCTTCGACTGTCTCCACGTCGAGGTGGTTCCCCGGTTCGTCGAGAATGAGAATATTGAAGTCCCCCAGCAACAGGCCCGCCAGGCAAACTCGAGCGCGCTCACCTCCCGACAGGACTTTAATCTTCTTGTTGACGTGCCCGCCACGGAATAACAGAGCTCCCGCCACATTCAGGCATTCCTGCGTCGTGATGCCAGCCATTGAGTTGTATTCAAGATACTCAAGCACGCTCAGATCCTCGGGCAACGTCGTATACACGTGCTGAGCGTACGTCCCGATCTTACAACCGTGCCCCCAGCGAACGCCTCCGCTGACAGGCTTCAAGGAATCCACCAATGTACGCAGCAGCGTGGTCTTGCCCTGCCCGTTGTCTCCGACGATTGCCGCGCGCTGCTGGTGTTCGATCTCGACACCAATCTCGGTGGCGACGGTATGATCCGGATACCCAATTGCCAGGTTGTTACAACGAACGGCTGGTCCCTGTCGCGGATCCACAACGGGAGCCTTGATCGAGGCAGTGGGTGCGTCTGCCTCAATGTCGACTGTCTGCAGTCGGTCCAGTTGTTTCTGTTTACTGCGTGCCTGACTTGCAGTTGTGGCTTTCGCACGGTTCTTGTCGATGAATCGCTGCAGCTGTTTCTGTTTGGCGATCACTGTCGCATTGGTTCGCTCGGTACGAACTTTCTCCTCTTCGAGCTTTTCGAGATAAGGACCAATCTTGCCGGGATACAGCGTCAGCTTTCCGCGCGAGAGGTCGAGCGTCTGATCGCAGGTCGAAGTCAGGAATGCTCGATCGTGCGAGACAATCAGGCAGGACGCCGGAAAGTTCAGCAGAAAATGCTCGAGCAGAATCTGAGTCCGGAGGTCCAGAAAGTTGGTAGGCTCGTCCAGCATCAACAGGTTGGGGTCGTGCAGCAGCAGTGCCGCGAGCTTCACGCGCGTCTGCCATCCGCCGGAGAGATCCTTCACGGGCCCGTGCAGGTAGTCACCCTTTAACTCAAACTGTCCGGCAACCTCACCGCACTTCCAGTCGGGCTGTCCGCTGTCGCGGATGAGAAAATCGAGGGCTGACTCGCCCGCTTCGAAGGGATCGTGTTGACGAAGGT
>CAJWGB010000262.1 GCA_913031625.1 uncultured Planctomycetaceae bacterium | reverse complement strand
AAATACAAAACTATTCAGCGTGCTGTCCAGTGTCCTTGCGCGGAAGGTGTCTGCTATCCGCAGAGACTCGATACGCTCCTCACCACGATTGATGATTTTCACCAGAGCAAGCTCGCGTTCGATGGCAACGTCATTTTCGGTCAGGTCGCGAACGGAATGGATCGGGACCAGCCTTGCAAGCTGAGCCTTGATCTGTTCGATCACCATCGGCGTGCCTGACGTCACGACCGAAATGCGGGACAGCGCACGCGGGCCGTCCGTCTCTGCAACCGTCAGGCTCTCAATGTTGTAACCGCGGCCTGAAAACAGACCGATGACGCGTGCCAGCACGCCAGGTTCGTTGTCAACCAGAACGGATATGATGTGCCGTTCGATGATAGAGGTATCAGACATATGTATTTCCTTGAGAGACGCGATCAACGAAGCGATGCGGGACTGGATGGCTTCGGTCCGTGACACTCACTACATCATTGGCTCGGTTGTTGGCCCTCATCCGTTTCCCATGATGGTCAGAGACTTTCAGTCTGTGATCGGCCGTGAAGCACGGGAGCAGTCCCTTGAGCAGATTGGGCGGCTGCCGGATGAAGTCATTGCCTGCGTTGGAGGAGGTTCAAACTCCGCCGGCATGTTCTACCCCTTTGTCGATGATGAAGGCGTGGCACTCACGGGCGTCGAAGCAGGCGGGCGAAGTGGTGACCCAGGCGAACATGCCAGCACGCTGACCTATGGTCAACCCGGCATCCTGCATGGCAGCTACAGCTACGTGCTCCAGGATGGAGACGGACAGACGTCCGATGTTCATTCAATCTCAGCCGGGCTGGATTACCCCGGAGTCGGTCCCGAACACAGTTACTGGAAAGACACGGGACGAGTCAATTATGTCTGTGCTTCTGACGAAGAGGCACTGGACGCGTTCCAGGTCATGGCGCGAACAGAAGGAATGTTGCCCGCCATCGAAACTTCTCACGCGATTGCATTCGCCATGAAGGCGGCCGCAAAAAGAAACAAGGACGAAGTCGTGATCGTCTGCATGTCTGGTCGTGGAGACAAAGACGTCAATGAGGTCGCCCGCCTGACTGGCCAGGACATGGCATGACAGATTCCAGCGAATCGAATGACGCCCATGAAGGGCGTCTCCAGAGAATTGAATCGGCACTGGCGCATCTTCAGCACGACCTTGACGCGTTGAACGACAGCCTTGGGACCCACTTTCGGCGACTGCAGTCCTTTGAGGAGCGGTTTGTGCGAATCGAGCACGAGATTGAGGCGATGCACGAGGGCCCGGAAGTGCGCGACCCGGATTCAGAGCGTCCACCGCACTATTAGACAATCCACCAAACAGGCTGGTTCCGTGGTGGCGAACAACCATAATGCTCAGACATGAATGAAGTTCATTCGCGGCATTATTCAGGAATAGTCTTCTGTGAATCTGATGCGTACTACCGCATTCTTTACGCGTTCCGTCCGCCAGGATTCCCGACTGATTTCGCATCATCTGTTGCGAGCCGGGATGACAACAGCGATTCTCGTTCTGTTCTGGTGGCAGATGGAATCGTACGGAATGCAGAGTTCCAGCGGTGGTGAGTTTGCCTCTCTGGTGCTGATCGCGTGCTACTGGTTCGTCACGCTGGCGGGAATTGTTCATTTCAGCACGGCCATTACAGAAGAGAAAGAAGAGCAAACGTTGCCCCTGCTTCGGATGACGGGAGCAGGCCCGGTTTCAATCCTGCTCGGAAAAACGGGGCCTCGCCTGACAGCCATCTCTCTGTTTCTGCTGGTGGGAAGCCCCTTCCTGGTCCTCGCGATTTCCCTGGGCGGCATTCTGACTGTGGGAATCCTGTCTGCGATGTTTGCGCTGCTCGCCTACACCCTGGCACTCAGCCAGATAGGAGCGCTGGCGAGCGTGGTGTGCCGTAACGGAAAGAACGCAATCACACTGGCAAGTCTGTTATGGGCGTTCGTTGAACTGAATCCGCTCTTCTATTCAATAGCTGTCGAAATCATCCCCTCGAGGAGTACGTTTGGCGAATACCTGCACGGACCGCTGAGCAGCATTCCGAACTACAGCCTGCTCTATAATCTATCGTCTACGCTGTATACCGTGTCTGATGCGGTGGCGACCGACGCCGGGATTCCGGGGATTGCCCAGCACTATTTCAGCCGGCTGTTTTCGAACCGTGTGTGCTTTCAGCTTGTGTTTGCAGTGTGCCTGTTTGCACTTTCATGGTGCCTGTTTGATCGATTTTCTGACCGCCACGCTGTTCCGGTCACAAAGAGTGTCCGTGATCGAAAAACAAGTGGAGGCCGAGTTCATCAGCAGGCCCTCGCATGGAAGACCTATCAGCATATCACGGGCGGCACAATATGGCTGGGCATCAGAATCGTTGTCCCACCGCTGGTCATTTATGGGACGCTCATCGGTGGACAAATCCTGAGTGACTTCGGTCCCATCGAATGGCAGGCGACTCATATTACGGCATTTTGGCTTGGCGGTCTGCTCTTCTTTTTCAATGCAACAAGGCTCAGCGGACGCCTGCTGACATCGGAAATGTCAGAGAAGACCCTCGCATCACTGATGCTTTTGCCGGGGAGTACACCCGAACTGCTGCTGAAGATGGCCCTCGGGCTGCTGCCGGCGATCGTTGCCGGGGGCTCCACCATGATGATTTCAACGTTTTGCAGCATGGCAACGGACTCCAGCTTCGAACTCCTTGAGCTGTTGATTGAGCCTGCCTTCTACGTCCCATGGGCAGCATTTGCCGTAATCCTGCACCTTCAGGTTCTGTTCTCAACATGGTTCAGATATGGCAGCATGCCACTGGCCACATTCATCGTGGTGACCGTCTACATTCTGGTTCTTATGCTGGCTGCGAGCGGCGGTGGAGATGGTGAGTTTATGAGAATAGCACTGCCGCTGGGCCTGCTTGTCAGCTCGACTCTGGCGTGTGCACTGTTCCAGCGGGCGATCATTGCGCGCGTCAACGAACTGGTGTCCTGAGTTCAGACGATTCCCGAACGAACGTATTATTGTCTGGACGCACGCTCGCTGGACAGCACAATGACTGTAATCCCGGGCTCGCAGACCCGGCCACACAGTTCGCGGAACCCGCCTCCAGGGCCGAATGACAGTTATTCGCCTGTAATGTCGAACAGAATTTTCAATGCGTCACCCTGTTCAGCATGTTCAAATGCAGCTTCTGCTTCCTGAAGTGGATAACGCCCGGATATGAGATCGTCGACGACTACCTGCTCGGTATGCAGCAACTCCAGTGCGGGGGCAAACGGGCCACAGCGGCTGCCCAGCAGCGTGATCTCATCAATGACAAACGGCGCCATCGCCAGATCCTGAGTTCCAGCAACGGTAGTCTTCTGGATGATGGTTCCACATGCACGCACGGCCTGGACAGCGAGTTCCGTGCCGGAGGCTGACCCCGTACAGTCGACCACAAAGTCAGCGTCTGATGCAGCCTGGAAGTCAGCCAGCAGGGTGTTGTCCACCCCCAGCGCCGCCAGACGATCGAGCTTCGACTGATGTTTGCCAACGACACACAGAGAACACTTTGTGGTCTTCAACACCTGCGCGCAAAGGTTTCCGAGCCGTCCGTCTCCCAGGATTACGACTCGGTCATTCGCAGCAATCCTGACCTGTTCAAGGATTCTGCAAGCCGCAGCAACCGGCTCCGTAAACACGGCACGATCTGTAGACAGATCAGCGGGCACCGGGTGGAAGTTCTCTTCCGGAACAAACAGGGTTTCAGCAAAGGCTCCGTCATGGTTGAGAATGCCAATTACTGACCGACCCGTGCAGTGACGTGGCAGTCCTCTCCTGCAAAAGTCGCAGCTTCCACAGGCGCAGTTGATCTCGCCCGTGACCCGTTGTCCGGCGAGGCGTCCCGCCAGTGGCACGCCAACAAACTCATGACCCAGCACTCCCTGGAATCCCATATACCCTTTCTTGAGCTGGAGATCCGTTTCACAGATGCCAGCGGTCAAAACAGACACCTCAACCATTCCATCTCGCGGCTTAGACTGGTAGTTCGACGCGTAACAGATCCTGTCACCCTGAAGACAAACTGCTTCCATCACTCTTCCTGTATAAGTCTGCAATCCGCTGACACTCATCCGGCACAGGGATTATAGCAGAAGAGAATTCAGACAATGGGTGGCTGCGGTTGGCGGACATACTCATAAAGAAGAATGCCCGCTGCAACACCGACCCTTAAGGAGTCGGACAGATCCGCCATCGGCAGACAGACAGATCGTACGCCCGTCTCTGACGTCGCGTTAGACCACGACGTTCTTCTCCGAGCAGAATTCCGAGTGGACGTTGATCGGCGGGGAGTGCGTCAGAGTAACG
This sequence comes from uncultured Planctomycetaceae bacterium, assembly GCA_913031625.1. Classification (GTDB taxonomy): domain Bacteria; phylum Planctomycetota; class Planctomycetia; order Planctomycetales; family Planctomycetaceae; genus Fuerstiella. Next base: position 4,486 of record CAJWGB010000262.1, on the reverse strand, counting down.
CTGGCTCTCGGCAGGACGAAAATCGAACGCCAATCATCGGCCCTAATCTGGTACGCGTCCCACTGTTAACGGGCGTCCCGCAGCCATGACCTCGCAGCCGATGACCGCAGAAGTGTTTGACACCATACGACTGACTCGATCGACACTGTAAATCAGAGCGGTATGAGTTTGTGTGTGCATGATGTCGCCCCCATGGCTGAGCGCCTCGGTACCCGGATAATCCGCTGGAGCGACACCGTCATGCTCCGTGGGTCAGGTCAGTCACCATCTGCTAAGTCAACTTCAGTAAATTGTTGCCCGGTGTCCCGTAATTCAAAAAACCGCGCCAGTCACACTCATGATTATGCCGGAAACGAGCATGCCAGTCGTTCGGCCGTGCCGATCCCGGGATCAGCGATAACTGCTGAACAGTTTCTGATTGGGGCAATTGCTGCGACCACAGATGGCGATACCTGTTAGCAAGGCTGCGTCATCCACACAGACAAGGCAGCTGAAACAGAGAATTCTGACTACGACGATTCGTCGTCTTGCCTGATGTGACCCCAATCCGCAAATGGGGCCCGCTTTTTTCATCCACGGTCTATCACGTCCGCACAACCGGAGGAATTGGTGTGAGCACAACAACTACTGTTCGCCGTAACTCGAATCTGCAGATCCGCAACTTCCGCAACTTCATGTGGATCTCAATGTTAATGTCGCTGGCAGTTGTGTTCTTCGGAATGCAACTGATGATGGTTGGCCCGCTCAAGGGCAGGCTGGATGGCATTCAAACCCGGCACGACCTCATTGACCAGAGCCTCCGTCAGCTTGTAACTACGCACGACGGAGTCAAAGCACACAACAGTCTCGTGGACACACTGCTCCGCAATGAAGGGCAGATGGACAAGCTTCGCCAGAGACTGAATGAATTCACTGCCCTTCGCCACCGAATCGACACCGAGGCGAATGCTGCACAGGAAGCCATGAAGTCACTGGAAGCGATTGCCGGCGTCCAGAATCAGGTCATTGACGCATCCGACAGCACAAAGCAGGCTGTCGCTGAACTCGCGCAGCTGGAAAAACTGCGAACTCGAGTCATCAACAGCGGAGAGCAGACTGAAGTCGCTGACAACAGCTTCAATGGTATGGTGGCACTGCAGAATCGCGTCATCGCAGCATCAAATGGTTATGAAGAAGCCAGCACCAGTGTTGAGAACATGGCCGACCTGACGCAGCGACTGATTGAGAGCGAGAAGGACCTGAAAGTTGCTTCCGAACGATTCGATCAGTTCATGGGCCTGAACAATCGAATGATCGCTTCCGCAGAGAATCAGGAAAAAGCAGACGAAAGCCTGCGTACACTGATCGCCATGAAGGAGACTCTGACGGGAGACAACATGAAGCTTGATCTCGCTCAAAAGAACCTTGATCAGATTGCTGCTCTGCAGACCAAAATCGACCAGCAGTCAACACGAGTTGCTGACGCGATTGACAGCCTTGAGCTGATGGACGACTTTCACACCGAAGTCGACACACATATCCACTCACTGCGAAACCTGCGACGAACGCTCGTTGAACTGGCGATGATGGAATCAACCGTCTCTCGAGTTGCCTCAGTGATCTCGCCACTGGCGGAACTGGGCAACCTGCGACGCCTCAGCGAACGAGAAGTACGGGATGCTGCTCGAGTGATCATGAGCGAGCGAAGCAGTCGCAACACTCGTAAGGTTGCCATGGACGACTCTGCTGACACAGCGATTCCAGTGCCTGTGGACGAAACCGAAGAAACCGGAGGAGTTCCACTGCCGAAAGAGCCCGGTACAGAAGAGTAGTCAGCAACGCTGACAGCAACTGAAATGAAAGAAGGCGTGCGTTTCCTCCATCGCACGCCTTCTCTTCATTCCGTATCAGCACTGGCTATCGGCTGATACTGGTCTCTTCAGATGATCAGGGAACGGGTGCACCGTTAATAAGGATGGTGCCGTCGGCCTGAGTTGGCAGCAGGTCGAACAGTGTGTCGATGTCAGCAAAGATATTGCCTCCACCAGGCTGAACAAGGATCTGGTTGTCCAGTCCCTGAATCAGGTTCACAGTTCCGACTACCCGGACGAATTCCATTCCGACTTCCGGCATACCACCAAAGGCTGCGACATCTGAGAAGTCGGTCAGACCGATATTGTTGCCGCCGATAGCAAGCCGCTGCGGCGACTGAATTCGGTTAAAGATCATGCCGGATCCGCCATCACCCAGGAACAGCATTGTGTTGTTCTGGATGCTGATGAGCCGATTGCCGACGTTCGGTCCCAGATTAAAGATGAAGCCGTCACTGTCATTGGCGTCAAACTGGAACTGGTTGTTGGCAATCAAAGCGGACGTTGGAGCACCCTGAGTCGACATTCGCAGGAAGGCGGACAACGGTTGAGACTGTGACTCTGCTGTATTGCCAAGAATGCTCAACAGAAGTTCGTCCGTGCGTGAAATCGTATCGATAAAGATGCCGTCCTGGCCATTCACATTGACCGCGTTCGCTCCGGGAGCTCCCAGCAGTTCGATGCTGTTGTTTCTGATCACGGTTCGTGCAACACCGTCCCATTCAAAACGAATGGCCTGTTCATCTTCATCACCGGCAATGTCTCCGTTGTCCGCCACAAGGAAGTTACTGTCCTCAATGAGTACGTCGATGTGAGCTCCGCTGGCAGCCGTGGTGTTTCGGATGACGACAAGGTCATCCCGATCGCCTTCGAGCTGTGTGCTTTCCTGGATTGTTACGAGGTACGGGTCGTCAAACTCATTGAACAGAGTCGTAGTAACCGGATTGCGAACTTCGGTGTACTGCAACAGAATTGTGTCACCTTCATCAGGTGTCACTGCCCCCGCACCATTTCCGATGAACTCTGAAGTCTCGGCGATAGTAAGTTCATGGAGGTTCGTGGCATTGATAGCGTTCAGTTCAGAGTCAAACACCTGAACGTTGTTCAGTCTCAGGAACTGTTCATCCGTGACCGCCAGACCACTGTTGGCAACCACAATACCGCGGTTGTTGTCCTGCAGCAGAACGTGATTCAGAGACACATCGCCGGCATTGTTCAGCACGATACCACCGGTTGTCAGCAGCGTATTGCCTGCCGCAGTATTCTGAATGATACCACCAGTTGCCGGATTGCCGGTACCATCGATGGTGAACATGTTGAGTGACGGCAGTACGTTGGTTTCCACAAGTCGGATACCAAAGTCCGGACTGTTGTCGACTGAGACAGACTCGAATGTGATGTCGATCCCTGAATTGCTGATGTCAACTGCGGCGGCACCATCGATATTGAGGATACCGTCGTTGATCACAATCGCAGAGTTCATATCGGCGACGATCCCTGGTCCCGGTGCCTGAGGCACGACCAATGGGTCATCGTTGATATTCAGCTCATTGAACAACAGACGAGCACTGCCCATTGTTCCGGCAATGTTATTCTGCAGGAAGACTGCCGGACCAGTGAGTGTCTCGTAGACATTCAACTGTTCAAATGAGACCGGTGATTCTGAGTTCGTAATACTCACCCCCGGAGCTGTACTGAGTGCGACGTTCGCGTTCACGGTACCAAGCGGCAGATGCTCAACGGTGGTGCTGGTCCCTGAGAATGTAATGATGCCCGTGGAGTTAGTGATATTGATGCCAATGCCGGCAGGGCCGCGCTGACGAGCATTCACGTTGTCCATAAACAGCACGGAACCATCGTTATTCGTGATCCCAATTGAGTCCCCAGTGGCTCCTGTAATTGTCGTGATACCAAGGATAGAGAATTGACTTCCTGCGGCGTTGTTACTGAGTTCAATTCCATTGGTGAATGTCTGCCCCGCGACAGGAGGTGTCGCACCCGGTTGTGGTGAGATTCCGACCACAGTGACATTGCCGCCAAAGCGAGCAATCCCGGAAGCCGTACTGTTGACCATCCGAATCGCAGATGCCGTGGACTGATTCGGAGGTGCACCGATCGTCAGGTCCCGAACAAAGCTGAACGTACCGCCGAGGTCAACGAGCGAGATCCCGTGACTCTGAGGACTGATAATGTCCAGATTATCAAAGGTTACGGTAGAAGTTTCCGGCACACCTGAGATCAGAACTGATTCGTTTGTCGCATTGTTAACCGTCGCTGCAGTACGAACCGTGTTTCGGAATGAATAGGTTGAACCAGCTCCGGTACCACCAGCATTGGTAATTGAAATGCCGGTTCCTGAACTGTTAACGATGGATGCATTGTCGATAACAATAGAGACATTCGTATTGTCGGCGATGATAATTCCGGTACCGCCCGTGTCATCGATTGTCGAAGCGAGCATGTTGACGGAACCACCATTCATGTTGGTGATCTGAACGGCAGCACCATTGGAGTTGAAGATGGCCCCATAGGCCGGGTCAAGCAGAGTGCTGTTTGAGATAAAACCAACGGCTCCGGCTCCGCCCTCAACCTGAAACGCATTCCCGGTCGCGTTGTCAACGATCGTGTCGACGATT
>CAJWGB010000261.1 GCA_913031625.1 uncultured Planctomycetaceae bacterium | reverse complement strand
TGTGCGGCGTTACGGAGCTCGCCTGCTCTTTATGGGCGTTTCAACAATGGCATGCCTGATCCTGATGATCATTGGGATCCGCCCGTGGTACGTCATTTCTGCGTTTACTTTTGGCTGTGTCGCGCTCCTGATTTGGGTGAATTACTATCGATCCTGCGACAAGGCATTTGCCTCCATGAATGACCCACGTGTCAGTATTCGGATCAGCGAATCTCAGATCGTGTTTGAAACGTCGGATCAGAAATCGGAGTACCAGTGGAGCAGGTTCCGAAACGTGTGGAGGTTTTCTGATGTGTGGCTGTTCTTCACGTATACCGACGACACGTTTGTGCTGATTCCCACGGAATGCCTGACGCCTGAAGCGCAGGAACTGATTGAGACACAGGTGAGAGAATCTGGTGGGCGGGTTCGTTAGATCTGCGGTTTGGGATGGTAGTTTCGCGCGTTGAAACGTAGCCACGCACTCCCGCCGTCCGGCGACGGCAGCATGGTTGGGGCTCGGCACGAGTGTTGAGTGTGCGGTGTAGCCAGGCTCGCCAGAGCGTGGCCCCGCAGTCCTGTCGTCGGACGCCGGCAGTTACATTGGAAAACGCGACCCGGTCAGGATTCCTGAATTGTCTTGATTAGCATCTCCCGCACCATTTTGGGATCCGCCCCGGACACCTGTTTCATGATCATCCCGATCATGGGGCCAACTGCCTGGAGTTTTCCATTGCGAACGTCTTCAACGGCGTCCGGTCTCGCCGCGATTGCAGCGCTGATTGCTTCCGTTAACGCCCCCGTGTCCCGCACGATTTCTCGTTCTGCTGCAAGGGTCGCCGCATCATCTGCACTAATCTGCGTTCCGTCAGCGGCGCGTTCTCGCAGGATGCCGTAGACTTCACGAGCGCTCTTGTTGGTCAGCTTTTCTGCGACAATTGCTTTGAGCAATGTACCAAGGATGTCCGCAGTAATAGAGAACTCATTGACCGATCTTTCGTCAGCGTTGAGGTCCCTGAGAACATCCTGAGTCACCCAGTTCGCTGCCAGTTTGCCATCTCCTGCTGCCGCAGCGACTGCTTCATAGTAATTCGTGAGATCCGGTCCCTGTCCGATAATGACTGATGCATCATATGCCGAGAGTCCCAGCGTGTTCTGGAATCGGCTTGCTCGGTCGGCGGGAGTTTCCGGGAGAGCGGATCGGACTTCCTCAATTTCTTCCTGCGTGAGAACAACCGGGATCAGATCCGGGTCGGGAAAATATCGGTAGTCGGCTGAATCTTCCTTCTCCCGCTGAGCAAACGTTTCGTTTGTGTCCGCATTCCAGCCGCGGGTGGACTTGAAGGTGCCTGGATCGCCGAGTTTAAGTCCGGTCTTTCTGAACTCCTTAAACTGGCGTTTTACTTCGTATTCAATGGCCAGCTCGACATTTCGAAAGCTGTTCATGTTTTTGAGTTCAACGATCGGAGTCGCTACTTTGGTTCCGTCCGGCTGATGAATGTGCAGATTGACATTTGCATCACACCGCAATGACCCTTCCTGCATGTTGCAGTCGCTCACTTCAAGGAACAACAGAAGAGTCCGCAGGTCCTCAAGGTAACGTCTGGCTTCAGAAGCAGAACGCAGGTCCGGCTCGCTCACGATCTCCAGCAGAGGTGTTCCCGTGCGGTTCAGGTCCACACAGCTGTCGCCTCCGCGGCCGGATTCGTCGTGAACGTTCTTCCCAGCATCTTCTTCAAGGTGAGCGCGCGTGATCCCAATACGTCGGGGAGTTTCGTCTTCATCGTCAGCTGCGATCTCAAGGTGGCCGTTCTCACTGAACGGCAAATCGAACTGGCTGATTTGATACGCCTTTGGCAGGTCCGGGTAGTAGTATTGTTTACGGTCCCACTTAGTGAACAATGGGATATCGCAATTGAGCGCCAGGCCTGTTTTGAGTGCCAGGTCGAACGCGTGCCGGTTCATTACTGGAAGCGCGCCAGGCAGGCCGAGGCAGACGGGGCACGTCTGAGTGTTGGGCTGCTCCGGGTTGAACTCATTTGCGCAGCCGCAGAAAAGCTTTGATTCTGTTTTCAGCTGAGTGTGAACTTCGAGGCCGATGATTATCGTGTAGTCGCTCATGCGCGGAGTTTATCAGTCCTCGCAGATGACAACAGTCTCGTTTTGAAAATCCTCGCTGCTGTGAGGATGCATCCGTGGATCGCTCGCGCCGGACTTCGTCACCTGGCCTGTTTGGACTCCGGGGAGGTGCGAGGTCCGGGGCCGCAGTGCAGGCATTCTAGTTGTTCAGGAAGGATTTGCTCTGGACGATCAGCAGGATGAGGTCCTTCAGGCCGCCCTTGTTGTGTTGCATTTCAGTAAGGATGGCATCCACTGTCGGACGATCGCTGATTTCGAGCTCCCGGCCGAGAGCGTAGGTCAGGAGTTTCTCTGTCAGGCAACGCGCGAATTGATCACTCCGTTGGACAATGAGGGTTCGGAATTCTGAAACGGTTCGGAACCGTTGGCCGCCAGGCAGCTTGCCGGCTGGATCGATGGGAGCATTCCCGTCGTAGTTTTGTCGCCAGCCGCCGATGGCGTCAAAGTTCTCCAGAGCAAACCCGAGTGGGTCAATTTTGCGATGGCATTCGGCGCATGTGGCAATTTCGCGATGTTTGACGAGCTGTTCGCGGATCGTCACGGCTCCTCGAATATCCGGTTCAATGGCCGGTACGTCCGGTGGTGGTGGCGGGGGAGTGTAACCGAGCAGTTTCTCCAGGACGTAAATTCCACGGACAACAGGTGAAGTGTCTACCCCGTTGGCAGAGGCCGTCAGGAGCGCTCCTTGCCCAAGGAGTCCCCCACGTCTGCCATCGGTCAGTGAAACTCGCTGAAGCTGATTCCCGTTCACTCCCGGAATCCCGTAGTGCAGCGCCAGCTCCCGATTCAGGAAGGCATAGTCTGCGTCAAGGAATTCCAGTGGGGGGAGATTCTCATCGAGGATATGCCTGAAAAATGTCTCCGTTTCCGCACGCATCGCGGTTTCCAGGTTGTCTCGATAGTAGACAAGAAAATCTTCGGACGGCGGCATGGTGCCAATGTTGTCCAGATCCAGCCAGCGGCGCACAAAGTGTCTGACAAAACGGTCAGACTTTTGATGCGACAGCATCCGGGATACCTGGGCGGGCAGTTCACTCCGCAGTTTGCCGGTTCGTGTCAGGTCCAGGAGCGTTTCATCAGGAGGCGATGCCCACAGAAAATAAGAGAGCCGCGAGGCCAGCGCGATGTCGTTCAGTTTTCCTTCGCCCAGATTGAGATAGAGAAATCCGGGAGAGCAGAGGATTGCCTGACACCCCAGTTGAAGCGCCTGAACCGGTGGGACACCTTCCCTGAGCCTGGTCTTCACGAGGTTACGGATGGGAGTCAGTTCCCCGACGACTGGTGGACGGCGAAAAGCACGCTCCGCGAATGCTGTCAGTCGCTCGGAAATTTTCGTGGCGTTCAGATCTTCCGGCGAAACATCCCCGTATAGAACGCGGTGGCCAGCGGTAGGCCATGCATCAAAGTGAGGTCCCTCGGTCTGGATCTCCCAGACACGTAACCGCGGACCCTTGTAGGCTCTCAGGACTCCGTTAGCCCGTTTGAGCTTGTCTTCCATATTGATAAAAGGCTGGAACTCCGGTTTGTCGGCAGCCTGAGTCGTAAGCAGGCGGACCATTCGCTTGGCAGCTAATGGCCCGTTGCGAAAACGAACTTCCGGTTCATAGCCTCTCTCCAGGTAGACCTTCCACTCGAACCACTGCGGTTCTTCATTGGTCAGCTCGACCCGGGCCAGAGACGTCATCTTTGCGACGTTGCCAGTGCTTGTGACGCTTCCGCGCCGGTCCACGGCTGCGATCTCCATGACAAGTGGGTCGCCGTTCCGGAAGTCTCCCAGGGCCTTCCCATAGTCGTGAATTCGACCGACTGCGGCAGCACGTACGCGGATGGTGTAGAGGCCGCTGTGAGAGACACCGCCTGTTCGATAAAGAGGTAGGAATCCGATGTGCCCGCCGCGGTAATGCCGGCCGTACAGATCCGTGTAGGGTGTCTCAGGCACGAAGCGGAATCGTCCGGTCTGAAAGAGCTTCGGAAGGTCTTTGCCGTCGGCTCCCTGAAAGTAAAAGGGAGACTTCTGTTCGTATTGCCGGGGCTCCGGACGGTCTCCAAATTGAGTTGTTCGGCGAATGGCTTCCTCAGCGGCCTCGAAATAGTGGCTCATGAGGATGCCGGACGTAACAAGGCTGGCTCCGTCATTATCGAAGCCATGCACCTTCACCTCGGCAGGGAAATCCTCGGCCGGGTTCCAGACATCAACATTGAGCCCCAGCAGGTCTCCAATCGTCTGGCGATACTCCCATGAGTTCAGACGTCGCAACACACTGTGTCCGCCGGAGGACTTCAGTTCGCTTCGGGCCCTCGTCAGTTTCTGTGTCAGCCGGTCAATCACTGCGGCGCGTTCCTGCTCGTCGGGCTGAGCTTCGTCTTCCGGCGGCATCGCCTCCAGGTTTAGCTGATCAACGATTTCCTGGTAGGCCTCCAGCACTTGATTGTTCGTGATCACACCCGGCAGCGTATCAAACCTGCGATCGGCCTTCTGCTTCTCACTCCCGTGGCACCGAATGCAGTGTTTCGTGAGGAACGCTGAGGTCAATTCGTCTGCGGCAGTGACTGGCAGCCATGCCGCCAGTCCTGCGAGGATAAGAGAGCGAAGGCACTTCATTGGACGTTGTTACCTGAAACAGAATGCAGTTGCCACTTTGCAGAATTGATAGTCCGCTACCCAATATCCATTGCCGAAAATGTCCCGGTGCTTCTTCCAAACCGGTCGCGTTCAGCACCAAACCAGTTCAATACAGAGAGCCAGAGATTACAAAGTGGGATCCGTTTGTGCTGATCTTCCGGACACACAAGATGTCCGTGATGTTTGAGTCCGCCGCCTGCCAGCAGTACGGGCAGGTTGCGATTGCTGTGGCTGGAGGCATCACTCATGCCGCTGCCAAAAACAACCAGGGTGTCGTCAAAGATTCCGGCATCCTTGAGTCGTGAGATGAAGTCGCTGAGTTTCGTGGTGAGGAATGCCTCAATCACCTGTAGCTGGCCAACCCGATCCGGTGACTTGCCGTGATGTGACAGGCCGTGATAACTCCCGAGGTTCAGTTCGGAAGTTCGGAATCCCATTCCTGTTTCCAGCGTGGCAACACGAGTGGAGTCTGTTTGCAGTGCGAGTGCCATCAGGTCATAGAACAGTGCGACTTCATCGATATGCATTCGTTCCTGATCGAGCACCTCTTCCATGCCTGGTGTTGGCTTTGGTCGATCAATCCATTCCGTTGACATCTGCAGGCGTCGTTCGACGTCGCGGACGGACGTCAGGTATTGGTCCAGCTTGTTCCGATCCGCAGCATTGAGAGTTTGATTCAGAGCGTTGGCTGATTCTCGTAACGCATCCAGAATACTTCCCTGGTGACGCAGCCGCGTCCGTTCGGCGGCGCGTTCCGCTTTTGGTGTGTCAACGAACAGGCCGCGGAACAGGGTGGCTGGGTTGTTAACAGGCGGGACATGGACTCCGGCACGCGTCCAGCACATGTCAGTGCCATCGAGAATTCCTGTGTTGATCGCTGCGAATCGAGTGGCGCTGCCGACATGTTCCGCAGCTGCCTGGTCGAGCGAAATGTTCTTGTCCGGAAAGCCGGCCGCCTCCTCCTTCCTGATTCCATTCAGGAAGCCCTGAACACCTTTATGTCCGCCGTTCAGCCCATGATCAAGGTGCGAAAATACGGTCAGGTCAGTGCGATGTGCTTCCAGTGGTTTCAAAGTGGATGTTGCGACGTAGTCATTGCCGGGAGATTTCGGGAAGAAATTGCCGGGGTAGTAACCCAGATGATTACCCACGCAGACCAGCCGGCGAGGTGAGTTCGGCTCGCGTGAAGCGCCGCTGGCAATACTGGGGAGCAGAGGGAGTGACAATGCGATGCCAGTCCCCCTGAGCAGTTGCCGACGGTCCAGGGTACTGCGATGTTTCATGTCATGGGCTTTCAGGTGGCTGGTGATCTGACTCCAGCGGAGAACATTCCCGGAGTGATCGGCTGTTTGAGCACTGCGGCTAACGCATTTATGGGGATGTTAGTTATATTAACCTCTGGCAGAAGTGAACGAATCTTCGTTCTTGTTGTCATCCTGGAGGAATTCTCTGCAATGTTGTCAGTTCGGAGCCTCAATCTTTCTCTGACGTTGGGAATGGTGCTGCTTGCGCCCACCAGCGCGGAGGAGTTATCCGGGGCGCAGCGAGACTTCTTTGAGAACAGGATTCGTCCGGCTCTGGCCCGTTACTGTTTCGAGTGTCATTCGGCGGAATCAGAAGAGGTTGGTGGTAAGCTGCTTCTGGACACGAAGCATGGGCTGCTTAAAGGCGGTGAATCGGGGCGAATCGTCATGAAAGGGGCCCCTGACGACAGCCTGCTGATTCAGGCACTTCGTTGGGACGGCACTGAGATGCCGCCGGAAGAGAAGTTGCCTCCGAGTGTACTTCATGACTTTGAACAGTGGGTTCTCATGGGCGCGCCTGACCCGAGAATCGACGAACCGTCGGACGGGGAGCAACCTGCCGAAACTGCGGCAATGCAGCACTGGGCTTTCCAGCCGATTCAAAATCCAATCCCTCCACAGGCAACATCAGACTGGCATCTGGATCCGATTGATCAGTTTGTGGTCGCAAAGCTGCAGGAAGCGGGTCTGACACCTGCTAATGATGCGCCGGCACAGACCATCGTACGAAGGCTCTTCTATGACCTGATTGGTCTGCCTCCTTCGAAGGAGCAGCTGGATCACTGGTCGGCACGTCTGGCTCCCGGAAACAGTTCAACGACGCTGCCTGATCGCGATGCCCTCACAGAACTGGTTGATGAATTGCTTGCGTCTCCTCATTTCGGTGAGCGCTGGGGGCGTTATTGGTTAGACGTGGCGCGTTATGGTGAATCCAATGGTAACGATGGGCTGTCACGGAACCCAACATTTCCACATGCATGGAGATATCGCGATTACGTCATTCGCGCATTCAACAGGGATACACCTTACAACCGATTCCTGACCGAACAGATAGCCGGTGATCTGCTCCCGGCAGATTCTGATGAGCAGAGTGACTGGAATCGAATCGCCACGGGTTTCCTTGCTCTTGGAAGCAAGCCTGCCAAGGCCATGAATGTCAACTTCGATATGGACGTTGTGGCCGACCAGATTGGTGTGGTCAGCTCCGGTGTCATGGGGCTCAGCGTCGGATGCGCCAGATGTCATGATCACAAGCACGATCCTATTCCAACCCGCGACTATTATGCCCTGGCTGGCATCTTCACCAGCACGACAACGATGTGGGGTTTGGCTGCTAACGAAAATCTGACCGCACCGGCGACCCCTCTGCACGAACTAAAAGTTCTCAAGCGGCCTGACAGGGCACTCCCGGACCTGGGGGCCGGAGCCCCGGATTTCGCCGCTGACTATTCCACGACAATCCAGTCGCTCCACCCCGTCATCTACGCACACCTCGATGCCCCTCATCCGGATCTGGCCCCTGAAGAGGGAGCGCAGATGGCTCCCGGGACGTTCGCGACGATGGGCAAGGGGCGAATTCGCGGAAAGGTTCAGAAACCAATCGATTCCTATTCTGTGTCGCTTTGGTTTCGCAACGACCTCAAGAGCGATTCTGTGATTCTAACTGCCTACCTGTTCTCCTTTGCCAACCGAGCAAAACTGGAAGGCGCTGGAGACCACTATGGAATCAGCGGTACTTATAAGGGGGCGGATCCCGGTCACCTGTTTTTATTCCCTGGTGCGAAGCAGACGCCGTCAGTAACCGGTGCCAGTGTGATCAAAGAGCACACGTGGAATCATCTGGTGATGGTCAGGGACAAACAACGCGTCCGTGTCCAGCTGAATGGCATCGAACAGCTCGAGATCGATGCTGATGTTCCGCCTTCGTTCAAAGAGGTCCGCGAATTCACACTCGGCTCTCGATCCGATGGGATGTTCTCTCTCAATGGAAATATGGCCGAGTTTGCATTTTTTGATCGTGCTCTGACGCGCGCGGAAGCGAAACTTCTGCATACCGCGTCTGGTCAGCCTGCAAAGAGTGGCCCGGTTCAGCCAGCCCCCATCTCCCCCACTCCAGACAATCTGGCGATGGGAGTGCGAGACGCTGCCAAACCTGGCGATTGCAAAATCAACATCAACGGAGAGTCGCAGAAGACAGGAGCTTCTGTGCCGCGAGGATTCCTGTCTGCATGGACAGAACCGGTGCCTCCGATTCGCATTCCGCCGGATGAGTCCCTGCGGCCGTTATTCGAATCGTCCCTCGAAGCAACGACACGCACGGGCAAGCCAGCGTGGAACTGGAAAGACGGGATCCTGACTGGGACCTCAAAGCCAACCGAACGCGGCTTCCTTGTTACTAAAGAGGAGTTTCGGGACTTTGAATTACAGTGCGAGTTCGAGTTGAAGGGCAAGGGCCGATTCAACAGCGGGATCTCTTTCCGGGTGAGTGGGAGTCCGGACGCCAGCCCACACTTCAATCTTGGGGATGCGGCGGTGGATGAGCCGTTTGGCATCTTTTTCAAAGAGTGGAAGCTTAGGGCTGAGCCGGAGGATGATATTAATCTGACGGAATGGAACCAGCTGAAACTACGAGTGGTCGGTGATCAGATAACAGGCTGGATCAATGGTAAGCAGGTTGTTGAATACACACTGGAGCAGAAAGGTCTGCCCGCCGGCCCAATTGCATTTCAAAGTACTGCCGGAAAAGACGAACAGGGAACAATCCGATTTCGCAATCTGCAGGTGCAGCGGCTGAATCAGTCAGAGCGGCCGTGGAGTCCCATTAAAGATCCTGAATCCAGC
>CAJWGB010000260.1 GCA_913031625.1 uncultured Planctomycetaceae bacterium | reverse complement strand
TTCAGCAATGATTCCACGGTGCCTTTGGGAAGCTTGGCGAATGCTGCGTCGGTCGGGGCAAAGACAGTGAACGGGCCGTCACCTTTGAGAGTGTCGACGAGTCCGGCAGCCTGCACGGCAGCAACAAGAGTCTTGAACGACCCAGCAGCCACTGCGGTGTCAACGATGTCCGGCCGTGTCTCTTTTGCGGGGTGGGCAACTGTGTAGTGAACCCGGGAAGCTGCAGTGAGTCGAGCCTGAGTAGCTTTGCATTTTTTTCCAGCGACAGCTGGCACTGATACAGCACAGATTGCTGCGAGCGCGATGATCTTCTTCACAGGAGGTCTCCTTGTGGATGAACTAATGGGATACATTCTCGGCGGCAGGCCGGAACGAAATTTTTGCTTCTGAGGGACCGCGGCGTCCTTTGGATGCACGGTTCTAGACGCTGGTCAAAGACGGACCACATTTTTTTTAAAATGATTCCGGCTCGGCTAATCCAGTGGCAGACAGTAATTCACCTATTCAATCTCAGGCCGCGCATGGCCTGAGTAATTCAGCCTCTTATGCTCGGTCCTTCGGCAGGCTTTTTGATCGGGGTGTCGTCACGAGATGGCAAGGCTCCGGCTTGAAGATGGAGCCGTTCGGCAGAACTCTGCGGACATTACCCCAGAGATAATTCGGGAGCTGGCAGACTCGACCGACGGCGAAGCCGTTGGCAGTTTCTAATCGGCCAGCAGCGGAAGCGGCGGAACGACTGCCCATCGTCTGGATGTCCAGATTACTCTTCCAGCAGGAAGGCCGGAATCTTCAGCACCATTTCATCCCAGCTGTCCGGGAAGTGATGCCCTCCCGGATGACTTCGTGCCCGGAATTTCCAGCCGGCATTGCGGCAGGCAACACTGGTCACTGAAACCAGCTGACCGTGAACCTCCTGAGTGCCGTAGACCAACATCACCCGCCCGGAAATAGAATCCGAAAACTCAGGCCGGACCAGCCGATTGACGAGCAACCCTCCCGGTGATATTGCCACAACGCCGCGGTATTCTTCCGGATAGTCCATCACAAGCACCATGCCGTGCATTGCTCCGAGTGAAAACCCAAGCAGGAATACTCTTGAGTGATCAATAAGTGGTTCCAGCAGTTCTGAAGTCACAATCGCCTGAAGTTCACGATGTGTTGCGGTCGTTGTTTCCATCATCCATGAATAGCGTCCGTCCCCGGAGGGAACGGAGCCCGGAACTGCAACTGCCAGAAATCCCATGTCCGCCCACCGCTGTGCGTTCTCGACCCATGCCAGATGAGAATCTCCTTTGCCATGCAACAAGAGCATGACAGGGTAACCTGCCTCAGGCATTTCTGATTCTGGCCTCACGGCCAGTGGAGTCCCGGGCGTCACCTCATTCCTGTATCGATCCAGCAGTATGCGAAGCTGCCGAGGAAACTCCGGCCGCTTTCGGATCTTCCCCAACTCGTCATCGGACAGAGCCGTTGGAAAATCATAGAAGTCCAGCTCGAGGGCCTGCTCAAAACAGCGAACAGCATCGTCGTGCTTCCCCCATAACTCATAGTTGCACGCCAACTGATACGCCGCAAAGGCGTATGTCGGATCTGTCCTGAGTACTTCGAGGTACAGCTTTTCTGCACCCGCATAATTGCCGTTCGACTTCAGCGAGTCGGCAAACATGCGACCTGTCTCAGCGTTCTCTCGCTCAGTGGTCTTTTCCGGCGGATCAGGATTGTTCCGTTCCCATTCTTCAAACCACTGCACGGGGGCAGGTTCAAATTGAGGGACCGCCAGGACGTCTTCCGAGACGAGCGGCGAGCCTGGCTCTTCTGCCTCAACGGATTCCCTGTTGTTTCCAGTCGTCTCGGTCTTCGGCTCAGCCTCATCCTTTGCCGGTGCTGTTGATTCACCACAACCGCTCAACAGAGTGAGAACAATGGCCAGCAGAGTCGTTCGCAACACAGACTTCTCCGATTCGCAGTTCTTATGACTCGGGCTTCAACGGCCGTTGCATCAGCTCCTCTGTCGCTGCCCGAGGTGACTTTCCGGCAAACAGGACCTCGTGGACAGCATCTGCGATCGGCGTTTCGATCTGCTGCTGCTGAGAAATACTCCGCAGGCTGCGGGCAGTGAAGACTCCTTCAGCCACCGCTGACATGGACTTCTGAATCTGCTCGAGTGTTTGACCTCGGCCCAGCAGGTCTCCAACTTTTCGGTTGCGACTGTGCTGGCTTCCACAGGTTGCCATCAGGTCCCCCACACCGGCCAGTCCGTAAAATGTATCAGTGGAAGCGCCCATGGATTTTCCGAAACGCACCATTTCTGCGAGCCCGCGAGTAATCAGAGCGGCCTTGGCATTGTCCCCCAGCTTAAGTCCATCACAGATTCCGGCAGCAATCGCAATGACATTCTTGAGAGCGCCGGCCAGCTCGACTCCCAGCAAATCTGCATTTGAATAAACGCGCAGATGTGCATTGGAAAACGTGTTCTGGACTGTCCTCGCGTCATCCACGTTTTCAGCTGCCGCAACCACTGTTGCCGGGCGGCCACAGGCAACTTCTTCCGCGTGACAGGGACCTCCGAATGCGACGACAGACCGGCTTCCCAGTACATCCTGAATCATTTCGCTGGGACGAATCAGAGATTCGTTCTCGATTCCTTTGACGGCACTCACCATGAGTGCATTGGCTGGAATCGACTGACCGACTGCGTCCAGTCCCTGGCGAATGCCACGAGTCGGAATACAGACAACAACCATCTCGGCACCTGCCAGGGCCTGAACAGAGTCGCTTGTGACGTTGACCGAAGGTTCAATCCGGACTCCGGGCAGCAGTCGGGTGTTCTCGCGGGTCTCTGCGATGTGCGACGCAAACGTGGGATTGCGAACCCACAGCCTCACATCATGATTCGGGTTTTTGGCCAGCACTGTCGCGCAGGCAGTGCCCATTGCGCCTCCACCCAGCAGGCAAATCCGGTTGACCATGTGCGTCTCACTTCAACACATTAACGGAGACTCTATTCAGTGCGGCCTGGCGGCCGTACAGTCTGCATAATCGCTATAGAGTACCAGAGAAATTCTCCGACCATGCCCCAATGTAGTTTGCCAGAACCCGGAAACCAACACAGACTCAAATCAGACACGGATGGCCCATTCTCCTCGCCATATGATTTAAGTACGGGGCCGCAACAAGGCAGGTTTCATGGATCAGCAACAAACAGCAGTCAAAAGTCCGGATTTCGTTGACAGACGACATGGCGGCGACAGCTCGAATGGCGTAGAGCGACGACAGTTCCGGGACGGCAATCGTTCCTCGCGACCCGAAGTCGCTGAGTTCGCAGACGCGATCGATCAGTAGAAAATCGAAAACCGACGTCGCTTCATCACGTTTGATGAACTGTATGACGTCATGGTGTCACTCGGCTACCACAGGTAGAGCATCAACGCTCCTCTCACAACGCGCGGTACACAGGCGGCGCGTAAGTCGGGTTTTCATTGCCCTCTGGCATCCGGAATAATCGATTCAACCGGTTATTTTCCGTGATCGCTCATGCTTCCTTTTGTTAACAGCACCAAACAATCGGAATAGTTTCTCCTGCGCTCATTTTTTGTGGGAAGCTTCTCCAGTCAGAAGCAGCCCGCCGGATTGGGCGCTTCGATTGTTTATCGACGGTCATGTCTGAATGACAGTCGGCGTTTTTTCCCCAAACGTGAGAGTGCTGATTCATGATGGAATTTGATTCCAATCTAGTGGTTTCCGACCGACGTCGCCGCAGCCGACGGGTCACACGTCCTGTTCCACCCGAACGGTCAGAAAACAACGAAGCCACCGAAACCACCGAAGAACCTCAGGTCGTAGATCGCCGAAAGGCCGACCGTCGCCGTCAGATTGACCCCACAACCTGTGAGCGAGATTACTCAGGTTGTGAAGTTGAATTCATGCGTGCCATGGATGATTACAAACGCAAGAGCGGACGGCCATTTCCGACATGGAGCGAGGTGCTGGAAGTCCTGATGAGTCTGGGATACCGAAAAGTGGCGGAACCCAAGGAAATGGAATGGCGAACTCACGGCGACTCGTAAGACGAGTCATACTCGCAACTTCTCCTGAGGGACGGACACAAGGGCCGTCCCTTTTTCATGCGCGCGTCAGGCGAATTCGGAGGTGGCTGACCGAGATCGTCAGCCAAACACTCCCAAAAACTCTACAAAACCCGGGGGTACCACGATCTGCGACTTCCGCTAGAATTGCGGCGTTCCACGAATCCCCGCCTTTTCCACAGTCTCATGGCCAAACGCGAATACTCCAACTATCAGCAGAAAGTCATCAAGCGGTACTACGACAACCGCGAAGCAATTGACGATCAGCGACTCTCGGAACTTGTAACCAACCTGTATCTTTCAACAGGCAGGAAACAGGAGCGAATGTGGGAAACCGCCCAGCAGATCATGGAACGAATGGAGTTGCCGGCCACACGGATCCAGCATGTCATGGACAGTCAGGACCCGGCGGTTCTTGCTCGAGTCGTCGAAGAACTGCAAAACGGCAAGTTGAAACGCGGATCAGGCAAAGCAAAACAGAAGAAAATCGGTAAGTCGAATCAAACGGACAAGTAGTCAGCCGCTCAGGAAGGAACCTGATGAGTCAGCGACTAACGGTGGCACAAATCCTGCCACAGATGAACAGCGGTGGTGTCGAGCGCGGCACGATGGAAGTGAATCGCGCACTGGTTGCAGCCGGTCACAAGAGTATCGTGATCTCCGGCGGTGGGCGGCTGATTCCGCAGCTTGAGCAGGAGGGCGGCGAGCATGTCGCCATGCAGGTCTGGAAAAAGAATCCTCTGTCTCTGTTCTCAGTCCGCAAAATGCGTCAGTGGATCCGGGAAACCCAACCGGACATCCTTCACGCGCGTTCCCGAATTCCGGCATGGGTGACATGGCTTGCCTGGCGCGGACTTCCAGAGCACGACCGGCCCGCGTTTCTGACAACCAACCATGGGCTGAGTCGGCCGAATGCCTACAGCAAAATCATGACTCGTGGCGAGCGAGTCATCGCGGTCAGCAACACGTGTCGTGACCACCTCCTGAAGTCATTTCCGGATCTGGACCCGGACAAAATAACGGTCGTTCACCGTGGCGTAGACCCTCAGGATTTTCCGTACAACCACAAACCGTCAGACGACTGGCTAAAGGCGTGGTATGAAGAGTATCCCCAGCTTCAGGGCCGGTTCGTTGCCCTGCTGCCGGGTCGCATTACTCGCTTTAAGGGGCACCTCGATTTCATTGCTGCTCTGGAACGGCTGAATCATCGCCAGCTGCCGGTGATGGGGGTTATCGCCGGACCGGAAGACCCAAAACGAAAACGTTACCTTGCGGAGCTCAAAGAACGCATCAGGCGTGCAGGGCTTGAATCATCGGTCATCTTCACCGGTCACCGATCTGACCTTCAGAACGTAATGAGCGTCAGCGATGTCGTCATTTCGTCGTCGGTAACCCCTCCGGAAAGCTTCGGTCGGACAGTTCTTGAATCGCTCCGCCTGGGACGAGTAACTCTGGGCTACGCGCACGGCGGAGTAGGCGAGGTACTTGGAACAATCTATCCGGAGGGTCGTGTTCCCATGGGCGACATTGAAGGGCTCGCAAATGGGATCGAACGCGTCATGAACGGTCAGTTGAGTCCGCCCGCACCTGGCAATGAGTTCTCTCTTGAACTGATGCTAACCAGGGTGCTGCAGGTGTACGAAGAGATGGCAGGAGTCACTCCGCAGTCTGCAAGGCGCGCCGCATGACGCTCGGCACGGGCACCAACCAGTTCCCCAAAACGATCGCAGCGCTATCCGACGGAATCTCTCGCAACCTCCACACAGGTGGACAGATCTGCGTCCGACATCAGGGAACGGTCATTCTTGACGCAGCCGTGGGAACTGCGGATCAATTCAACACCATGACAACTGCTCATCGCATGTTATGGCGTTCGGCCGGAAAACCATTAACTGCTGCTGCCGTGTGCCTGTTCATTGAGGACGGCCTGCTGCAGTTGGATCAGCCACTCTCGCGTTACCTGAGTCGTCATTCGCAACTTACCCAGACAACACTCCGTGCGTTGCTGTCGCATCAGTCCGGTCTGCCTGTCATGGATTCCGGCTGGCCCGAACATTCACCTGAACAGATTCTCGACAGGATACATTCCCAAACGCTCGGCGAGCGGAAGCCAGCCTATCAACCACAGTCGTCATGGTTTGTGCTGGCGGAACTGCTGGAGCAGGCAGATCCGGACAAACGAGCCTGGACTCAGATCATTGAAGATCGTGTTTTGACGCCGGCAGGCATCCATGTGTCGGCCTGTGGACTACCAGAAAACACGCCTGAAGAAATCCGGCCGCAATTCTTCGAACGTGTCCGGGGAGAATTGGTTCACTCGACTTACCATGAGCCACCCTGGCTGACGAGAGAATCTCCCGGGGGCAACTATCGGGGGCCTGTCTCAGAGCTCGCTGCGTTCTACGACTGGCTGTCGGGAGCAAACAGCGGACGCTTAGTGTCTCTCCTGACCTCCAGGGAACGAATCGGACAGTTTGATCATACGTTTCAACATGTGATCGACATCGGACTGGGAGTTATCCTGAATTCTCATCATCACGGACCAAAATCCATTCCGTACAGCTACGGTCAACATGCCTCCCCGAGAACATTTGGACACGGAGGCGCACAGTGCGCGATGGGATTCCATGACCCGCAGCACCAGCTGACTGTCGCGTGGGCTGTCAATGGGTTCTGTGGCGAAGGCATGCACCAAAGACGCAACCGTGCCATTAACGAAGCGGTGTACGAAGATCACGCTGCCCAGCATTCCCAGTAAGCCCCCACATCCGCACGCAGGGAACATTCCTGATCGCCAGACCGCGATTCGTTCAACCGGCAGCCGCTGTTACACACGATCTTCGCAACCACAATCAATCGCTCGGGCCGCCAGACGTGACCGTCATCCCGTACTCGACTCACTCTCGTGCCGGAAGAAGTCCGCAGCCCTCAGTCCGTCGGGCTGACGTAATCACTCAGCAGCCTGACCGTCACTTTTTGAGCGGCGTGTTTCAACGGGAATCGACCGAAACAGTCTCAATCCCAGCAACAGAATAAAGAGCGAGCCAAGTGCAGCACCGACAAGTCCAACGACAGATGGCCAGTGACTAAAGATGATTCTCATGCGGAAGTAATCAGCCCAGATCCACCGCCACGTACTGATCACTACGACGGTCGAGACTGCGAGATAAGGACCAAACGCGACGAACGACTTGCCCTGAAACACTCGAACCAACAGCCCAACCACAAGACCTGCGATTGGAGCCAGAGCGAGTGAGCAGAGGACAGGCTGCCAGCCGATGAATGCCCCCACCATCGCCATAAGCGTGACATCACCGCTTCCGAGTGCGGGATAACCAAGCATCCATCCCGACAGATGCCGCACAACCCATGTAAAGGCACTTCCGCACAACAGGCCGCTGAGACTCCATGCGAGGCCATGGAGGTGCTGGTGGTCCTTCATCCACTGTGGGAGATAGGGGCCCTGAACACCTGGAATGACATTATCCCAATTCACCCAGATGTGAATCATCTGGAGATCGCCCGTAGCTGTTGCAGCAATCACTGCGACAACGATGCCTGTCACCACGATCGGATCCGGAATCATGTAGTCGAGAAGGTCGGTAACCGTGGCCGTCCACAGCAGAAATATCAGGAACAGATGAAAGGGCAGACGAGCGTAAACATTCGAAAGCGCCGGTCGAACTTCTTCAAGGCCCTGACAGTCCATCGACAGCATCAGCCACGTGAATGCGGTGAACAGAAGACTGAGGCCAACGGCGCTGCCCATGTGCCACCAAACGGTTCGCGTTCCGCAATTGCAGCGAATCGGAAGGGGGCGCACCCAGCGATCAAACGGAACCACTGGTGTCTGACAATTCAGGCAGTTCAGCAGACCGCCGGAGTACCAGTCACGCAGCATGACGGCCGACCAGCCAGCCGCCAGTCGACCAAGTAACAGGCCCACCAGAGCCACAACAACAAGAGTCAATTCCATAGCTCAACAATCGGCAGATCAGACAGTGATCGCCACACACCGCATCGGATGCAGTCTTAACCACACACGAACATACGCATCGAGTGGCCTCTGGAGGGGCAGAAATGCTCAACAAGCAGGCAGGGTGCCCTGAAAGAGAGCGTTTGTGCCTCTCACACCGATAAAAAACGTGGAAATCGCGGTTCGGCACGCAAGTTGCCTTCGATATCGGCCGTCAGGCGGGACAGCAGGCGAAACGATTACTGAATACCCATGACTGACTGCGTCACAGGACCTATTTAATGAAGAAACTCGAAGCAATTGTTCGCCACTACAAAGTGGAAGACGTGAAAACCGCTCTGACTGGAATTGGAATCCAGGGCATGACGGTCTCCGAAGTCCGGGGATTCGGTCGTCAGCGCGGTCACAAAGAGACTTATCGCGGAGCGGAATACACGGTCGACTTCATGCCCAAGGTTAAATTGGAAGTCGTTGTTGCAGATGCGCAGGTGGAAGCCGCAGTAAATGCTGTGTGTGAATCCGCTCGGACTGGCCAGGTGGGTGACGGGAAGATCTTTCTGATGTCTCTGGAGCAGGTCGTTCGGATCCGTACCGGAGAGAGTGGGGACGAAGCCATCTAGAAAGACACAACCATATTCATCCTGCCAGTTGGGATGCTGACACCAGACACAAGTGGCCCACGTGTGTCTGGTGTTTTTCTGCGCGTACACCCGCTCTTAGCGGAAGTGCGCAAGCACTCCGGCCGACCCATCCTCAGACTTCGAATCGATCATATCGGCAGTCGGCTCTTAAGCGCGCTCGACCGGGCGTCTCGCGCCGCTCCGCTAAGAATTGAATGCGTTTGACCGTACGGC
>CAJWGB010000259.1 GCA_913031625.1 uncultured Planctomycetaceae bacterium | reverse complement strand
CTGCTATGTAGAGGTACGACAGGCCTCGGGCGGGAGATCCGGTGGCCGAGGTCTGTGCGGGGAGATCGGTTTCTGGGTTTGTCATCGAGTCTCAATCACGATGTAAGTCAGTCTGACGGAGCACACGGACATGCGGTCGGGTATAAGACCACTGGTCTGTTTCTCAGGACGATTGGTGTAAATTTGACATAAAATGAGCAAATTCCAAATCAATACGGCACACGTCACTGCATCGGGCCGTTTATTCATGGCATCTCCCCTGAACTGCACCTTCAATCCCGACGGACCGGTTCTCACTCAATGATTCGAAATACAGTTCTAGCCCTCGTTCTTACTCCTGTGGCTTTGCTCGCTCAACCGGGAGGCTCTCAGTTCCCTGCGATCTTCAAAGCACTGGACCCTGACTTTAGTCGCACGATTACCGCAGAAGAACTGAGAGAGGTTGAATCGCGACTGTTGCAGCTGGACAAAGACTCAGATGGTGAGTTGTCGTCAGCCGAAATTGGCTGGCCTCCACCAGGCCAGGGAGGTGGGCGATTTCAGTTTCCAAAGCCGCCTCCTCTGGAAGCCATTGATTCGAATCGGGACAACCGGCTCTCAAAGGCAGAGATCAGGGGAGCGGCGAAGGCCCTGCTGAAACTCGACACGAATCGGGACGGCAGTCTGTCCACGCATGAGACGATGCCCCGGTTTAATGGAGGTCCTCCGCGAGGCGGATTTCCCGGCGGAGGTGGACGTGGATTTGGGTCGGGCCGTACCAGCACCAAACGGCTCAACCCGGATGAACTGGAGATTATTGATGGTGCGCCATCCATTAAGTCCCACGCAGAGTTTCAGAGACTGTCGTACCGGGGAACGGAGGTCCTCATTGATACGTTTCTGAAAGATCTCGAATTTGTGAAGTTTACGATCGATCGTGCGAACACCGACGAGCCACAGATTTATTTCATCAACACCAACACACATCGAGCGCACATGATGTTTGCTCAGGCCGCCGGGCTTCCAGGAGGTCGTGGAGGCGGCGATTCACAGATGAAGGGGGTTCTCGTTTATCGCCCGATGCTAAAGAGCCCCTCGGGAAAGGCCGGTCTGTTTACCTACGAGTTTGAACCGTTTGACAGCTATTCACATGCGATGGTCAAACTGGCCCACGATGTGCTCATTTCAAAAATGCCTTTGCTCAAGGGCAATATTGGTTATTACCCGCGTCAGCGCGGACTGGATTCGTGGCTGCGTGATAAAGACCTCTACGAAAAGAATGGGCCGCCGGTCTACCGGGAAGAGGAGCTGATCAATACAGACATCGCTTTTCTGCCTTTGAATTCAGCCGTGTCCTTTGGACGGTTGAGAGTGATGGATCACGACGAACGTCCGTCGGCACGCGATGTGGTGATCTATAAGACGCTACCCAACGAATTGTCGCGTGTGGCAGGTGTGATCACTGAAGTTCGGCAGACTCCGCTTTCTCACGTCAACCTGCGAGCCGTGCAGGATAAGGTGCCAAACGCTTTCATTAACGACGCCACGACGTCAGAGCAAATCAGCCCGTTGATTGGCAGGTACGTTCGGTACGAAGTGTCCAGTGACGGGTATAACCTGCGTGCTGCCACGGAGAAAGAACTGGACGCTCACTTTGATCAGCTGAGGCCGTCCCGCACACAGCGTCCTCCTCGAAACCTCAAGGTCAGAGACATTCGCACGCTGGATGATCTTTCGTTTGAAGACTCGGACTCTGTAGGCGTCAAAGCAGCGAACGTGGCCGCGCTGCGGAAATTTAAACTTCCTGAAGGTACGGTTCCGAATGGGTATGCCATTCCGTTCCACTACTACAATGAGTTCATGAAGCATAACGGATTCTATCAATATGCTCAGGATCTGATCGCGAATCCTCGGTTTCAAAAGGATGCGGATGCTCGCGAACGTGCGTTGACGGAGTTCCGTGCTCTCATCAGGAAGGGGATGGTGCCTGCCTGGATGATGGATACGCTTGAACGTATGCACAAATCATGGCCTGCCGATCAGTCGCTGCGTTTGCGTTCGAGTACCAACAATGAAGACCTGCCTGGCTTCAGCGGAGCAGGACTCTATGACTCGTTCACTCATCGCCCCGATGAAGGCCACATCTCAAAAAGCGTGAAACAGGTCTTTGCCAGTATGTGGAATTATCGCGCCTTTGAGGAACGCGATTTCTATCGTGTAGACCACATGTCTGTCGCCATGGGTATCCTGGTGCATCCGAACTTCAAAGGGGAGCGTGCTAACGGCGTCGCTGTCAGCGACGACATTCTGTATCAGACGGCTGCCAGTTATTACGTCAACACTCAGGTTGGCGAAGACCTTGTCACGAACCCGGATGAAGCATCAGTTCCTGAAGAGCTGGTTCTTGCCTGGTACGAGGAAGACGGCGATCGAGTCATGAGGACGTCAAATCGAAATGCTGGAAATCCCATGCTGAGCACAGTTCACAGGAATGAGTTGCGAAAGCACCTTGGGCAGATTCATGGGCGGTTTGCTCGATTGTACAGGCGGGACATGGAAGATCCTCAGTTTGCTATTGAGATTGAATTCAAGATCACAAAGGACAACAGGCTTGTGATCAAGCAGGCACGGCCCTGGGTTTATCCAGCAGCGACGCGATAGCTGTCAGGCTGTTGTGAGCATCGCATATCGATGTCAGGCTGTTATTTTTTCGCCGGCAGATGCTGCGTTCAGAGTGCTTCGCGCCTTCTGAGATCAACGCAAAGGCGCGAGAGTCATTTGCAGGCAATTCCGGATTCGACCACACTGGTCGGCCCAATCCTTTTGACTGAGACTCGCCATGTCCGAACAAACTCCCGCCACAAACAACTCTGGTCCTAAACCCTGGTACATGCGTATTGGCCCGGGACTTATTACAGCCTGTGTGGTCATCGGGCCCGGAAGTGTCACGACCAGTTCGCAGATTGGAGCGGGAAACGGTTACAGCATGTTGTGGATTGTGCTGGTCTCCGTGGCATTCATGATGATGTTTATGTCACTGGGGGCTCGCCTGGGGGCGGTAGCTGCAGAGGCTCCCTGTGATTTGATTCGTCGCAAGAGTGGTAAAGGGCTGTCGATCGCCGTTGGGATTGGAGTGTTTTTCATTTCCGCCGCGTTTCAGTCCGGCAATAACATTGGTGTCGCCGCGGCGTTTAAAGCGTTTGTTCCCGATAAATATGTTGTCAGTACGCTCATCGTGCTGTTCAACGTGTTGGCGATTTCATTCCTGTACGTGTTTAAGGACATGTACAGGACGCTCGAGAAGCTGATGACAGTCTTTGTTGGTCTCATGCTGCTCAGTTTCGCAATCAACCTGATCTCATTGAAACCGTCAATTGGTGACATGCTTGCGGGATTCATTCCATCCCTGCCTGCAGCACAGGAGGAAAACGACAAGGCGGAAGGTGCGACCGGACAGACTGCTGAAGACAACCAGGCGTCTGAGGAAGACACATCGGCCAAAGGCGACGCGACAGATGCGAGGAAAGCTGACGGCCAGGCGGATCAGATGCTGACTCTGCTGGGGCTGGTTGGCACGACGTTTGTCATCACAGCAGCCTTCTATCAGGCATATCTTGTTCGTCAGAAGGGCTGGAAAGCAGAAGACCTGAAGGACGGCCTGCTCGATGCACGCATTGGTTCAATCATCATGTTTCTGATCACGATGATGCTGATGGCGACTGCTGCTGCGGCGTTTCATGGGAAGGGCGAAGCGGTGTCACTCAAGGATCCCGTCGAGATAGCGACTGCACTACAGTCTACTTTTGGGGCGGGGGCAAAAGTGATCTTCTGTCTGGGGCTGTTTTCCGCGGCATACTCTTCCTTTCTGGTGAACAGCATGATTGGGGGCTTTATGGCGTCGGATGGCCTTGGTCTCGGGAGTCAGCCCACCGATAGGGGGCCCAGAATGATGACCACTCTGGCATTGGTCACCGGGATGCTGGTTGGAGTAGCCGTGGAACTCTTCGACTTTAATCGTGCTCCCACCATCATCGCTGCACAGGCGGTTACCGTGATCGCAGCGCCACTCGTCGCAGCTGTGCTTCTGTGGCTTACAAGTTCACGAGATGTCATGGGGGATCATATTAATGGTAGAGGGACCATTGTCTTCGGAATCGTAGGCCTGATCATGCTGGTCGCGATGGCTGGCAAAGTTGCGTTTGTTGACATTCCCAAAAAGGTCGACAAATACATGAATCCTGAGGTGGCTGAAGTGCAGGCCGACCAACCTGAACAGGGCGATGACAGCAATGAGTCAGAGGATGGATAAATCGCTGAGAACGCCCGCCTAAGGGTCGAGGTCGGGCGCAACTGCAGCGTGTTTCCCTGTTCGTCCGTTTGAGTTCTGATTTGTGGTTTACTGAAGGGCCAGTTCGACGGCTCCTGATTCCTGAGCCGCTTCGGCTCCAGGCACGACATACCGACGACGATATTTTGCTGGCGACCCGTGCCGTCGAAGGCACGCGGTCAGACGATCGAACCAGCCGACAGCGTCCTTTGGTTTTCCATCACCGTATCGGATTCGACCCATGAGTTTCGCATGTAAATCGGTCCACGGGCGATTGTTCTCTTCGTGAGGGAACAGGTGGTCCCTTCAAAGGCAGGGGAACTTCCTGTCCCAACGCGTTTCCACGGGGAGCACTCAGGGCGTCCGGAAACTGGTCGGGGGGCATAGCTGCCGTCTACTGAACAAGCGAATCGACAACAACCCAGCGAAATGTCAGCAGGACGCAGACCAGGCACATCCACCAGGTGGCCTGCTGAATCTGACGACGGTGCCTCCAGAAGTAGAGGATTCCACAGGCAAGCAGAGTTGCTATGACCTTGAATCCGGCCAGCTTCTCGGGTGAGTTGACAATTCCGGCAGCCAGCGGATTAAGTTCGGTCATCAGGCCGGCCTGGGAGGCAAGAATCGTCCATGTCAGGTCAAGAGCTGACAGTGCCAGCAGGAAGTAGATTCCAACCTCAGCACACCGTACAGACAGCTCCGTCTTCTTGCTGTCCCCGGAATCGTCCA
Organism: uncultured Planctomycetaceae bacterium; assembly: GCA_913031625.1. GTDB lineage: Bacteria > Planctomycetota > Planctomycetia > Planctomycetales > Planctomycetaceae > Fuerstiella. The sequence continues at coordinate 3,894 of CAJWGB010000259.1, read as the reverse complement.
GTCCGCGAGCTGTCCATTACAGCATGTGCCCGAGCGTCAGCACGCCAAGCAGCATGCCCAGCACTGTTAACGGATATTGAAAGCGATTGAGCAACTGGACGGCTCTCACACTCTCGTTATTGCTGGCCTCGGATGCGACAATGGATCGCTGTCTTGACTGCATCCAGCTGCGAGTTCCTGCATCAAGGTCCATTCCCAGCATGGCCGGTTTCCATGTGGTGTCAGGAATTCCGGTGAACAGTTCGGCAAGTCTTTGTTCGCTGGGCTGGGCCGACAGCAATTGTTCACAGAACGCTAATTCTTCGGTGGCCGATGGCAGAATGACCGGCGGGTGGCCGTCAAACAGCACTGTGATCTCACCAAAACGCAGTGATTCGTCAATATCGCCTCCGACGGATTCCAGAAAGCGGACTGATGCTTGGCCGTTCTTTTTTCGCTTTCTTCTCCCGGGATTGAAGGAGTCATCTTCCGCGTCATGTGCGAAGCCATTTTCATGTTCGGCGCCATCAGCTTCCTGTGAATACTTATAAATGCGCCCCGCAGGTTCGAGTCGAATCCCGTCCTTGACCGGCTTCAGCATAATCGGAAGTCGAATGTGTTCACCATTCAGAATCAGCAATCCTGATTGTTGCCGATTGCTGTCTTCCGGTTGTGGCAGATCAGAGCCAACCGCCATAGAAGTCATCCCTGCACGAGCGGACAGCAGAATCAGCAATGTTCCTCGTCGCCAGAATTCAGGCGGGCGGCAGATCGATGAGTTTTCGTCAGACATTCCTTGGTCCCTTTCAGCAGCGAACAATCAGCGGAGGTAGTCCCGATTTCTCCAAATGCAAACGCCGTACCCAACTTTCCATTGTCCTCAGTTTCTCAGGCGATCCTGCCTGACTCAACTTTGAAGTGCCCGCAGCTGTAGCGCATTCCACGTGTTGAAGTCTGGCCGGATTGCCGTGTCAGCGTGCTGAGGTTGTGGGCGCTGCCTGTTTTGCAGGCAGGTGACAGTTGTGGAAAGACAGGTGGGATTAACTCCCGATGTTCGCTCCTAAACGCCTCACTTGCAGGTTGAAAGGCAACAAATTGATCTGCTGCAGGCTGCAGGGAAAAACACACCGCATTCGAAAGAGAATCAAAATTTCTCTCGATGCAGCAAAATGACGTCTGCCGCCTCGGCGTTATTTCAGCCATCTCTGCATTTGAATCGCCGTGAGGCTTCCCTACGAGGTTTGTCGTGGGCACGGATGTGCGTTGCCGGATTCCTGCAGACCGTTCTCCGGAGAATCTCAGCGTTCAGGCTGACACCAGTTCGAAGGATATGTCAGCCGAAGGTCGCGAGGCCTCGGGTGTCAACGAGCGGCCAGATGGTGCGTTTGGCACGCACGCTCACGCCTCTCGGCTAACAATGAAGCCTGGTCTGGAGCGGATCTGAGATATCAGTCGCGTCGTGGTGTCACACAATGAGTTGATTGGCTGGTCACTCCAGGGGAAAGGTTTCATTGGCAAACAGATCGCTCGCCGACGCTTCGGATTCCATCCAAACCGGCGCCAAACTGAATTCCAATCCGCTCCTAGTGATCCTCAAGGCACATTGCGATGGCGAGGGAGTATTTGCCGGGAACCAGGTCGACGCGCGTGGCGTACACCGCGTGATCATGGTTGTCGATGTACTCTCCGCGGGACTTCAGTCCCTGAAAGATTGGCTGCCAGTTCTCGGTCACATCTGACATCGGCTGGCCCTCGTTCTCCCGAATACGCGAACCGTCGCCGTCAAACTCAAGCAGCACATGGCAGTCATTGTCCAGAACGATGAGTTGTTCGACTGACGTGAGTCGTGATCGAACGGCTCGTTCCATCAGGCCCTCGATGCAGGATTCGATGATGACAAATCCGAACAGATCTTCGGTCTCCTCGTCGAATACGGGAACACCAGCCGCCATTCGAGTGCCGGCACTCGTTCGTCGTTCTATGGGGCACTCTGAGGAAAGTGCAACATGTACCTCACCTGGGTTGTTGTCCAGCGTAGTCTGCATGCATGACGTAAGGTCTCCCGAGATCAGACGGCTGGTTGGTATTGATCGGATGGCCGAAGTGTCTGATCGCTGCCGCTCGAGTCGAATGACCTCATGGAACTTTCCATCTGCCACCCTGGCAAACGCTACTGAGCTGAAGTCACTGTTTGTCTGCAGCAGCCCCTCGTAGATCACGCGCAGCCGTTTGCGCCAGACGGAAAGTTCATCCCCTGGTCGCTCATTGACCGCGTTGATAATGCCCTGAATTGGTGGCAGGCTGGACATGAAGCGAACGTTGCGTTCAAGGTCTCTGACCGCAGACTGAAGACTGGTTCGGATCTCGCGGCCCTCGCCACGGCTGTTGGCGTAGTTCTGCCTCCGCTGCCCCCGTCCGGCGATCCACTGTTGAATGGCGTCAGAGACTTCTGTTGCAGTCTGAAAACGCGAGTGAGGTTTAAAGTGCATGGCGCGGACGCAAATCTGCGCGAGAGCCGCCGGGACGTCCGCGAGAATATCACGAGGGTTTGGCGTCGGATCTGTGGAGATCTTCTGCAGCAGTTCCGGAACCTTAAGCTGTCCACCCTCGGGATTGTGACGTTGATGTGGTGCCTGCCCAGTCAACATGGCGAACAGAATCGCTCCCAGTCCATAGACATCGGTTCGGGCGTCAACGTGATCAAGGTCACCAGATGCCTGTTCAGGTGCCATGTACAGCGGCGTCCCCAGCACCTCACCTGCCATCGTCTTACCGAGGGCACTGTCAGTCTGCACATGGTCGCCGGATAACAGGCTTTCCACGTCATGCTCTTCGGAGACTTTCGCGAGGCCCCAATCAAGCACAATGACCTGTCCGAAACTGTCGATCGCTACGTTTTCCGGTTTCAGATCGCGGTGGACTACGCCGCGCGAATGCGCGTAGGCGATCGCCTGACAGACGCCACTAAAGGCTGTCAACAGTCGGTGCAGGTCCATCGTGACATCTTCTTCCGCATGTCTGCGGTCGTGGTATTCCTCAATGGCTTCGACAAGGGTGCGTTTGCCAACGAAACGCATCGCATAGAAGGGAGCGCCTGTTTCGGTATCCGTTCCGAACTGATACATCGGTACGACATTGGGATGCTCCAGATGTCCGGTGATTTCCGCTTCACGATGGAATCGCTCCCACGCGCGTGGAAACTCGGCAGCTTCCGGATTCATTTCTTTCAACGCAACCGTCCGTTTGAGCAGTTCGTCTTTAGCCAGCCAGACTGTTCCGAGACCACCCTGCCCCAGTTGTTTGATCAGTGAGAATCGGCTGTTCATCTTCCGCTGAGTTGTCTCAACGGGAGTGGATTCCAGCAAACCCGTGTCGGCTGGTGTGACCGTGGCTCCCTGATGGATTCCGGTTAACCGGGCACTCTCCTCCTGAATGGCGGTCTTCATGCGTGCTGCCGCATCGGTGGAGAGCCCCTGCGCAACTGATTCGTCTCCTGACTCAGTTCGGCGAGCAAAATCAGAAAGTGAATCCTGAATCAGACGCGACAGGTTTGCAAAATGCCGAGACTGATCGTCTTCGGCAACCCGTTTCACCATGGCCTGTTGCTCTGCTTCATCAAGGCTGCCGGACAGGGAGCGAGAGATCAGTTCAGAGGTGGATTTGTCATCATGCATAGCCGTGCACCTTTTCGTCAGCGTACCAGCGACTCCCTACGCAGTGCGCAAGCGCCAGTCGGGCGCGATGCAGTCGCACCCACAGGTTGGACGGCGAGATTCCAAGATCCGCGCAGATCTGATCGCTGTCCATCTCCTCCATCACACTCAGAACAAATACGTCTGCCTGCCCCTTTGGCAGATGCTTCAGGCAGTCCTTAACGACATCAAAGATCTCTGCTGATTCGACCTTGTCCGGAGC
>CAJWGB010000258.1 GCA_913031625.1 uncultured Planctomycetaceae bacterium | reverse complement strand
TGGGGGTCACGGCAGAGGACGTTCTCTCGAACAACGAACTTACCATCGAAGTTGTCCGCCAGTTCCATCTCGAGAAGCAGTTCCCAAAGAGACTTAAATCCCTGTTGAGGAACGGGGACGTAATGAGCGCCCCATGGGTATGCAGTGACCTTTGAGTTGTCTGATCGAGCAGTCCCTCCAGCGACCGATTCAATCTCAACAATTTGAAAGTCGTCAAATCCCTGTTGTTGGAGTCTCCAGCCAGCCGTGAGTCCGGCGATCCCTGCACCGACAATGACGACCGGCGTTGCACTTCTGGATTCTGTCGGTGGTTCAGCGAGTCTGCCGTCCCGCAGGCGATGGCCGAGATCCAGTCGCGGGCCCAAAAGCTGGCCGCTGAATGGAGGCTCAGCACTCCCACAGCCAGGCATCGTTGCTGCCACGGCTGCGGAAATCGCTGCTTTCAGCATCTGACGTCGATCACGGAGCGACACGGTAACTCCTGTTAACCTGAGTTTCGAACACGCAGAGGTGTGTTGTCCGCCGGAACTCGTCGCACGCGATTCACAAGTGGAGCGCCCATCTGAGGCGACTCAATCGTGATGATGTCACCGTCTTCAAAGCACCAGTCGCGGTCGGAGAAACTGAGTTTGCTGGTGCCGAAGTAATGAATGTGCAGATCGCCGGGGCGGCGGTGCTGAGGGTATTTGAAGTGATGGTCTTCACAGTTCGTCAGCGAATGGCACATGTTCCGCTCGCCGCTCAGCAGGGCCCCGCTGTCGTATAGACTCGCGCCTTCTCTTTCGACGTGACAGCTGAGATCCACATGTTCGAATTCCATGCCAACAATCAGTTCCGGGCCGATGGAACAGGTGCGGAGTTTGCTTGGTGCAAGATAGAGGTAATTGACCTTCTCAATGCGATGGTCTGACCATTCGTTTCCAAGACAGAAACCAAGTCGATGAGGCTGGCCATCCGCGTCATTCAGGTAAATGCCGGCGATTTCGGGTTCTTCTCCCCCGTCCTGAGCAAATGCAGGGATCTCAAGTTCATCTCCCGGACCACGCAGATTCCAGCCGTCTCCCTTATAAAACCATTCCGGGGCAACACCCCGCGTATTGTCTGGCGGGGAGCCTCCTTCGAGTCCCATTTGAAACATTTTTGCGGAGTCTGTTTGTGGCTCCTCTGTCGGCGTTTGATCTTTGGAGTGCATCTGGTCGCGAGACTGCATGCTGCCCGTGTGAGTCAGTCCTGTTCCCGCAATCAGAATGCGTCGCTGGTCAGGATGGCTGACTGGTGGAAGCAGTCGTCCGGCAGATCCATCAAGCAGAGCAGAGTACTCCAGTGTTTTGGCCTGAGGAGTATGGCCGAGCCGTTCATGAATGTACGACTTCAGCGTAGTCCCAGACTTCAGTGCTTCCGAGGCAATGTCATAGACGGACGTCCATGTGTCGGAGATTGATGTGAGGTCCAGGACCTGAGTGTCCTGCACGAGCCCGGCTCGATGACCGTCTGAGTATTGAAATTGGATCAGGCGCATGCGAAAAGAATAACTAGGAGACGTGGATTCGTCAGCACGCTGCGACCTTCGTCAGCGGAAATCTGTTCCGCGAAAAGGACGCCCCCTCAGCACTCTGCGGGCAGATTTCGCAGTTGTTCGGACTTATTTTTTACGAATTCCCGTTTCAGCCTGAATTTAGGGAACCATCGTCGGACGCTGCTCGCTCCAAGTGGCGACGCCACTGTTCCGTCACTCAAGTCCTTTCCATCGAAGGAGCTTTTCGTCGTGAAAACACTGAAATCCGCGCTGTTGACGGCCCTGGCCACTGTGTGTGCAGTTTCATCCGGACCCTGGGCGAGTGGGCAAATCGCCGTCGTTCACAACCGCCTTGGGACAACACGCTCTACTGAATTTCGGATCAGCGAGGTCGAAGTGAACGCGGATGTCCGACAGCAGGTCGCCACGGTGCAGATTGCCCAGACATTCCAGAATGTGGGGCGGCGAACTCTGGAAACTCAGTTTCTGTTTCCATTGCCTCACGGAGCAGCCATCAATGGCCTGACGCTGATTGTGGACGGCAAAGAACTTCCTGGTGAGCTGCAGCCCAAAGAGCAGGCTCGCAAAACCTACGAAGACATCGTCCGCCGGCAACAGGACCCGGCACTCCTTGAATACATGGAGCGGGGCCTGTTCAAGACCAGCGTCTTTCCGATTCCGGCTGGACAGAAGCGACGCGTTGAGATTCGCTATACGCAGCTTTTGAAGAGTGATTCAGGACTTGTGGACTTCACTCTTCCGCTCGGCACCACAAAGCACAGTGACAAGGCAGTAGAAAAAGTAGACATCACGGTGCGAGTACGTTCTGAGAAGGAACTCAAGAATGTCTACAGTCCGACTCACGACTTTGATATTGAGCGACCGGATGACAACCGCGCCAATTGCAGTCTGGTACTTTCAAATATCCGAGAGCCGGATGATGTTCGACTCCTGTATAGCACTCGCGGAGACGACATCGGCGTTAACCTGGTGACATTTCGCTCGTCTGACGATGAGCAGGGATACTTTCTGCTGCTGGCAACTCCCAGGGTGAAGGCAAAAAAGGAAAAGGTCATTCCGAAGACCGTTCTGTTTGTCGTAGACCGCTCCGGAAGTATGTCCGGAGAAAAGATCAAACAGGCCAAAGCTTCGCTGGCTTACATGATCAAGTCACTTGGACCGCAAGATACGTTCAACATCATCTCGTACTCTTCAGAAGTTGAACTGTTCCGTCCTGAACTGGAAGAGGTGACGGACAAGACGCGTAAAGACGCGTTAACCTTCGCGGAGGATATTTACTCCGGTGGTGGTACCAACATTAATGAGGCTCTCACAACCGCACTGGAGCAACTGAAGGACAAGGATCGTCCGGGCTACGTTCTGTTCTTCACAGACGGACTGCCGACCGTTGGTGTGACTCGTGAAAAGGATATTGCCCAGAATGCTGACAAGGCAAACGAGGTGAATGCTCGGGTCTTCAGCTTCGGAGTGGGCTACGATGTGAATAGTCGACTTCTGGATCGGCTTTCACGAGATCAGCGTGGCACTTCAGTTTACGTGAAGCCCGAAGAAGACATCGAGGTGGCCAGTACATCTCTGTTTCAGAAGGTGAGCTCGCCCGTTATGAATCACGTAAAGCTCCTGTTCGTTAACGAGAAACAGTCGGGAAGTCTGGTAAATCGAGTGTACCCGAAAGAACTGCCGGACCTGTTCCGCGGGGAGCAGCTGGTTGTTGTGGGGCGCTATAAGAAAAACGTGCCGGTGACCGTCGACATGACTGGTATGGTTTCGGGAAAGGCTCGCACACTGACTCTCAATGCTGAATTCGGCTCTGCGTCTGACACTCGCCGAAACGGATTTGTTGAAACGCTGTGGGCGACACGGCGAATCGGCCAGATTATCGATGACCTCGATCTGAATGGTCACAATAGGGAACTGGTTGATGAGCTTGTCGCACTGTCCCTCAAACACGGCATCATGACTCCGTATACCTCATTCCTTGCTGACGAGAATGTCTCGTTTGAGGACCGGAGACGGCTGATGACAGAGGCCGGACAGCGAACTTTTGACGGACTCGCCGTAACCGGAGGGGCAGGAGGTTTTTTGCAGCGTGATTTCAAGAAAGCACTGCAGAATGCTCAGCGTGGGGGATCCGGCACAGCACCATCGGCGGCCCAGATGCGTGAACTCGAAAGTGCGAGTATCGGCTTCGGCGGTGGTGGCCGGGGGGATGTTCGAGGTAAATCATCATCTCGAGCCACCAGTGCCATTCCAGGTCGTCCGGCTGCAGACCTTGCCGCGGATGCAGATGCCGACGAAGGGGATGGCAAAAATGCAGAGGCTGCAGAAGAGGCGGGGCCAAAAGTCCGCAAGCTGGGGGGCAAGACCTTCTACTGGAAGTCCAACGAGTGGCAGGATGCAGATCTGGCCGGTGACTCGAAGGATGAGAAGTCTGACGAGAAAGACATCATTGAGGTTGAGCAGTTCACTGCAAAATACTTTGAACTGGCTCGACTGGAGAACGGTCGCTACGGCAAGCTGCTTGTTCTGTCGGAACCGGTCGTGGTGAAGATTGGCGACAGGGTTTACCGGATCGTCCTGCCCAAAAAGAAAAAGGGGTAAGCGATCGACTTATCCCTGAAGAGTGTTTCAGGCGTGCCACGTCGTTCGTGGCGATATCCTTGACCTGTTTCAGCAAGCGCTGGATGTCGCTGGAATCGATGATGTCGATCCATATCTCCCAGCCAATAATGAGTAGCCTCTCAATGGGTCTTTTACGTTCGAGTCATTTCACTGTGCTAAAGGATAAACTCACGATGAGCACTCTACGCTATTGCGTGCCGCTAACCATTGCGGTCTTCCTCGCCTTCGGCTGCGAATCCACAACGGCAGCACGACTCGTCAAGGTTCGCTTTATGTCGATGGAACGGTAATTCTCGAAGGTTCATTTAGCGTCACCGGGTCGGAAGACGCCGATGAATGCTGGCGTTCATTTCAACACGGCACTGAAAAGAGGAAGAAGTGGGCTGCGTTTCGCGAAACCAAAGAGTTCGACCGAGCGCGATTTACACCAGACAAATCAGTTGCTGATCGATTTGTTCTTAAGGCAAAAGAAGGAGAACGAATAAGCGTGTCGATCGGCTATGGTGGCAAAGTGGACGTGAAAGAGCTGACCCTTTACCGATATACCGAGAAGGCTGCGAGGCAAAAGGATGACAAACGACGACCCCCACTTCCTCCCCGGAAGTGGATTCTTGATGCCAGGCAACTCGATGAACTATTTGGTCATCGAAGGATATCCGACCGTGAAGCTGCTCGCCTGAAGACTGCGACGCAAGGATAAGTGGCCTGATTGCTCGGATGTGCTTGTTTGCACAGTTCGCCATTGGCTCTGCGTCTTACGTCGCTGGCGCCGCGTCTCCGCAAACGTGCCGGAACAAAATGGTTTCTCCAGTCGTGAGATGCCCAGTCAGGGGTCAGTGACGACACAGAGTCGACCGTAATCTGGGTTCGCCAATCTGCAGGAGTCGCGACATTTATATTCTGTGGGTCAGGTGAAGTGAATTGGGATGCGTGAGACTACCGTCATTGGAGACATCCACGGCCAGTCGGCTGTGCTGCAGAATTTGCTCCGATACCTCGCTCCCACGCTGCGTTCCGACAGCACGGTCGTTATGCTTGGCGACTACATCGATCGAGGTCCCGACAGTTGCGGTGTCATTGAGCAGTTGTTGGAACTGCAGAGTCGTCTGCCGGGCAGGTTCGTGGCTCTGCTGGGTAACCATGAGGAGTGGATGCTGGAGACTCTGCGTGACTTTACCAGGCATTCATGGCTTCTGGGGATGAAAGGGCTTTCCACGATCGAGAGCTACTCTGCCGGTGCCGCGGAAGAACTCCGCAATCAGATGCAGCACTTTGGTCCGCGTCTGTTTGTCGAACGCATCAAACTGCCCTATGAGTTGTTTTTTGATGCGGTTCCGGGATCTCATCTTGCCTTTGTCCAGCAATTGGTGAGGTGTTATGAAGATGATCGTGGTTTCTACTCACATGCAGGCCTTGACCCATCCCGGCCCCTGAGTGATCAGGACAGCAGGACGCTCACCTGGGGCAGGGATTATGACCTGTCTGACTATCGCGGAAAGACGGTCGTCTATGGGCACTGGAACAATATGACTCAAACAGATTCCGGACGGTTGATGCCGTACGTGTGCGGAGCGACCATCGGGATCGACAGCATCGCACATGACGCTCTCACCGCCGTACGACTCCCTTCAGAGGAATTGATCCAGGCGACCGGGGACAGGCTTGACGTCTTCAGGCACTCCTGAGAAATGGGCCGCATTGCATGCGGCCGCATTATCGCGGGATCGTATGCTCACCATTCCCCGAGGGCAGATGGACGGTCAGGCATGGCCGTAGCTTGCTGCACCATGGGGCCGTCCGCCCCGTCAGTTCAGCTCGACAGCCAGTATTGTCGACGGATGAATCTGCTATAGTTGACGTATCTCAATCACCCGTCCGATAACAGCAAACGCTCCGTAATGATCCTGCGCTCCAAACGACTGAATCGCGACTTCGAATTGACGGACGGTAAAATCAGCGTCGGTCGTTTGCCCGGCTGCGATATTTTTATTGACAATAGCCTTGGGGACGTCAGTCGGCTCCACCTTGAAATCTTTGTGAACGGCGACCACGTGCAGGTTCGAGATGAGAAAAGTACGCACAACACATTGCTGAATGGTGTCGAAATCAGGGGCCGTGGCTGGGTTGAGCTCACTCCCGGTGACGTGATCGATATTCGTGGATTCGACTTCTATCTGGTGGTCCACGGGGCTTCCGGTATTCCTGGCGGGGCTTCCGGTATACTCGACGGGTCCCGCGTGGTTTCGGACCCGCAGGACGACTCAAGGCTTGGCAGCCCGCAGTCCAGCTTCATTTCGCTCACGAAGTATCAGCGCGAAGAGTCCCGGTATTCGAGCCAATTGCGGGCCCTGCTGAAGATTTCGGCCACCCTGAAAGATGTCCTGAAAAGCGAGGACGTGCTGGAACGAGCAGTCGCCACTCTGTTTGAGATCCTTCCTAAGATTGATCGCGCCGCCATCTGTTATGTCGACGAACAGGGTGCTGTCGATCCGAAATGGTGGCATGTTCGAGAAAACGATCCGGATAGCACCATCCGCATCAGCCAGAACATTGGCAGGCATGTTGTTGATAACTCTGAAGCGATCATAATGGGGGATGCGCAGGCGGATTTTGATGGTGCGAAAAGCGTGCAGGCTGCTTCTATGCGTTCGGTCATGTGTTGTCCAATGCTGGACGCCGATGAAAAGGTGATTGGCATCATCCACGTGGATTCATTCCGGCCCGATTGTTTTGGGGAACTGGATCTGGAGATTCTGGCTGCTGTCACGATGCAGATTGCCCTGGCCATTAATTGTTCCCGCCTGCACGCTGAGGCGGTTGCTGACGCGCTGTTTCGTCAGGACGCTGCTCAGGCACGCAGTGTGCAGCAGCGTTACCTGCCCTCGGAGCCACCGACGGTTGAGGGTTATTCTCTGGCCGGCTTCTATCGGGCGGCTCGCTCGGTCGGTGGCGACTACTTCAATTATCTGCCTCTGGCGAACGGTAGCGTGGCGATAATTCTCGCCGATGTCGCCGGCAAAGGCGTTCCCGCCGCGCTGATTAGTGTGAGACTGGCTGTGGAGAGCGACGCGGCCCTGCGCCTGGTGACTACCTCAGCTGAGGTCCTGGATCTCCTGAACAACAAATTTACGGACTGTTTCATTACAGCAGTGGTCCTCATCCTGAATCCCGCTACCGGCGAAATCTTACTGAGCAGTGCAGGGCATGAGCCACCACTGGTTCGCCGATCTGCCGGCATCATCGAGCAGGTAGGCGCAGAGAGAGGGGGGCTTCCACTTGGAGTCCTGGAGAACGGAGAGTACGTAGACACGTTCCTGCAACTGGAACCGGGAGACTCAATCGTCATCTTCAGTGATGGGTTTTCGGATGCCGAACATGTCGCCACCGAACGTCGTTTCGGATGCGATCGACTGAGGGAGTCGCTGGGAGGACTGACAGGAAGGGCCGCTGAAATCGTTGATGGGCTCGTTGGGGAGGTGGACGGATTCACTGAGGGCAGTCCACAGTTCGACGATATGTGCATGGTTTGTGTACAACGAACTCCTGACAGTTAGGGAGCTGTCAAAATTGAAGATTGCGGGTGAACAGTAAAAGGGTGTTTTGCGATTCAGACTGCCGGACAGATGGTAATTGTGAGGAGGCGAAGATGGACGAGCATGATGCTGAGAATCCTTATGTGGTTGGTTCAGATCCGGACGGAGAGGAGACAGTCGCGAAGAGCAAAACGTCGGTGCTCCGCATAATTGGACTGGCGACTTTTGCGTTTATCGTTTCGGTCTTCTCGCTTTCCTTCCTGTTCAATCTTGAAGTCGGCCGTTTTGGATCGGAAGAGTTGATAAGTGTCTTCGTTAACACGGGCATCGGCGTAGTCATCGGATCCATCATCCTTCCGGTGGTTTGGGTGGTCGTGGGTCTTGTTTTCGGGCGTAAGGACGTCCCGGCACTCAGCCGATCAGAGGCCTCATTTTTCCTGTTAAAATGCATTGGCAGCAGTGTCCTTGTCTTTGCCACGATCCCAAGTGTGATTGAAGGTTTTGGGACTACGTATCCAGTTTCTGAATATACGTTCTACTATTTCTTCGTCCTCGCTTTCGGGATGATCTGTCTCGTGGTGAGTAACGTACGTAGATTTCGCCGAGAACCAAATATGAAGTCAGCGTTCGTCTGCGGTCTGGGGGGGCTCCTCGTGATCATGGCTATAGGGATGGTGGTACTTTTTATGTACGCAATCGCCGCATCTGCTTTCACGTGACGCAATCACGTTTACGGAAAACTCGATTTCGTCGTGCCAACAAACGGATACGCCGCGTATTCCCTGCCCGCAGCGGAAGGCGGGACCTGCGAAGATTCGGAATGGTCCCAGGCTGTACCTGGCGGTTCGATCTGAGCGTTCCGGGACTACAGCGCAACTCGTCGAGGAGTTGGCGGTTCTGCAGCCAGGCGCCATACGCGTTGGGCTGCCGCTCCTGACTGCCTGGCGGGGGAGGATAGGCTTCGACGATGGTCTCGGCGTGGGCGAGTCCGACGGAGAACAATGCGAGGAAGAGGTAGCGCATGGAACACAGGACAGTGCTTGCCCGAAGAGGGTTCCCCAGCCCAAGGATTTTCCCGTTGGAGAAAGAATTTCTACCCATTTCCCATCTTCCAGTGCAACGTGTACATCCACCTTCCCTTTCGCGCCGTTTACAAGTATCGTCGTCCCGTTAGCCATCGCGGCGGCAGCAGCCCTACTCACATGTGGAGTGAAAAGGCTCACAAAAACGTTGGGCTTGCTACC
>CAJWGB010000257.1 GCA_913031625.1 uncultured Planctomycetaceae bacterium | reverse complement strand
AGCGTACCTATTGATGCCGCTCTTTTCCTTCCAGTCTCCACCTGGCACGATGGGGGTGTGGGGGGCGTTAAGTGGGAAATACACGAAGAACGGCTCTCTGGATTTTGCATGCTGATTAATAAAGGCAACCGTCTCCTGGGTGATCTTCGGGAGCACATCGACAGCTTCGAAGGTGGCACCTGCCGGTCCTTTCCGATGAAAGGCCTTTTCGACCGTCGCGGGTTCTGTAGGAACTCGGTTTCTGACGTAGACATAAGGCGGCATGTCCAGGGATGCGCTAATTCCAAAGAACTCATCGAACCCACGATCACACGGGCCGTTTGTGATCTCTCCTTCGTAGTTCACGTTCCAGCCACCTTTGAATCCGCCCGAGAAGTTCCCTTTGTCGTCGGCGATTCCTCCGTCTTGCAAAGGCCAGTCCCAGCCAAGATGCCATTTGCCGAAACAACCGGTGTGGTAGCCCTGAGCCTTGAGCATCGAGGCAATGGTAAGGCGGTCCCGGGAAATCAGAGGCCGAGAGAAGCCGCCAAGTACTCCTCGCTGCAGATGAGTTCGCCAGTGATAGCGACCTGTCAGAATTGAGTAGCGTGTGGGAGTGCAGACGGAGGAGGAAGAATGGCCATCGCTGAAGATCATTCCTTCGTTGGCGATCCGGTCAATATTTGGTGTCGAAATCTTTGACTCCGGATTGAGCGCTGACACATCACCGAAACCCTGGTCATCTGCGAGAATGACGACAATGTTCGGCCTGTCGGCCTTTGCAGGGGAGCTAAGAGCGACTGAGAGAAACAGGGCGATGCAGAATCGCATGATCATAGTCTAATGCCTGAGTTGTATCCGTGGAGAGAGTCACGGAGGATGTCGTTTCTGAGGTTGCGTGGACCCGGTGTTGCGGATCTTCAGTTTCTGGACGTCTCTAGTGGATCACCGGGGCTCGAAAGACGAGGCAGGATGGATTTCCGACGGGAGTGTACTGGCCGGTAAAGGTCAGTCCACCGGACCTTCGATCCACTTCGAAAATGGCAACGTTGTCTGCACGTTGATTGCACACGTACAGGAATCGACCGGAAGGGTCGAAACTGAAGCTGCGGGGATAGTCTCCCCGTGTCCATTCTTCCGTGACATAGGTCAGCCGACCATCTTTCTCGATGGCAAAAATGCCGATGCTGTCGTGAAGCCGATTGCCCGTGTATACGAATCTCCCGTCCTGTGAGACGAGGATCCCTGAGCAGAAGTTACTGCCGGCATAGCCTGGCGGAAGGCTGGAAATCGACTGAATCTCAGTCAGACCTCCGTTGTCAGCGTTGTACTCAAAGACGACGACCGTGGACCCTTCTTCCTGGAGTGAATAGAGCCAGTCGCCATTTGGGTGAAAGTGGAAATGTCGAGGGCCATCACCAGGAGGCAATGCGACAAATGGAGTCGCCGCAGGGGAGAGAGTTCCGCTGTCAGCGTTGAACTTCCAGACATAGATTCGGTCCTGGCCCAGATCGACGTGCAGTACGAACCGGCCGGACGGATCTGACTCAATCATGTGAGCGTGTGGTTGGTCGTGGCCGCTGAAAGCGAAACTGCCAGGTGCCGCATGCGGGGCTTTCGTCGGGCCGACGTGGCCCTTGTCAACTTTCACATCCGTTGCCTCACCGAGACTTCCGTCTTCTTTAACTGGGAGTACGGACACGGAACCGCCAAAGTAATTCGCGACGAGCACAAACTTTCCGGAAGGGTGAATGCTGAGGTGGGCTGGCCCTTTCCCGCCAGAGTTGACAGAGTTCATGGGTTTGAGTTTCCCTGAATCGTCAACTGCAAATGCTGTCACAGACCCTGCTTCGTTGTCTCCAAGTCGTTCGGTTTCGTTTGCCGAATAGAGCCGATCGGCTGCTGCATTGAAGACGAGGGCACTTGGGCTGGTACCCATCAGGTGCGTATCGACAGCCGTTAACGCTCCTGTGGTACGATCCATCTGGAAGGTATGAATACCCTTGCCATTGCCCGGAGGAAGGTCGACCTGAGTCGGCTTCATATTCTTGAGTGGCGACGTATAGGTGCCGACATATGCGAGCAGCGGAACGTCTTCGTGACGGGGGGCCGCTGCTACGATGGAACCGGCGGCCGCCAGGCCAGCGAGTTTCAGTGTAGATCGTCGTGAGTGTTGCTCTGCCATCTGAATGTCTCTGTCAAAGAAGGAAGTGTGATCGCTATTGTTTCCGAGTCATCCTGATGACACCGTTCCAGTTGCGAGGGGGCTGACGGTGTTCGGTGATGTAGTCCTGAAGGAATATACGGGGCGGGTCGTGCCACGGGAGGCGAGCCAGCAGCCGAAGGCACTTCGTCCATTCTCCTTTTTCAAATGTGCGTGCAGCGTCGATGAAGGTTGCGAGATGCGTGTCGGTTAGATGTGAGTGCGATTCCGGTGGGAGGAGCTCACTGACCATGACGTCCTGATCAAATCCGGCAGGCTGCAGACGACCAATCGGTCGGACTCTGGCGACAATCGGTTCAATGTTAGTCCGAACGTATTGCGCTGTTTGCTCGTCCATGAGGATGGAAGCCCCGGTAATCCTGGTCAGCCCTTCCAGACGAGACGCAAGATTGACGACGTGACCAAAGACTCCAATCTTCGCTTGGTCACTAGTTCCAATGCGACCGGCGATTGCGCGACCAGCAGCGATGCCGATGCCGACTCGGAAAGCGTCTTCGTCTGCGTTACCTCCAGATCCGAGTTCGAAGATCCGTTGGATTTGTAAGGCTGCAAGACAGGCCGCCCGTGGGCCGTCCGTGAGGGGAAGTGGCCAGCCCCAGAACCCGAGTGCTGAGTCTCCCTGAAAGTCTGCGATCACTCCCTGATGTTCGATAATACTCTGCGTCATGATTCCCAGAGATGCACTCACCTTTCTCAGGATGTCGCGAAGGTCACTGGCTCCCCGTTCGACAATTCGTGAAAAGCCACGAAGGTCGCAGTAGATGACTACAATGTCCGCCTCCTTTGGCGCTATCTCGTGTTCGTTATCTCGAGCACCTACGGTGTCGAGCACATGGGGGGAGAAAAACTGGCGGACCCCTTCAAACTGCTGCTCAAGCATCCTGACCGACCGGATTGCACCCGTCAGGTGCGACACGAGTTCCGTGACCACGGAATCGGCTTTGAGCTCTCCAGGGTTGAGAAATGGTGCGTAACCGCGTCCTGCGCCGAAACGTCCGCCGACGTAGATACACCAACTTACATCAGCGTCACTGTTAATCGGGACACAAAACGCCCAGTCCCCCTGTTTCACCGGCTCGCCAAAGGCGTCTGAGTCGACCTGAATCGAAGTCTCTAGCCGTGTGGATGCCCGTGCAATGAGCTCCCGGCTGACTGCTAAGCGTTTTCTTTTTCCTTGTTTATGCCAGTGGATGATTCTGGGCACAGCTTTCTGCGTGTCGGCTTGGCAATTCACCGCAGGTGATTCCTGCTGCACGTCTTCCGAGGCGATCATCACCAGCAACTCGGCACCGGTCAGAACCTGACTGAGAATTTTAAGCGCACGTTCTGCGAGTTCTTTCTCCGAGTCTGCAAGCCACAGGGACGCGGCGTCCCGAGATACGATCGCCAGACGGCTATCCGCTGGGTTCGTGAAACTTCTCGTGCTTCCGGAGTCCGCGATTAAGGAGTCGACAATATTAACGGTACTCTGAGCATTCCGGTTTGTGACACGGAACATCGTGTTTCCAATCCGAAATGATTCACCTGGACCACATCTGAGAAACACGGTGGATCGGTTGTGAGCTTTGGCCGGGTTGCGTGCGCCTGGCAAGCATCTCACATGAAGTTCACCATCTTGAGACTTCAATTCAGCGTGTCGGCGTGAAATAAGAGAATCCCATGGTACAGAGCAATCGCATTCCGCGCTTCGTCCGAGCAGGACTGCTTGCCCTTCTTCAATCTCCCATGACTCCGAATGATCGGGGGAAGTGCCTTCTGCGTTGAGGATCAGCATGACCCCCGCCTCCTCGAGAGTTGCCCTTGCCGGGGGGAGGAACGATGAAATGTAAGATGGGGAGTCATGACAAAATCAAAGGTTACCGATTTACGGCAGAATCGGGGTGTAATTTTAGTGTTTCATCCTGAAACTGAAAATGAGTTCACCAGGTTTCGATTGACAGAATTGCGTTGTGAACCGATAACGGCTCTTGGCGTCGCTGAGTTTCAACATCACGAGCGACAAAGGGAATACAGTTCCGTTTAACTTTGCTTCGTCGTGTCCTGTTCGTCCACTGTAAGGAATCAGTGCTTCCATGAATCATCCGGGAATAGTGCTTCAGGCAACTCGAGTTTGTACCGTTTTTTTACTTTCCAGCTTGGCAATCCCCGTTGCTCAGGCTAATGACCCGGCAGTCCCGGACAGTCACAAGGTTTTGGGCGTTTCTCGCGCAGACTGCAAAAAATGCCACGTCTCAGAAGTGGCTGCATGGGAAAAGACTGTGCACTATCTGTCAGCCGAACAACGTCTGTTTAAGTACGAAGCGAATACAAAAAAGTATGCCGACGCATTGGGAGTCACTGCAGAAGGTCTGCTTGAATCCTCGGCCTGTTCAAAGTGCCACGGGACTGTTGCCGCTGTTGAGGGGCTGGAGAGAGTGATTTCCGGGGTGTCCTGTGAGTCCTGCCATGGTGGTTCGGGCGGTGACGATGGCTGGCTGAATGCTCATCAGTCTTACGGCGATGGAAAGAAGACACGAGATGAAGAAACTTCGGAGCACAAGACCATGCGTCATGCCGCGATTGATAAGGCGGGAATGCTCCGGTCGTCTCATATCTATAAGCTCGCACAAAATTGCAACAGTTGCCATATCGTCACTGACGAAAAACTGATCGCCGCTGGCCACAAGGCCAGCAGTGCAGCGTTTGATTTTGTCGGCTGGTCAGAAGGAGAAGTGAAACACAATTTCTTCATGGATAAGGCAACCAACGCCGACGCCCCCACGCTCTGGTCGGCAGAAAACCCTGACGTGGCTGAGCCAGCCAAACAACGTCGTCGCATTAAACTCGTCCTGGGGACGTTTGCGACGCTTGAGGCGGCCTTGCGTGCCAGAGCAGGTGCAACCAATCCGGTTGTGATCCCCACATACGGAGGGATGGTTGCCGGCGCAAATGGCAAGTTTGCGCAGATGCTGGCCACGGGGAATGCTCAGATTGCTCAAATCCCTGCGCTTGTCGGGCCAAAGATTGGCCTGCTGTTCGCCCCAGGTGCAAATGACAAGAAGGACTATAACGAGTTGGCGGACAAAGTTGCCGAACTTGCAAAGGAGTTCGCGGCTGGAGCTGATAAGGCCAACTTGTCGGCGCTTGATGGAATGACTCAGGCAATTCAGCCGCACTATTCACAGCAGTACATTCAGAAGCACGGCCAGCCGTAGCCGCACGAGGGCAGGTCAGTCTGCCGTGAAGCAACGTGTTAATGATGGAGTGTCCGTTTCAGGTTTGTCGGAGTCGAAGTGAGTCTGCCGCCCATTACTCGACCGAAACGCTGGGACATGCCCTTCTCGCAGGAGGGGGGGCATGATGCCGACATCTCAGACGAGGATGTTGAAGAGCTCCTGCAGCTGGAGTCTTTCCGCAATATTGATGAAAAGGGGTTCAAGAAGTCCGTTCCTCTGAGAGACATTCTGAGGAACGACGTTCGAATCCAGACCTATCGTGCGGGCGACGTGATTGTCCGGCATGGTGATTGGGGCAGCTCGGCATTCCTTATTATGTCAGGTGCTGCCGCTGTTGAGCTCGATCGCGGTGATGGTGGTGTTGTTAAGCGGCAGACTAAAAAGAAACGCAGATCTCTGTTTCAGTCATTTGCCCAGCTGTGGCAAAACAACCGACACAGGGAGGTCCGTGATCGTGAAGCAGCCGGACAGTCGAATCTGAGATCTGAAGACGGCGTTACGAGACTATATCTGTCGGACGTCTCTGCGGTCCTCGAAGACAGCAAGAGTGCAACTCTCGAGGCTGGTCAGTGGTTCGGCGAGCTTGCCGCGCTGGGCCGAACGCCTCGTGCCGCAACTGTAATTGCGACCGACCGGTCCCGCCTTGTGGAAATCCGCTGGCAGGGGCTTCGTGACATTATGCGGTTCGACAGGAACGGAGCCCTGAAGGGTCAGATCGATAACGTTTTCCGAGAACGCGCTCTGACTTCATTTCTGAAGACGGAGCCGTTGTTTGCAGATCTGGGGTCAGATGATCTGAGGCAATTGGTGTCAGAGTGCGAACTGGTGACGTTTGGTGAGTACGACACGGCCACGCCCTTCCGCGACCTGAAGTCGACCGATGACTCGATCAGCGACGAGCCGATTATTGCAGAGGAGGGCGAACGAGCTTCAGCCGTGTTTCTCATTCGGTCCGGGACGGCGCGTATCAGTCGGTCTCATTTTCATGGACGCAAAACAGTCGGTTATTTGAATCCAGGCCGCGCCTTTGGGCTCTCCGAAGTGATTTGGGGAGGAAAAGGAGATTCTCAACCGAAATATGAATATCGTCTCAGTGCAATCGGGTATCTCAATGCGGTCCTGATTCCAGCGACTGTGATTGAGGCACTGGCTAATCGCAAAGTGATTTCCGGGCCGTCTGGATCCGCAGCGGGTGAGTATTCCGAGTCACCCGTTCAGGAACATCTGCTGAACTTTCTTGTCGATCAGCATTACGTCCAGGGAACGGCGACAATGGTGATTGATCTGGACCGTTGCACGCGGTGTGACGACTGTGTCCAGGCATGTGCGGTGGCGCATGACAACAATCCGCGATTCATTCGTCATGGTCCGGTCTCCGGTCGGCACATGATTGCCAATGCATGTATGCACTGCGCGGATCCCGTCTGCATGATTGAGTGTCCCACCGGTGCAATTCATCGCGATACCAATGATGGTCTGGTTCTCATTAACGAGTCAACCTGTATCGGGTGTGCGCAATGTGCAAATAACTGCCCGTTTGACGCCATTCGAATGGTCGAGGTGAGCACACCCAGCGGAGGCGTCATAGTGGATGCCAAGGGAACTCCCATCATGGAGGCCACCAAGTGTGATCTCTGTCAGGACCAGCATGGCGGGCCGGCGTGCCAGCATGCTTGCCCTCATGATGCACTTGAGCGGGTTGATCTGCAGAATCTGTTTGACCAGGGAGTGATTTCACGGTGACGGCGTTTGCTCGCAGACGGGTAACCGGCATCATTCTGGTTGTCTTAGCAACAATTCTTCTGACAGTTCTGACTGCTGTCTTTGATGCTGCGTTTGTCAGTACACGGGGGGTTCACGGCTGGCTACTTGCCGCCATGATTGTTTTTCTTGCGTGCTATCAGATCCGCAAGCGACTGACCATGCTGCCGCTGGGGACGTCGGCTCTGTGGTTGCAACTGCATATCTACATCGGACTCTCCACCCTCCCCGTGTTTTTCCTGCACACCGATGGACGCCTCCCCCGAGGTCCTATCGAGATTTTTATGCTGGCGTGCTACCTCATCGTGTTTCTTTCAGGCGCTGGAGGTCTGTTGCTATCGAGAATTATTCCGCCTCGTCTCAGGAACCGGGGCGGTGAAGCACTTTATGAACGAATTCCCGGTTACGTACGGAGGATTGCCGCCCAGACAGAGAAACTCATTTCTACAACGGCCGAAGAATCCGTTATCCGAGATTTGTTCGAAGCCCGGTTGCGGCCGTACTTTGAGCAGCCCGCCAACTTCTGGCGGCACGTGATGCATTCACAGAAGCATTGTGTCCTGCTGCTCGACGCTGTGCGAGATGCGGGGCGGTTCGCGGCCGAGGAAGAACAGCTGCTGCTTAATGAACTCACAGAGCTTGTGCAGCAAAAAGACGACCTTGACTACCAGTATGCCATGCAGTCGATTTTAAAATACTGGCTCTTCATCCATGTTCCTCTGACATGGGCTCTGATCGTGATGACCATCTTTCACGCGTCAGTCGCATTGATGTACTCCTGAAAGTCGTATGAACCAGCCCATTCAGAAATTCGACTGGAAGTCCAGCACTTATGAACGCCCGAATGAGGTGTGGGTCTGCGGGCGAACGTGCGACGGAGAAACCTGCCGTCTGGGACCGAGCGCCGCTGGGGACTGCCAGATCGCCAGCCAGTGCAGTCCGGAGAAGAATGGCGAACAGTTTGTCTGCTCTCGCACTCCGTTGAACGGTGGGAAGTGCAAGGATGGGCCAGATGAGCAGGGGAATTGCTGTCAGCCGGACGCTTCCTGCCGACCATTGAGAAGTCGCCTTTATCAGCGGCGACTGTTTACTTTCGCGGCAGCGGGAGCGGCCGGGTTGATGGGATTCATTATCACGGTTGCGTGGCCGGACCGAGGCATGATGTCTCCCGGCGCTGTGGCTGCAGCGCACGCCGGCTTTGAGAACAACTGTGCTGCCTGTCATGCGGCAGCCGACGGTCGTGCCGTGGCAGCCTCCCATCCGAAGTTGGCATCGCATCTGCATGATTCCTCAAAATGCCTTGAGTGCCATACGGACCTGGGTCCTTCGCCCTTTGACGCCCATAGCCACGACTCCAGTGTGCTGGCTGCACTCACAAAGGCGGCCCTTGAAGAGACAGGTGCCACACCTGCCTCGATCAGGTTTGCTGCCATGGTGAGAAACCAATCTGATCAACTGGCCTGCCTGTCGTGTCACCGAGAACACCACGGGCGAGACTTCGACATGAAGGTGATGGCTGATCAAAAGTGTCAGGTGTGTCACAAGGCGCAGTTTACAGATTTCAGTCACGGTCACCCTGAGTTGGAGGATTTTCCATTCGGTGATCGGTCACAAATCTACTTCGACCACAGCCGACATGTGGAAGTGTATTTTGAGCAGAGAGAATTTCGCAGGCTGATGCCCGATGGCATCAGTCCTGGAGTAGGAGTGAACAGTTGCAAGACGTGTCACTATACAGACAGTAAGGGCGGTACCATGTTGACGCGCGGCTTCGAAGACTCGTGTTCTCACTGCCACGAGCAGAATATTATCGACAACGGATTTC
>CAJWGB010000256.1 GCA_913031625.1 uncultured Planctomycetaceae bacterium | reverse complement strand
ATTCTCGTGCGGACTCTACATGTCGTGACTGGATGGCTCCAATCAGAGTCGCACCGCCGGAATTCATCAGCTCTCGGATGACGGTATTCTCCGAGATGATTCCGGTGAGTTGGTTTGAGCAGTTGCGGACGATGAGTTGACTGACGTTCATCGTGATGAACAGCTCGGCCGCTCGCCTGACCGTGGTTGATTCATCAACCAACAGGTCCGAGCAGTTGCGTTTTAATTCTGACAGAGAGGGGTATTGCATCCCGATTCTTCTCGCCAAAGTGCAGGAAAGTCCGGACTCCCCGAGTCATCGTCCTTCCTCAGCACCGGTCCGCCGCCTCTAATTTCCTATCGACTGAGTGGCCCGCGCAGTTGAAGGCAACAGGGTTAAATGTATGGGTTGGGGAGTTCCCGACCTTGCGAATCCGCCCAAACAGAATACTCATGGTCGAACTCGGTCCGCCCTTAAGTCGTTCGGGGTCATAATGTGGCTCGCTTCGGGTCAGAGCACCCGCATACTCTGTGCTGCCAGCAATTCCGTAACTTCAGCATATGTCAGGACTTACACATTTTGATGACGACGGTGCCAGTCGCATGGTGGACGTCGGCAGTAAGCCCGTAACCGAGCGATTGGCTCGGGCGGAGGGATTTGTGTTAATGAATCCGGAGACTTTGCGGACCGTTACTGAGAAGGAGGTCGCTAAAGGTGATGTCCTTGAGGTTGCTCGGCTGGCAGCGATTCAGGCAACCAAGAGAACAGATGAGTTAATCCCGCTTTGTCATTCACTGGGCCTGGATGCGGCAAGTGTGGACTTTTCGATCGTTGGCGATGGAAGAATTCGAATCGAATCCACCGTCCGCGTGACTGGCCGCACAGGGGTGGAAATGGAAGCCCTGACCGCAGTCAGCGTTGCCGCATTGACCATCTACGATATGTGCAAAGCAATCGATCGTGAGATTGAAATTACAGAGATCCGGCTGACTGAAAAATCAGGCGGCCGCAGTGGACACTACAAACGGTCCGATCAGGAAGCATCATGACCTCTCTGGTAACCGAGCAGCTCTCATTAAGACAACGCTTTGCCGATTTTCTGGCTGCAGATCTGCAGCTTGTGAATGAGGTTCTCTGTGAGCAACTTCGGTCGTCTCATCGTCTGGTGAGTGACCTCAGCGATCATGTCGGACGATTCCGCGGCAAGCAGATTCGTCCCGGGCTGCTGATGTTGTTTCGACGTCTGACTCAGATTGGTTCTCAGTCGGTCAGGATGCCTGCTCTCAATGCTGTCCGTCTTGCAGCGGCCGTGGAAATGATTCACACGGCCACTCTGGTCCACGATGATCTGATCGACCAGAGTGATCTGCGGCGACATATGGCGACCGTCCATTCACGGTGGGACTCTCAAACGGCAGTGCTCATGGGGGACTATTTGTTTTCCCGCGCATTCCACCTTGCGGCATCCACTGGTGATGCAGTTGCCTGTCAACTGATTGGTCGCGCCACTGACCGCACATGTGTTGGTGAACTTTTGCAGAAACACGTGAGGCGACCGGATGAGTCCCTGACATCGGCGCAGCTGCAGTCTGCCGAGGTCGATTACTTTCGTGTGATTCGCGGCAAGACCGGCTGCCTGTTTGGGCTCAGTTGTTTGCTCGGGACGCGTAGCGCAACGTCCAGTCGTGTGCTCGAACTTGCAGCTCATCGTTATGGTGTGCGGCTGGGCATGGCGTTTCAGATTTCGGATGACGTACTGGACCTTTCGCAGTCATGTCAGACAACTGGCAAAGACGCTCGAAACGATCTTGAGAATGGTCGTCTCACGTTGCCTCTGATCCGTGCCTTCCGTGCGGCCAGTCTGGAAGAGCGCAAAGAGCTTGCGGCGGCCGTGGAACAAAATGACCCATTGATTGCGGAACTGCCGGCGATGAAGCGTGGAATTGATTCCGCTGCGGCCACTGCACTTGAACTCGGTCGCCGAGCTGTCGGGGACCTGCAGCGATTCGGCGAGACTCCTGAACGTGGGCTGCTGGAAGAAGTCAGCCTGTGGGCAGCCGGCCAGCGGACTGCGTAAGGACCATCGGAAGACGCACCAGACTTTGTCACTTCGTCCCTTAGTCCGGCCTCCGCAGGTCGGGGTGAGCTTAGTGAGGGCGGACGGTTAATTGTCGTTTCCAAATACGGCGCCGTCCTTGATGCCGAATCCGTTCAGCAGGCTGATGGTGTCCATCGCCTGCCTGCCCTCGGGCTGCACTGTATTGACCTGAAGGTCTCCGTTTCCAGTCGTCACGAGAACCTGCTTTCCGGACCGAATGATGGTTCCCGGCTCTCCCCTGCTGGTTGACCTGGCAGGCACCGCATTGAGGATCAGGCAGCGAGTCGGCTTGCGGCCGTCGTTATGCAGCCATGTTGCGGCACGGGGCCATGGCTGCATCGCTCGGATATGGCAATCAATTTCCGCGGCTGATTGAGACCAGTCAATGATGCCATCGTCTTTGCGGATCTTGGGTGCCAGAGTGACAAGGCTTGTGTCCTGCGTCTTGAAGACGGCACTCCCGTCGTTTAGCTTCGCGAGCGACTCCAGCGTCAGTGGTATGCTCAGGTCTGCGAGTCGCATCATCAGTTCGCCCGATGACTCCTGCGGACCAATTGGAGTCTCAACGCAACCAATCATCGGCCCGGAATCCAGGGCTGGCTCAATCTGAAACAGCGTGACCCCTGCCAGTTCATCGCCTTTCCAGATGGAATACTGCACAGGAGCAGCTCCCCGATGCCGTGGCAGAATGGAACCGTGAAGATTAAACGCTCCCAGGCGTGGAATGGCGAGAAACTCAGGCTTCAGAATCTGCCCGTAGGCGGCAACGACAAAAACGTCACCATTCAGATTCCGGAGTTGGTCCAGTTCATCCGGTGCGTTAACTCGCTGTGGCTGAAATACGGGAACTCCCATTTTGAGGGCCAGGTCCTTGACCTTGTTGACATGACGGTGGTGCCCGCGGCCCGTGCGATCTGGCTGCGTATAAACGCCCGCCACCTCATGTTCCGGTGCGCTCATCAGGGCTTCAAACACTGGCAGTGCAAACTCACCGGTTCCGAACAAAACGATTCGCATGACGAAAGATGGTCCTGTTGGTTTTAGTGGCAATCAGATTCTCAGGGGGCCGGACAGCAGGGAGCGGAGAGGGTTCTGCGTTTCCATTAAAAAAGCCACTCCTGATGG
Organism: uncultured Planctomycetaceae bacterium; assembly: GCA_913031625.1. GTDB lineage: Bacteria > Planctomycetota > Planctomycetia > Planctomycetales > Planctomycetaceae > Fuerstiella. The sequence continues at coordinate 5,803 of CAJWGB010000256.1, read as the reverse complement.
AGTGGCTTGCAGAATTGTCTGGAGGGCTTAGTTCCAGAATTTTTCGCCATGCCAGTTGATCGGAGGGCAGGTTTCAACTTCCATGTCGCCTTCTACGCGTGTCTGGCAGGACAGTCGCACCTCTTTGTCCGGGTTACTCAGAATCTTCAGACCCAGCAATGGATTGGCAAACTTCTGCCCCGTTTCGATCAGCCCTTTGGGGCTGCAGTTTTCACTTCCCTTGGTCACGGCGACGTTGCACGAACCGCACAGTCCGAATCCGGGGCAATGAATAATCTTATGCGGACCCTCGTAGACCTCGATCCCGTTTTTCTGCGCTACTGCACGAAGGTTGGCACCTTCTTCCACTTCAACGGTAATCTTTTCGTTGACGAATTTGACGGTAGGCATGGCTCTGTATGGACACAAAAAAGAGACGATTTCGGCTCGGAATTAACAGCTCCCGTCGTCGGGAACTGCTGTAATTTGCCGCCAATGTTAGTCACCCCGAACGGTGAAATCCAGACTCGTCGAGGTGTCCCCGCTGCTGAGAAAACCAAGGATTTGAATTCTGAATGCTCCAATTTTGGACCCGGGAGGGCTCTTTTGTCAGAGGAACAGATTCCTCGCGGCTGATTCATGGTACCGACGGCGTGGGAGACGTAGGATGAGCCGTTCTCATCCTCCTCTACGGAATCACCTATGAATCGTGTTGTGTACGGTGTGTTTGTCCTGCTGATTTGCCCCATCACGTTCGGTCAGGACGTCTCGGAAGAGCAACTGGCGAGGCTGCTGAAGCGTTTTCCGGCGGCGGACACGAATAAAGATGGAACGCTGACAAAGGCGGAGGCGCTGGCCTACCGTAACAGGCTGCAGGGAGCCGCTCGCCAGAATCGTCAACGAGGAGTACCGACGAAATTCGCTGTTGATCCCGGGTGGAAAAAGGACCGATTTCCGGAACATGCGGTCTGCTATCGCTCTGCCGAAGAGATTCTGGACCTGTATACGAAGCGGGGACGTGGCCGAGTGACCAGCTATGAAAAGCCGAGTGACGGTTCTTTGCGAATTGTTGGGACGGGACACAGCTTTATGGCACCGGGCTTTCAGAGTTTTCCACGAATCGCGGAAGCAGCCGGCATGAATCAGCCTCCGCTGATGACTCATACCGGTGGAGGAATCACGGGAAGCGCGCGATACAAATGGGAACAGGAGAACGGAATCTTTCAGTTTGATAAGCAGCCGACTCCCAAACTCCTCGCTGCGATCTCGAATGGGGAGTGGGACGCGATGATGTGGGGGCCATATTACAATGATCAGCCAGAGTACTATTCCTGCTGGATCGATTTCTGTCTGAAGTATAACCCGGACATGAAATTCTACCTGTCAGACGCCTGGCCACAGCTTGGTCAGCTCAAGTCTGTTCCCGATTCAGAACAGGAACTTACCGACGAGCTGTTTGCAAAACTTGAGCAGGAGAAGCGAGACGCGTCTGCAATCCTCATCGCAGAATTGAACAAGAAATATGACAACCGAGTTTTTGTGTTGCCGACCTCAAAGGCGATGGTCCTTGCCGTAAAATCATGGCGAGCCGGCCGTCTGCCGGGTATTGACGGGATCCACAAGGTGGTGGGAGGCAAAACGAATTCACTCTGGAGAGACAAACTGGGACACCTCGGCCCAAAACTGGCCCCGCTGGAAGGATACGTGTTCTATGCCACAATGTATGGCACCTCGCCGGAGAAGATTGAGAACCCACTTCGAGGTATTGAACGAGAACTCGACAACGAGTTCCGACGTATCGCATGGCAGGCGGTGATTCAGGACCCTCTGTCAGGCGTCAAGGATATGAACAAGAATGGACTGGGCGATCACCTCGAAGCACAGGTGCGCACCGGAGCAAAGGAACAATAATGATGACTAGAATTCGTCCTGTTGAATTGATCGTTTGCCTGATTGCGGGTTTTCTGCTGGTGGGCTGCAGTGACTCAGAAGAATCTGAGTCCGGACCGACTCCCAGTATTCGAATCACAGGGGATACGGAAGAACTTCCTCCGACGCCTTCAAAACTCAAGCGACTGCTCAAGGCAAACGCACAGGCTCAGTTTGAAACGAGTGGTAACGAAGTTGTTGTTGCTCGTCTGTTCAATTCCGGCATTACAACAATCGAACCACTGAAGGGGCTGAATCTGCGTCTTCTGGATCTCGGTCGTACGGCAGTCACAGACCTGTCGCCGATTAAGGGGATGCCGCTGAAGACATTGATTCTGGAAGACACAAACGTAGATGATATTTCGAGTATCGAGGGCATGGAACTCGAAGTGCTGCAGCTGCAAAACACTAAAGTGACCGACCTGTCGTTCCTGAAGGGGATGCCGTTGAAACAGCTGAATCTGCTTGGCACTCCTTTGACCGACCTGTCGATGGTCGCCGCGTTGAACCTGGAAACACTCTGGATTGCAAAAACAGAGATTGCTGACATTTCTTTGTTGTCCACAATGAAGCTGGAAAGCCTGGACATTGAAGGCACAAAGGTTGCCGATCTTTCACCGCTCAAAGAAATGACATCCCTTCGTCGTCTGAATATTGCTCAGTCACCCGTGTCCGACGTCAGCGTGCTTGCCGGGCTCTCACTTCAACGCATCACGCTGACACCTGAAAACATCAAGTCAGGAATGGAAGACCTGCGCAAGATGACGTCACTGACTGAGATTCGCACCACGATGGAGGGTGAAGCGCAGACTGCTACTCAGTTCTGGGCCAAGTTTGATGACGGAGTCTGGGACGAAACTAAGCCTGACAAAGGCGATGCCGAGAAAGGCGATGCCGAGAAAGGTGATGCCGAGAAAGGTGATGCCGAGAAAGGTGATGCCGAGAAAGGTGATGCTGACAAAGGCGATGCTGACAAAGGCGATGCTGACAAAGGCGATGCTGACAAAGGCGATGCTGACTCAGACTCGGATGCAGCAGATTCAGACTCTGAATAACCTGCTATTGATTCAGGCCACTTTCACTGGCGTGTGTAATTCTCAAACAAAATTGGCTGTCTGTCTGATCGTTCACGCAGACAGGCATCGATCCCATCTTTATCTCTAAGTCCTGTTTACAAACCCCGCTCCTGTCTCATTCGGGGAACCTATGGATTCCGCACGCGCTTCAACACACGATTCAACTTCCGCAGAGCTGATTGCCAGCATTCGTCGGAGTGTCGAATCGGCCGTTCTTGGCAAAGAACAGACTGTCCGGCTTTCCGTCGTGGCACTGCTTGCCGGGGGGCACATTCTTTTGGAAGATTCGCCGGGACTTGGCAAGACTTCCATGGCTCGCGCCATTGCAAAGTCACTTGGTTGCGAGTTTCGTCGACTTCAGTTTACGCCTGATCTGTTGCCCAGCGATATTGTTGGCGCCAACGTCTACCGACCCAATACAGGCGACTTTGAATTCCGTCCAGGTCCCGTGTTCACACATGTGCTGCTGGCTGACGAAATCAATCGCACGACACCAAGAACTCAGAGTGCTCTCCTCGAAGCAATGAGTGAACGGCAGGTTTCCATTGAAGGAGAAACACTCCCATTGCCGCAGCCGTTTCTTGTGATCGCGACTCAGAATCCATACGAGTTTGAAGGCACTTATCCGCTGCCGGAAAACCAGCTGGACCGATTCATGATGTGTCTGGAAATGGGTTATCCGGAGCGTGACACAGAGCTGGAAGTTCTAAAAAAACATCGGCTGGGGGAACCGACGGATGCGCTGGAGTCAGTTGGGGATGCTGAGTCTATTGTGGCTCTTCAGGAGCAGGTTGCCGAGATTGCGATGCACGATGATCTCGCGAAGTATCTGCTGGAGATCGTCGAAGCGACTCGCAATCACTCGGAGATTTCACTGGGCGTCAGCACTCGTGGCGCATTGACTCACTATCGAGCCGCTCAGGCAATGGCGATGCTCGAAGGTCGTGACTACGTCACTCCCGACGACATTAAGCAGACAGCCTGCCCGGTTCTGGCCCACCGACTTGTGGTGCGGGGAGCCATCCGGGATGGCCATCGTCAGCGAGCGACCGATCTGTTGCAGAGCATTCTGGATGAAACAAAAGTTCCTGTCTGAAACCTGGCAGATCTTAATTCGGAATCGCCTATTCGTACTTCCATTTCATGACCCAGGGGTCATTCAGTTGCTGCTGCATCGCTTTCAGTCTGGCCTGATACTCCTGCAGAACTTCTGAGTACTTTGGGTCGAGTGCCAGGTTGGTGGTTTCTTCCGGGTCCTTTTGCATGTCAAACAGCTCAAATCGTTCTCGCTGAATGTACTGGCCGACGGTTTTGTGCCCATATGGGGCATTGAGACTCTTTTGAAACTGAGCCTGCCAGCTGGACGCGGCCCAAAGGTCTGATGCAAACGGATATGGCAGCTGGTGGGCAATGTTCCAGATTAGTTTGTATCTGTCATCACGAACAACTCGCATTGGGTAGTACATCTGAATCTCATGAAATGTGTGTGACGCAAAGATCGTGTCCCAGTGCGTATTCCGTTCACCTGTGGTGACGGGAATCCATGACTTGCCGTGATAACTTTTTAGTTTCGGTCCTCGATTCTCTGACTTTGCCCATGGTTTATCTGCGTAGTACTGGTCCGGATTCACCCACTGACGGGGGCCGTTTGTTTTGGCATTCAGACCTCCGGCGAAGTCGAGCAGTGATGGTGTAATGTCAATATGGCTGACCATTGCATCCGTCTGAATACCTCGGTGGTCCGAATAGGGATTGCGGACGACAAAGGGAACATTCAGGCCGCCTTCGTACACGGTCGTTTTGCCGCCGGAGAATGCCATTCCGTGGTCAGATGTGAAGACGATCAGCGTGTCTTCGTAGAGCCCGGCTTCTTTCAGGATACTGACGAGCCGGCCAACACCCTGATCTATGCGGGAACACGATTGGTAGTACTGGGCGAGCTCTTCTCTGGTTTCGGGTGTGTCCGGCAGAAAGTAAGGGACGTTGACATCTTCCGGCCTGTAGAACACTTCCGTGACACCCTTGTGAGACTCTTTGCCAGCACGATTTCCAAACAGGTCCGGTTTCAGGTCTCGAGACGACGACTGATCTTTCCCTCCGCCACGGTGAGGGTCTGAAGTGGCGAAGTACAGGAAGAAGGGCTGCTCCGATTTGTCTGTAATGAAGTCTTTGCAGTTATTGGCCATCTCCACTGCGTTGCGACCATTGCCCCGGATCGTCTCCTCAAAGTAATACACGTCCTCGGGTGCGACGTGGTATTTGCCACAGCGGGCCGTTCTGTATCCGGCATTGGCCATCACTCGAGGCAGTGAGAGGCTGACAACGTTATGGAACGAGGCAAACTTGTGATAGTTGTGCTGATGACCGTATTGCCCGTTTCGATGGTTATGAAGTCCTGACATCACGACCGAGCGGCTCGCACTGCAACTGGCTGTTGTGGCAAATGCCCGCCGAAACACCATCCCGTCCGCTGCGAGCGCGTCAATGTGGGGCGTAACTGCGCAGGTGTCGCCGTAGCAGCCAAGAGTCGGGCTCTCGTCGTCCGTGATGAAGAAAATCACATTGCGTTCTGCTGCACCGCAGACAGCGGAAGTAACCAGAGCACAGAGCAGAAGGATGCGTTTCATGGAGAGAGCCTGAAAAAATAAGGAATATCCGGAATCAGGGGACCATGATAGAATTGCGGCATGCGATTTCATCCATGTCAGCAAATCGATTGGTCATGAATCTCCCATTCTCAATGCGGGTGGCTCTGCCAGCAATTCTGATGGTGATCCCACAGCATTTGCACACGACATGGGGATTGCAGAGGATATTGA
>CAJWGB010000255.1 GCA_913031625.1 uncultured Planctomycetaceae bacterium | reverse complement strand
CGTTGTACTGATCCATGCCAGCCGACCGTCGCATTCAACCGTGGCACGCTGCATTACGCGGCCGGCGAGTTTGACTCGGGCATGTGAGTTCTGTTCGTAGAGCAGATTATAGAGCCGATGAGGTTCTGCTCCCCAGTCGATGAGTGCTCCCACAACTCGCATCGTATCAGCATTCGTGGATGGAAACCGAAACCATCCGGTGTCGGTGGCGATTGCCGCATAGAGAGCGGAAGCGGTCACTGCGTCGAATTCCACCCCCAACGCACAGGCAGCATTGTAGATAAGCTCCCCGGTGGCCGGAGACTGCACGTCTTTAAACTCCAGTGCTCCCATGTCATCTGAACTGACATGGTGATCAATCACCACTCGCCTGCCGCCGCGACTCTGAACGACTTCTGCCATGGCTCCCAGTTGCTGCCAGGCACTTGTATCCACGACGACCTGCACATCTGTGTCAGGCAGATCAGATTTTGAAATGTCTTCGTTGAGTTTTTTGATCTCACCGTCAGGGTTGAGAAAGTGCAGATTCGGCGGGGGTGCCGTCGCATTAACGATTATGACCTGACGATCAAAGGCTTTCAGAATTGCGGCCAGGCCGAGCTCTGATCCCAGCGCATCCGCGTCCGGTCGCACATGTGTGGTAATCAGAAATGACTCATGCTGAAGGAGGACCTCCTTCAGCTTCGTCCAGTCAAGTGACATTCAAACAGCTTTCCACAGTTGCAGGACCCGGCACTGTTCCCGTTCTAAGTGAAGCGTGCCCCAAAGTGAAGCGTGCCGTCAGGAACAGACGGTGCCCGCGATAATTCTGTTCCTTGTGAAACGCCTGCTCGGTTTTACAGAATCACGGCAGCGGTTCGCGGGGGAAGCTGCAGGGCCAGGGTGGAGCCGTCACGAGTGGCAGTTAATTCCGAATCGAGACTCAGGCGAACGGTGCCGGTGATGCCTTCAAGCGATGTCACGGGGAGAGAAACTTCGGTGTGTTCTGTGCCGGCGTTGAATGCGCTGATCATTGTCGAGTCCGCCTCCTGATGACTGAACACGACGGTCTGTCCTTCCGCAAAAAACACATCAGGTCTTGCCGACTTCGAACAGAGTTGTTCACGACGAAGCCCAATGCAGTCCCTGTACCAGGTCCGCAGTTCATCGTTCCACTCCGACGCATCCCAGGGAAATCCCCGACGGCAGTCAGGGTCATGGCGCCCCTCCAGCCCAACCTCATCACCATAGTAAATGCAGGGAACTCCAGGCCACGTGCACAGAAACAGCCATGCCATCTGCAACGATCGAATGTCACCCCGGCAACAGGTCAGAAAACGGGGCATATCATGGCTGTCCAGCAGGTTCAGTTGCGCCTGAACAACCTGCGGATCATATTCGTTCAGAGTCAGCTGTACTCGGTCCGCAAATTCCCGCGCATTAAGAGCGGAAAGTCCCGAAAAACTCCCGGGCCGACGGGACTCTTCCAGATCAAGGTGTGGCCCACTGAAGAACCCGATGCTGGCCGAAGTAATTCGGTAGTTCATGACGGCGTCCCACATGTCGCCCTGCAGCCAGCGTCTCGCTTCGCCCCAGACTTCACCAACAATGTATGCCTCTGAATTAATGCTGCGGACACGTTGACGGAATTCACGCCAGAACCCGTCATCATCGATCTCGTTGGGGACGTCCAGCCGCCAGCCATCGATTCCAAACTCAATCCAGTATTCAGCAACTGAAAGCAGATACTCCCGAACCTCCGCACAGTTGGTATTGAATTTTGGCAGTGCCGGCAGATTCCACCATGCGGAGTACCCAATCGCCTCAAAACTTCCAGCGCCACGTGTCAATTCATCAGCAGCGGAGTCAGCCGGATAAGGCTGAAAAGGTTTTTCTCCAGACAGCCGGTCCGGAGAAAAATGAAACCAGTCCCTGTATGGAGAACCGGCGCCGTTTTCAAGCACATGATGAAACTGCCAGAATCCACGACTCGCATGATTAAACACACCGTCAAGGACGACGCGCATGTCGCGTCGATGAGCTTTCTCCAGCAGTTCCTTCAACGCATCGTTTCCTCCGAGCAGCGGATCCACATTGAAATAGTCATAAGTGTGATAACGATGATTTGATGCGGAGGAAAAAATCGGACAAAAGTAGAGCGCACTAACGCCCAGATCCTTCAGGTAATCAAGTTTCTCAGCCACCCCATACAGGTCGCCTCCTTTGAAGCCGGTGTACGTCGGGGCCGCGTGCCAGTCTTCCAGATCACCTGGTGCGGGGACTCGACCACTGCGGAGAAACCGGTCCGGAAAGATCTGGTAGAAGATGGCATCCTGCACCCATGCAGGTATTTCAATCGTCATCATGGAAGTCCATAAAAAGAAACGGGAGTGGCAATGACCACTCCCGTTGCAATTGAACATCTGAGCAAGAACACTCAGCCCTTGAATGCGCCCTGAGCTCGAATGATATCGATTGGGCTTGCCCCTGGTGGCAACGCTGCTGAGGCGTCCTGTGCAGGCTCTTCAGCAACGGGCTCTTCAGCGGGAACCTCTTCCGCCGGTGCCTCTTCCGCGGCAGGTGCTGGAGCAGCACCGCCGGCCTGTGCACGAATCTGATCAAGGGGAGACCCACCGGCTGCAGGAGCAGGAGCCGCACCACCAGCCTGGGCGCGAATCTGATCCAGAGGCGAGCCTCCGGCCGGCGTGGCAGCTGCTGCTCCGCCTCCTCCTGCGCGAATCTGGTCCAGAGGGCTACCGCCTGCAGGTTTAGCTGCTCCACCACCGCCTGCCCGAATCTGGTCGAGCGGACTTCCGCCGGATGCAGCGGCTGCTGGCTTGGCGGCAGCCGCTTTTCCGGCAGCCGGTTTCTCTTTGGCGGCCGGTTTCTCTTTCGGCTTGGGACCATCAACGACCTGCAGAAACTGAGGATCGATGTCGTACCAGCCAATGTCTTCCGGACCGTCGAATTCAACCAGCGCTCGACAGTTCATATTGACAGTTTTGACCTGACCGGTGAGGTCAGAGAAACGCCTGAGTTCCGGGACCTGACCGGCCACGACCACCCACTTGTCGGTCAATTCTCGTTTTAGTTGTTCTGCCTGTTCGATCGACATGTTTTCCAGCCACTGGCAGTTTCGATCCGGATTGGACGGATCCGCCCGACAATCGGCCGAATCCACGCGGCAGCATTGTGGTGGAGCATTGGAGGGGAATCAACCTTGACCCTGCCAGGGCTGAACCCTCCGATTTGCTTCCAAAGACTGAGAATTCGGCCAACCATGAAGACTGGAGTTCACCAGAACCTGTCTGGAACTTGCCCGAAAACCGATCCGATGCCGCGTCTTCAGTCCGCCGCTTCGGTTTTCGGAATGGTTCCGGAGCCAGCAGGTGACCATCCGTCGGCAAATTTCGGCGATCTTGCGAAAGTGGTGGGAAGTCAGGGCACATTTCAGCCTCCCGTGCGTTTGATGTCTCAAGCGATCCTGTTTCAACGATTGGCATGGTTTCCTATGAAAACGCTGTTCCCACGACTCCCCCTGCTCCTCTTTTTTGCCATTGCCCTGCCCCCTCATCCTGCCAACGGACAGGCACAGGAGCGAGAACGTCGACTTGTTGAACGATTCGACACGAATAAAGACGGCGTGCTCGACAGGGAAGAGCGGCAGGCCGCACGCAGTTTCGTGAAAGAGAATCCGCGACAGAGTGGCCCCGACAGACGGGGTCCGGGTGGGCGAGGCGGACCAGGACGCGGTGGCAGCAGTGGCCCTCAACCTTCGCCCGGACCCGAAGTTTCGCCAGACACTGTTGAGGTCATTTCAGAGAAAAAAGCCGGCCTGTACGACCCGGACGTTCTCCGTACAGTCTTTCTGGAATTTGAAGAAGCGGACTGGGAGGACGAGCTGGCAGACTTCTATCGAACGGACGTGATGGTGCCGGCGAAAATGACCGTTGACGGCAAGACCTACGCGAATGTCGGAATCGGTTTTCGCGGCAACTCTTCCTTCTTCACTCTGAAGAAGGGACAGAAAAGATCGTTCAACATCACAATGGACTACGCCGACAGCAAACAGGATCTGTACGGTTATCGCACCCTGAATTTCCTCAACGGTCATGCTGACCCGTCATTCCTGAGAGAGGTGCTCTACAACCGCATTGCCCGAAACTATACAGCAACTCCGCAGGGGAATTTTGTGCGTCTGGTGATCAACGGTCGCAGTTGGGGAATCTACGGCAATGTCCAGCAGCAGAACAAAGACTTCACGGACGAGTGGTTTGATTCGCGGGGCGGCGTTCGCTGGAAAGTCTCACCCGGTCCCGGCAGTGAAGGATCGTCCCTGCAATATCACGGCCCCGATGAACAGCCATATGGCGGTTATCAGCTTAAGTCAAAAGACACAGCTGAAGCCCGACCTGCATTGATTCGATTTCTGAAAGTACTCAACCAGACGCCCATTGATCAACTCCACGAAAAACTGGAAGACGTCATGAGTGTCGACGCAGCGCTGTGGTTCCTGGCACTCGACAACGCACTCATTGATACGGACGGGTATTACAGTCGCGGTTCCGACTACATGCTTTATCAGCAACCGGACGACGGAAGATTTCACGTACTGCTGTACGACAGTAACGAGACTTTTCGGACTCCCGGTCACGGTGGCCCCCCTGGAGGCCCCGGCGGTAGGAGGCCCGGTGGTCCTCCAGGCAGCGGTCCTCCTCGTGGCCCCGGAAACATCCGTGATTCTGTCTTCCGCGGAGATCCACCTCAGAGACAGCAGGGGCGTGGTGAACCGCCGGGGCGCGGACCCGGTGGAGGTGAGAGTTCGACTGCTCTGGACCTGAGTCCCTATGCCGGGGAAGACAGGGAAACATTCGCTCTCACAGCAAGGTTATTGAAGAACCCAATCCTGAGAGCACGCTACACGGCCCATGTGCGCACGATCACCAACGAATGGATGAACTGGAGTAAAACGGGGGCACTCATCGCAGACTACCGAAGTCTCATCGAAGAGGATGTTCAGCAGGACACTCGAAAACTCTATCACTTCGAGGATTTCGTAAAGAACATGAAAGATGACATCCCGGGACGTCGAACGACTCCGGGGCTCGAGCGATTTGTAAGGGAGCGAGGAGACTTCCTGCGGAGGCATCCGGACATCAGCAGGAAGGCCCCCAAACTGACAATGCTGACTCACACTGCGGGTGAGAACTCGTTCACGGTAACTGCATCAGCGGAGCACGAAGCGAATAAACTCCGCATGTTTGTTCACAGTGCCGGAGACCGACACCTGCGTTTTCGGGCCACTGAAATGTTCGATGATGGGAAACACAACGATGGGACGGCCGGAGACGGAACATGGGCGACTGTCATTCCGGCAATTGGACGCCAGTATTTCTATGTTGAGGCACGCACAGTTGAGGAAACCCCGGTCATCTCGTTCGTGCCGGAAGCAACAGAACGTGGAGCAATCAAAGTGAAACCTGCTCTGAGCAGAGGTTTGGGTTCGCCAGTTGTCATCAACGAAGTCATGTCAGCCAATACGAAAACGATGCAGGACCCACAGGGTAATTACGACGACTGGATTGAACTGCACAACACGTCTGACGAAGAGGTCGATGTGTCCGGACTTCACCTGACCGACACTCCCTCAGTTCCCCGGAAATGGCGGTTCCCAAAGGGCACCAGAATCGAAGCACACCAGTATCTGATCGTATGGGCAGATGAAGATGGCAAAGACTCCGGCCTGCACGCCAGCTTCAAGCTCTCAAAGTCTGGTGAGTCAATTTTTCTGGTGAATGCCGACGGCGACACCCAGCTCGATATGGTAAAGATCCCCAAAGCAGCTGACGATCAGGCATTTGGCCGCCTGCCTGGGAATAAGACCCTGCAGAAAGTCACTCCCACGCCCGGCGCGCAGAACAGGCCATAAGACTGTTCTGAGGCCCAGGTGTTGAATCAAACTGCGGATCACTGTGAGAGATGGTCAGGGGCTACAGCTGGCTGAGGATTTCTTCGTGTTCGGGAAACCGATTTGCCTGATGCTTTGAGAAAATCAGCTGTCCGTCAAGTTCTACGTCAAAGACGCCCCCTTTGCTCTGGATCAGTTCGGCATCGACGCCCCTGGCGTCTTTAATGGCGGCCGCCAGACTGGTGGCCTTGGGTGTGTAGTTTCACACGACACAGTAAGTAATCTTGACTTTCATGACCTGCCTTTGTTGTTTGCAGCCTCTATAGGCGATCAGCTGAGAGTTATCCCAGTTTCAGACAACGGGGGCAACGGACAATCAGAGCGAAATTCGCTTTGCCGGTCTCCCGCTGAACAGATAGGATGACGTTTCTGACGGTTGCAGCCTTACAAAGCGTCTCAGGACGGCAAAATGGGACTCGATAACAGAGATTACCTCCGCGACGAAGAACGGCGCTATTCTCCCCAGTTCAGTATGGGAGGTGGCGGCGGGGGCTTCATGTCTGACGCTCCCATGGCCAAAAAGCTGCTGATCTGCACGCTGATCTGCTTTCTGGCTCAGATGCTGACGACCAGTAACAGTAAGTCAGTCGTAACCGATTGGCTGCAGCTCGACACGACGAAGGTCATCTCAGGACAGGTCTGGCGACTGGTCACTTACGCCTTCTTACATAGCCTCGAAGACCCAATGCATATTGTCTTCAATATGCTGTTCCTTTTCTCTTTCGGGCCACGCATCGAGTCGCTCTACGGGTCAAAGGAGTTTCTCTACTTTTACCTGTTCTCAGCCATCATTGCGGCGATTGCGTTTGTCGGTCTGGACCTGGTGACCGGAAGTCCGGGAGCGGCCATCGGTGCCTCAGGCTCTATCATGGCACTCATCACAGTATGTGCATTCCACTACCCAACGCAGAAGATCTATCTGTTTCTCATCCTGCCAATCACCCTTCCATGGTTCGTGGTGATCTACGGAATTTATGACCTGATTCCAGTTCTTGGAGCACTGACAGGCAACGGTTCAGTCATGGACAATGTTGCCCACTCAGCTCACCTCGGCGGGTTGGCCTATGGATACTTCTACGCAAGGAAGCAGTGGCGAATTCACCCCTGGTTGGCCGGCATCTCGACATGGTTCCGGGCGAAGAACCGCGGGCTGAAAGTGGTCCGCCCGTCGATCTCAGACGATGACGATCATGAAAAGCCGCAGACATCCCAGCTCGAACGGCAGATGGACGCCATCCTGCAGAAAATCAGCGAGCATGGGGAAGAGTCTCTGACACGTTCTGAACGGAAGACTCTTGAAAAGGCCAGTCGGCAGCTGCGAGACCGCAGGGACCGGTAACTCAGCCCAGACACACTCAACAACAATTGCAGCCTCAGGTCTGCGCAGATGGAAATACAATGACGAAGCGAATCGGAATTCTGACAGCTGGCGGCGACACACCGGCTTTGAACGCCACAATTTACGGTGCGGTTGAACGAGCCAACTCTTTGGGCATGCACGTTCTGGGGCTTCTCCGAGGATACGCAGGACTGCTGGACGACAAAGTTGCGCACGTGCACCTCAATCCATTGTTCTCATCCATTCCGGAACTGGACCCGTGCAGTGGTGGAACTCTGCTGGGTTCCAGTCGCACTTACATCGCGCCGGGTTCCGATGAGATGGAGATTGTTCGCAGGAATATCCAGCGGCTCGAACTGGACGGACTGATCTGCATCGGTGGTGACGGAACCATCAGTGGGATGCAGCCGCTGACGGATTACCTGCCCTGCGTTCTTGCTCCCAAGACAATCGACAATGACCTTGGTCTGAATTATCTCGATGAGCCCAACGAGTGGGTTCGGAAGAGTTCTGACGACGGGGACGGCTTCGTCAAAGTGCACGAGAAGTCTCGTCAACACATGGACCTGGAAGACATGATCAACTACGCGACACCGGGATATGCCACCGCCGTCTTTGTGGTTGCTCAGTGTGTGCAGCGCATTCGCAGCACGGCAGAGAGTCATCGACGAATTGGGGTCATCGAAGTGATGGGACGCGACTCCGGCTACATTGGTCTCGGCGCAGCTTACGGTCAGCCGGACCTGATCCTGATTCCTGAAGTTGCGATTAACCTCAATGAACTGGAACAGCGGGTTCGACAGATTTACGAGTTACAGCATCATGCAGTGATTGTCGTCGGGGAAGGCTGCCGCACAGCCGAAGGAACAGAACTGGGCGCCTCAGCCCCGAGCTACGATCCGGCAGGCAACATTCGGTACAGCGGAGCCGCACAGGCACTTAAGGATCTGCTGGAAGAACGAATCGAGCCTGAATTCTTCGAAAAGGTGAGGCCGCACGAGCCCGGAGGTTCTGCGTTCTTCACTCGAAAAGTGGGACACACGCAGCGAGGCGGACGCCCCATTCAGTTCGATCGTTTTTACGCATCACAGCTGGGAGGCAAAGCCATGGAACTCGTGCACGCAGGCGACAGCAACTCTGTTGCGACACTGCAGTATTGCCCCAGAAACGGATTTGAAGTCGATTCAATCGCCGCTGCGAAGCTGAGCGATCAATGGGGCGAAATTCATCACCGTGCGGTCCATCCGACCATGTACGATGAACACCGGATGCAACCATCAGAATTTGGCGAATCGTATCTGCAGTCGATCTTCACCAACGCGATCGGCTCCGACGACATGGAGTTCATCCGCGCCGAATTGTTCAGCCCCGGCAACCTCGCGACGCGCTATCAGAGCGTCAACACGGACATTCGAAAACGCGTCCGCTTCATTTAGCAGTGCTGAAACCGGCAGCAACTCGTCAGCGCCACCAGGCAAGCTGCAGCCCGCTCTCAGCTCGCACCAAAATCTGTGAGCGCACATGAGTTAGTCTGGCATCTGCGTAATTGAAACCCGAAGCGTCACGGGAAATTGCACCCACCGACATACGTCGTGAGATGCCTTACTGATTGTCAGCCGAGACGCGTGAGCGGCCGGGAAAAACGCACTGGTCGGCGCTCATTGACAACCGAGGCCTTACGGGAAATTGCATCCATCGACATACGTCGTTTGGCAGCCTTACTGATTGTTAGCCGAGACGCGTGAGCGGCCGGGCAAAACGCACTGTCTGGCCGCTCGTTGACACCCGCTC
>CAJWGB010000254.1 GCA_913031625.1 uncultured Planctomycetaceae bacterium | reverse complement strand
CTGCATGGACAGGTCGTGTTTGCCACCGAGAACCGCTACCTGAAACGGTACTCTGATTTCTGCTTCGATGTTTGGGCCCTTAGCCGCCTGAGGACGCCGCTGCCCTCCAAACGGCGAACTTCCTCCGAATGGGCTGCCACCACCACGGCTTCCGCCAAACATGCCACCCAGGATGTCGTTCAGGTCAAACCCGGCGCCTCCGCCGCCGAAGCCCTCGAATGGGCTGCCTCCGCCACCAACCTTGTCCCAATTCGACCCAAACTGGTCGTACTTCTGGCGCTTCTCATCGTCACTCAACACTTTGTAGGCGTCTGTGATCTCTGCGAAACGAGCAGCGGCGTTCGGGTCATCCGGGTTTGCATCTGGATGATGTTGTTTGGCCAGCTGCCGGTATGCTTTCTTGATCTCACCTGCGGAAGCGGATCGAGAAACACCAAGTATCTGATAGAAGTCGCGCCCGGACATATGACCTAGTCAATTCAGAGACTAACAATTGGAAATCAGGATGCAGTCGATGGTCGACGTGCCTGGGCGGAGCATCCTAACAAATCGCACGGCTGCTGTCGGCGAGAGTACGAGGGATTCCGAAGGTGTATCGTGCAATGCGCTGAGTTTCCCCGCGTGTTGCAGCTGCCAGGGAGTTCTGGCTAATCCTGCTGTGGTCAACTGACTGGCTGAGATCGAACTCATCACTCGCCGGGACGCTGAGAATGGCAGGAAACACAACCGGATTTGACTGCTCGGAGCAATTCTCGCGTCTGAACAGTGTCGCACGAATCGGCGTCACGCAGGTGGCCGTTGAGCATTGCTGCACTGCGTTCCGACTTTGACAACAGCTCGCGAAACTTCTGAGAGCGATTTTCCGTCCCCTTTCGTCTGCCCAGTTCTTTCAATAACTCGTGTAAAGTGAGTGAGTTTCGAGCGGCTGACTGCGGCTGGTCAGTCTGAACGCCGTGATCCAGTTTTTGCAGTGTCCGATCCAGTTGGCCCATTGTTTCAACAAGGTCCGGAGGCTTCACGCTTTCACTGAACTCTCGGAACGTATTCAGATTCCGAAGGTGAATGGTCTTCGATCTCCGGACACTGTTTACCAGGCCGGTGTATCGAAAGTCTGTCCCTGCTGCTCTCAGGAACTCTATGCCGGCTTCGTTTGAGAGCTGCCTGAGGGCCACACAGGCGGCAGCCGCTGCAGCTGGGGCACGATGCTTCCCATGATGACAGTGAATGTAGACCCGGCCCGGAAGCCGGTGGATAGCTGCCGCGATCGTCGTAATCTGCTGGTCGCTCACTCCACCGTAGCCAATTGGAATGTGGACATAACGCAGTTCACACCTGCGAGCCAATTCAACATCAGGCTGGACTCCATCGACACTGATGACAGTACTGATTCGTTGTCGCTGCAGTGAACGGAACCCGATCATCCCATCCGGCTGGCCTCCCACGAGGACCTGAGGTGTGACCCAGCGGGCGTTGGTGCAACCCTCAAGGTTCAGTGGATCTGCCGCACATACAGCTGCGCCTGCAAACAGGAGTGAAGGCAGAATGGCAGACCAGATCTTCATTGTTGTGCCGGGGCATTCGGAACAGGGCGTCTTCGAACTCTCCAGTCTGCAGGTCGCTCGATTTGTCTGTGAATTGGCTGCAAAACTGCAAAGTGACGCGAATTTCGCCCTGCCTGCTACTGGTCGCCCACAATCGATCTGCGCATTTGAGCAGCTGCCCCGCCGAGAAACAGGACGTCCACTCCGGCACATAGAAACTGACATCCCTGATCGGCGTACGATCTGACTGCCTCTGATGTTACGCCGAATGATCCGACCGGCACGCCCGCATCGCGGCACGTGTTGATGACTCGGCTGATGGCAGACGTGATTTCAGTATCATCAATCTTTCCCATCTTGTCGTAACTCGCGGACATGTCGTAAGGGCCCAGGAGTACGGCGTCAATTCCGGGGACAGCTACGATCTGTTCGATGTTGTCAACCGCGTCCCGGTGTTCTGCCTGCACAATGACGGCGATATCTTCGTTGGCCGATTGAACGTACTCGTCAAATCGGAATCCATATCCATGAGCGCGGGCAAGGCCAACTCCCCGGCCGCCTGTCGGGGCATACCGCGCGTGACGGACGACCTCGGCAACGGTCTCCGGGGTGTTAGTCTGCGGTACGATTACACCATGAGCACCGAGATCAAGAACGCGTTTAATCCACGCCTCACTGCATTCCGGAACTCTGACGATGCAGGGCACGCGATGTCCGACTGCCTGAAGAATTCCCAGGATGTCTCCGGTGTCCAGTGGCCCGTGCTCGGCGTCGACAAACAGCCAGTCGAATCCACAGTCTGTCAGAATCTCAGCCGTTGACGCGGTGGGCAAAGTTACCATGGTGCCGAACAGCGTATCCCCGGCCTGCAATCGTGCGCGAAAAGTTGTCATTGAGGGCTCCCGGACGTTTCTGGTGGCCCAACCATAACCGACAACGCAGGGAGACGGGAATCAGACCGAGCTTTGATTGGTATTTGTGCTGACGTTTGCTTGTGACGAGGATGGCACGAGGCCGCAGTCCCGGCATGGGGCCGCGATTCCCCTGCTGGCCGGGATATGGCATCCGGGCAGGGGCTCCGGCGTTAGTGAGTGGAGCAGCCACCTGAGCCGCATCCACTGCCACATCCGCCACCGCCGGCTTTTACCTCCACGCCCTCGTGACTCACGGGCTGGACCTGTACGACTCCGCGCCCATTGGCGGCAACCAGGAGTGCAAGTCGAGTCGTCTCGGCATCCTGTCCGTTCAGTACATAGAGGATGCGCTGGCCGTCGAGTGTGGTTTCCATATCAATCAGCTGGAGTTGGAGCTGCCACTCGTCGATCTGTTCAAGCCAGTCCAGGAAACTGAGTTCTGCTTCACGTCGGTTGTCGGCCGCAGAGGTCAGGTCCTGAGGTGCCGCGATTCGCAGGACGCGACCGGTCGATGCTTTGGGAGTTGGGTTTACGCCCGGATGAATAGCTTCCAGGACCGATGCGACTTCAGTCCCGCGCTCCGACTCCACCACAACCTGAGAGCCATGGAGGTCGTCAGTTCCTGCTGTGAGCTGCGCCATTAGTTCTTGTGAAACTGAAAAACGAGCGACCTGCGGCACAGCACCGTAACGTGCGAGCAGCAGGTATTCATCGTCCGATTCTGCGGGAGCCGATGGGGTGGTTTCCTGGATCAAGTTCTGTCTCCGATTTTGTCAGCACATGCTACCAGGAATCTGCGTTGAGGGGAGAGCAGTCCTGTGAGTCTGCGGTTAGGTTTCTGCGAAGGGGCCTGCTCAGCGCAAAAGAAGACCGAGACCGTCCAGAGGGACAACCTCGGTCTGAGGAGTTTTGTCATGTACCTGCACAGTCTATGGCAGGGCGGGTGAACTCTCTGATTTCACCTCAGGCTTTGTCTGGTCGCTGAAATCGCAGAGCTCTTCACGAACGATGTTCATTGATCGTGGAGCTTCAATCCCAATGCGGACAGAGTTGGGTCCAATGCGGACCACGGTGATGGCAACGTCGTCGCCAATCAGAATTCGCTCACCTGTTCTTCTTGATAGCACCAACATCTCGTTGCTCCGTCTCTTCCGTGTGTTCGAAACGTCCCTGTACCCGCGAGAAACATGCTGTCTCAGGCACACACCGGCGTTTGGTCTCCGCTGCTCAGCAGCGCTATCAACCTGACGTCGATATCAGAATGATACAGGACAACCCGCATTTGCCAAGACTATGGCTGCAAAATCCATAAATGCCTAATAATTAGGCAGTCGGGCGGGTGCGTAATTAGTGGGCACTGCGGCTGCTGGTGTGTTGGTTCGTGGCTTCGCAGGGAAAAAGGCTGGGGTTGTAAGGGTGTGGCTGCCGATCTGGCAGTTCTGTTCGTTGGAAATCCCTGTGGCAAATTGCATTTCCGGCTCTGATCAATAAAAAGGGCCCGGCTGGTAATCGTCGAATCGGTACTTCGGCGGCGCAGTTCCATTCAGCAACCAGGGGATCAGGCATGACGCGCATTGGAATCATCGGTATGGGGTTTATGGGGTTCACCCATTTCGAAGGCGCGAAGGGGCTCGAAGGGGCTGAGGTGACCGCGTTTTCAACCCGCAACCCGACGAAGCTGGCAGGCGACTGGACGAGTATTAAGGGGAACTTTGGTCCCCCGGGTGGCACAGTCGACGTGTCAGGGCTCAAGGCCAGCGCGGACTATCATGATCTGCTGGATGACCCGGACATTGATCTCATTGATATTTGTCTTCCAACAGATCAGCACTTTGACGTGGTGATGGAATCAATCGCTGCTGGCAAGGCAACGCTGGTAGAGAAGCCGATCTCAGTCTGCCGGGATCAGGCTCGACAGATGGTGGAGGCCGCTGAGAGTGCGGGTGTCCCTCTGCTGGTCGCTCACGTGCTGCCATTCTTTCCGGAGTTTGAGTTCGCAGCGAATGCGATCGCAGATCAGACTTACGGAGGATTAAGGGCGGCCCACTTTCGCCGGGTGATTGCTCCACCCGACTGGTCAGACGGGATGTCTGACTTCACAAAGCTTGGGGGGTGGGGGATCGATCTCCACATTCACGATAACCACTTCATTGCTCACGCGTGTGGGCGGCCGGAAAAGGTGTTCAGTTCAGGGATTCTGCAGGAGGGGTTTGTTAATCACGTCCACACCAACTACGTCTACGAAAATGGCCCTGCTGTTTCCGCAGTGAGTGGCGGTATTGCGGCCAGTGGGCTGGCGTTTGGGCACAGTTTTGAGCTGTTCTTTGAAGATGGCACGTTGTTGTTTGATGCCGGCACATATGGTGACGAGTGGGTTGTGAGTCGTCCTTTGAGTCTGGTCAGCAATGACGGCAGCGTCACGTCGGTCGAGTTGGCAGGAGATGACTCATGGTGTGGAGCGTTTACAAGAGAGTTGCAGACCGCCGTCAACCACCTTCAGAATGGCGATTCTCCCGGGCCCCTTTCAGCAAGAGTCGCTTTGGACGCGTTGAATATCTGCTACGCAGAAGCAGAGAGCATCCAGCAGGGCTCGGCAGTTACGCTTTAGCGTTGGTTTCCGGGTATGACGGTCGACGGAAACTCTATTCAGCTCAGTGGAGTGCGGGTCAATAACCTGCAGAATGTGAGTGTCCGCATTCCATGGCATCAACTCACCGTTGTCTGCGGTCTGAGTGGGTCGGGTAAGAGCAGCCTGGCCTTCGATACGTTATTTGCTGAAGGCCAGCGGCGGTACGTAGAGACCTTTTCGCCGTATACAAGACAGTTTCTTGACTGCCTGGAGCGGCCTGATGCGGATCGTATTGAGGGGATCCCTCCAGCGATTGCAATCCGCCAGAATGCATGGGCGCAGCAGTCTCAGGGCACGGTGGGCAGTCGCACGGAGATCTACGACTTTCTCCGTTCCCTCTTTGTTCGCTGGGGAACCGAGTATTGCCCCGAATGTGCGGTGGAAGTGCGCGCATGGAATCCTCAGACCGTTGCACAACATTTCTCGGACGCTGAAGTGGCAGGACGCATCATGGTCGCCTTTCCGTCTCAGGAGGCTGCTGACGTTTTGCTGTCACGCGGATTTACTCGTGTACTTCAGTCAGACCGTAGTGGGCTTGCTGTGGTTGCTGTCGAAGAGATGGAGCAGAATGGGGAGTGCCTTGTTGTTGTCGACCGGCTGAAGCCTGGCCCGGATTCGAGAACTCGACTGGTCGAGTCTCTGGCCACTGCATTCTTCGAAGGGGGTGAGCAGTGTTGCGTGCTGACAGAGAGCACGGTGGCCGGCGCTGAGCTTGTTTCGGTCGATCATTCCGAATGGTATCAGTCTCGTTTCTCTCGCGAGCCGGTCTGTTCGTGCTGTCAGCGTGCGGTCGCCCATCTAAATGATGCGCTCCTCAATTATCGATCTTTAGGTCAGTGCAGCGTGTGTCAGGGGCAGGGCACGGTTGCGACTTTTGACCTTGAAGCGGTTGCTGATATGGCTGCCACGGTGGAGGGTGGAGCAGTCCTGGTCTGGCAGGAGGGGCCCGGACGCAGACAGCAAAAGCAGGTGCTGGAGTCTGCCGCTGAGTTAGGGCTGCGGACCGGGATTCCACTGGCTGAACTTAGCGTACAGGAGCGACGAATCCTTCAGCACGGTGTGGCTGGCTCCTCATTTGATGGCCTTGATGGGCTGTATCAGAGGTGCCTGGAGAGTCGGGCTGAGGCTGCTGCAAAGCTTCGAAAGAAGTGGAATTCTATTTCCAGGTGTTCCGCATGTAATGGGACTCGGCTCAATGAAGATGCTCGAGCCGTAAGACTGAATGAAGTCTCGATCGCGGACGTGCTGGATCTCTCTGTTAGTCGTCTCAGCGAATGGTTGCAGAGCCTTGCGGCTCGCTTGCCGGACGTGGCAGGCTCGTCGGTTTTGCGACAGTTGAGGAATCGCGTTTCGTATCTGGATGACTGTGGGTTGGGTTACGTCGCTTCCTCACGGGCGTTGAGCACTCTTTCGGGCGGCGAACGTCAGCGCGTGGCGCTGACGTCGGCGCTGGGGTCCGGGCTGATAAATACACTTTTTGTATTGGACGAGCCGACAGCAGGGTTGCATTCATCCGATGCCAGTCGTGTCATTCGAGTTGCAGAGCAACTGCGTGATTGCGGCAATACTGTTGTGGTTGTTGAGCACCATCCGGATTTTATCCGGGCGGCCGACCACGTTGTGGAAACCGGCCCCGCAGCGGGTCGTGAAGGCGGACAGATCGTTTTTGAGGGCCGCGCCGGGGAACTTGTTCAGTCGCAGACGCCAACCGGGAAGTTGCTGAGCCGACCCACCCCTGGCGAAGCCCTGCAGTCGCCTTCGCGTCGCCGCCCGTCCGGGTGGCTGAGATTTGACAACGCGACCTGTCACAACGTGATTGGTGTTTCCGGCGCGCTGCCGCTTGGCGTTGTGTGTGCCGTAACCGGTGTGAGCGGCAGTGGCAAGAGCAGCCTGCTGGTTGAGACTCTGTACCCGGCCATTTGCCGTCATCTGGGTCTCGTTCTGCCGGGGCAGTCGGGCAGTGTGACTCTGGCCGACGTGCCGGAAGATCTGACTCATGTTCAGTTGTTGACTCAGGCTGTGATGCGCGGAAATCGTCGATCGATTCCTGTTACTGTGATTCAGTGTTTCGACGAAATCCGGAAAGTGTTTGCTCAGACGCGTGAAGCGAAGAAGCGGAACTTTGGCATGGGGATGTTCAGTTTCAACTCTTCCGGAGGTGGTCGTTGCGAACATTGCGATGGTCGAGGCGTGCTGCAGATCGAAATGCAGTTTCTACCGGACATTGAAGCCGTGTGCGATGCGTGTGGTGGCAGTCGCTATCGAAAGGATGTCCTTGAGGTTGAATATCGAAACCGAAGTATTCACGAAGTTCTGCAGATGACTGCGGACGAGGCGTTCACGTTCTTCAAAGGCGCGCGACGCGTTCAGTCTCGCCTGAATGCACTCCGGCTTGCCGGGCTGGGTTATCTGACTCTCGGCCAGCCCGTGTCGACGTTGTCCGGCGGGGAGAGTCAGCGGTTGAGGATTGCGGCGGTACTCGCAGGAGCGCCCTCAGAGGATGAGCTTCCGCGGCGCAGGTCTGCGACGTCGGCGGGTGGCACGCTGTTTATTCTGGATGAGCCATCGACGGGACTGCATGGTCAAAACGTTGATCGCCTTGTTGAGTGCCTGAACCATCTTGTGGAGACTGGCCATTCTGTGGTTGCCATTGATCACAACCCGCTGCTTGTGGCAGCCGCTCATCATGTAATTGAAATGGGACCCGGGCCTGGAGAAGGCGGAGGGCGGATTGTCGCAGGTGCTCACGAATAGATGACGACCAGAAAGACGATTGCCTCAGAGCGTCCTTCGTTGACCAGTGCATGAGGCACGTCCGCCCGATAACTTGCTGAGTCACCCCGGGCGAGAGGCGAGTCTTCTTCGTCGGACTCCAGTCGGATCGCGCCCTTCTGCACAGTCAGAAATTCTCGAGTGCCCTCGAAGTGTGGAGCTGACCGAAGTTCGCCGCCGGGAGTGAGTCGCACCTCATAGAACTCAACGTCCTTTTCCAGCTTCAATGGTGAGAGAGTGCGAATCGAGCACTCTTCATCTTCTCTGAAAATGTGAGAGCGGTCGTCGGCCCGAATCACGTTGATTGAAGGGAGTTGGTGTGAGAGCTCCACCAACTGACCAACTGTCATCCCGAATGCTGTTGCGATCTTGACGGTGACCGCCAGGGTTGGATTGGCCTGCTCTCGTTCGATCTGGCTCAGCATTGATCGGCTGACCCCGGATGCCTGAGAGAGTACGTCCAGTGACCAGCCAGCCTCCTGTCTCAGGGTGCGAATTCTGCGGCAGACCTCACGGCTCACATCTTCAGCACTGGATTCCGACATTGGCGTATTGTCCGTTATTTGGCATGAGTTATCTTGTTTAGTGGATTTTGTGATTCTATTATATTACACAAAGTGTTCGGCATGTGAAACAAAGACTAGAAACCAGAATGAAGGCACTCGTTAAACGAAACGCGGAACCCGGACTGTGGCTGGAGGAGGTTCCTGAGCCATCTGTTGGTGTGAACGACGTTTTGATCAAAGTGGATCGCACAGGAATCTGTGGAACGGATGTCCATATTTATCAGTGGGATGACTGGGCTCAGAAAACAATTCCGGTTCCGATGGTGGTTGGCCACGAATTCGTCGGTGAAGTGGTCAGCGTGGGTGAGAACGTGCTTGATTTTCACCCTGGCGAGATCGTCAGTGGCGAAGGGCATGTTGTATGTGGCCGCTGTCGGAACTGCCTTGCCGGGCGACGACACCTCTGCAATGCCACTGAGGGGATTGGCGTGAATCGTCCGGGGGCATTTGCTGAGTACATCTCGCTTCCTATGACCAACGTCTGGCATCACGCCGACGATATTGATCGGGATGTAGCCTCCATCTTTGATCCGTTTGGCAACGCCGTGCATACGGCTCTGTCCTTCCCGGTCCTTGGGGAAGATGTTCTGATTACCGGCGCTGGACCAATCGGGTTGATGGCTGCCGCAATTGTACAACACGCCGGCGCTCGACATGTTGTGATA
>CAJWGB010000253.1 GCA_913031625.1 uncultured Planctomycetaceae bacterium | reverse complement strand
CGCCGGAGTCGCTGAAACTGCCGCCTTCATGGGTAGATACTCCGAAGACCCGCAGTGACTATTCAAAGTACCTTGCGGAGATCACTTTTTTTGACAGACAGTGTGGTGCGTTGCTCGATTTGCTGGACGAGCAGGGAGTGGCAGACAACACGCTTGTGATGGTTGTTTCCGAACAGGGCTCGGCATTTCCATTTGCGAAGTGGACGTGTTTTGAACTGGGACTGACCTCCGGCATGATTATTCGCTGGCCCGGCCATGTGGAGCCGGGGTCTCATTCCGATGCTCTGGTTGAGTATTGCGATGTCGCTCCCACGTTTCTGCAGGCGGCCGGAGTCGACGTCCCTGGCTCAATGGATGGCCAGTCATTCCTGACTGTACTCACAGGTGAGTCGAAAGAACACAGGAAGTATACATTTGGTCTGCACACGACACGGGGAATCATTAACGGATCTGAGAACTTCGGGATTCGATCCTGCGGTACGAAGAGATATCGCTACATCAGAAACCTCAATGCAGACCAGACGTTTTCCAACGCGGTCATGAAAGTACGAAAGGACCGCCTGAGTTTCTGGCAGGAATGGATCAGGGAGGCTCAGTCCGGCAATGAGCACGCGGCAGCCATGACTGCCAAATACATGCGGCGCCCGGCGGAGGAACTTTATGACGTGAAAGCTGATCCCCACTGCCTGACGAACCTGATTGGCGACCCTCAGCTGTCGGGTGTCCGAAAGGAACTTTCTGCTCAGCTCGATCAGTGGATGAAGTCTCAGGGGGATGAGGGTGCGGCCACGGAAGCCATTGCTAACACCCGAAAAGCGTCTGCTCAGAAGAAGAAACAGCCGCAGCAGAAGAACAAGCGAAAGAACGAAGGGCAGCGTGAGTCGGACACCTTTTGAGTCTGTTGCTTTGTGATTCCGTCGGGCTGACAACGCTGGCTTGCGCCACGTGCCGCTGTTCTGCTGAGACACACCCAATGCACGAACGACGTGCGAGTGAACCAAAGAGTTCCTTGTGTACTGAAATTGTTGGCAGCGGCGGGATCCTGCCCCGACGTTTGCTCGGCTACTCGGAAGGTCCTGAGGTCGGAAACAGGTGACGGTTGTCCGAACACCGGCGGACTTCTCTGCCTTTTCGCTTTCGCATCGGGTTCAGCCAGGCGACAATATGGGCCCGCCTCCTTAGCTCTGTGTGATCCCGCCTCATGCAAGTTTCCCATTCCAGATTCAGTTCGGTACTCACGGTCCTCATCCTGTTGGCTGTGTCAGCATCAGTTCTGCCAGCCTCACAGCAGTTGACCCTGTCGCCAAAGGATTCGACTCCGTCGCTATCGTTGAAATCAGAAGGTGAGCAGCTGCTGATATCGGCCGTTACTCCGGATGGCCTTGTGATTGACGTAACGCGACAGGTTGTATTTTCGTCGGAATCTGAGCTGGTGATCGTCGACTCGACGGGCTGGGTCACTCCGTTAAAAGACGGGACGGATAAACTCAGGGTGTCTTTGGGCACGAATTCTTTTCAGATCCCGTGCGTGGTCAGCGGCGCAGAATCTGTCCGCCCCATCAGTTTTCGAAATGATGTCGTTCCCCAGCTGACGAGAGCCGGCTGCAATGGTGGCGCATGTCATGGGACTCCGAAGGGCAAGAACAACTTTCGACTGTCCCTGCTCGGCTTTGAGCCGGAGGAAGACTTTGAGTTCCTGACCCGCGAATCACGCGGCAGACGATTTTTCCCGGCTGCACCGGACCGCAGCCTCGTGCTCTTGAAAGCCAGCGGCGGTGTTCCGCACGGAGGTGGCCTGCGTATTCGACGTGAATCCGGTTCGTATCGCACGTTGCGCCGATGGATTCAGGAAGGCATGCAGTGGGGGCCGGAGGACGAACCCGTTGTTGAGAGTATCGATGTCCAACCCGGCAGCCGCGTCGTTGAGCGTGGAGAGTCACAGCAACTGCGAGTCATTGCCCGCATGTCAGATGGGACTGTCAGGGACATTACGCGAATCGCGGAGTACAAAGCGAATCAACCGGACATGGCTGTTGTCGATGATGCCGGTTTGGCCACGATGATGAATGTGACTGGAACCTCGTCAGTAATGGTTCGATTTCAGGAGCATGTTGGGTCGTTTCTGTCGACAATTCCTCTGGGAGCTCCCGTTCCAAAGCTTCCTGATCCAGCCGGGTTTATTGACCATCATGTGAACGCGAAACTCAGGACTCTGGGTTTGCCGCCGTCAGAAGTCTGTGACGATGTGACATTTCTTCGTCGAGTCTCGCTGGATATCTCCGGCAGGCTTCCCACTCTGGAAGAGACAACTTCATTTCTGACTTCGGAATCTGACAAGCCACGCGCAGAGTTGATTGATCATTATCTCCGGAGTAACGGATATGCTGATCTGTTCGCCAATAAGTGGTCGAGTCTGCTGCGAAATAAAGCGGGCGGAAACCTTGAGCAGGTGGCGCGTGAGACGTATGGATTTCACAACTGGCTGCAGAAGAGTATTCGGGACAATAAGCCTTTTGACCGTCTTACAACTGAGCTCATCACGGCCCGCGGTAAACCGGGGACCAATCCAGCCGTGTCATGGTATCGGGCAGTCAAGGACATCAATGAGCGGATGGCTGATGTCGCTCAGGTCTTTCTCGGTGTGCGAATCGAGTGTGCTCAGTGTCACCATCATCCTTATGAGAAATGGAGCCAGGACGACTACCATGGATTCTCAGCGTTCTTTACGACACTGGACCGCAAAGAGGTCAACAAGCTTCCGGAAGATGACATTCTGTACCACAAGCGAGTCCTGGCGGTAGCGACCAATCCCAACACCGGGGAGCAGCTTCGGCCAACGCCTCTGGATGCGGAACCACTTTCGATCCCCGCTTCTCGTGATCCGAGGATCGATCTGGCAGAGTGGGTCACCAGCAAACAGAACCCGTGGTTCGCGAAGGTCCTTGTCAACCGCTACTGGAAGCATTTCTTCGGTCGTGGACTGGTGGAACCCGAAGACGATATACGAATCACCAACCCGGCCACTCATCCGGAACTGCTTGATGAACTGGCTGAGTCTTTTGTCGATTCCGGATTTGATCTGAAGCAGCTATGTCGTGAAATCTGTAACAGCCGCGCCTATCAGCGGTCATCATTCCCCAACGAATTCAACGCAGAGGATGAGCAGAATTATGCTCGTTATTATCCCCGGAGACTGACGGCCGAGGTCATGCTGGATGCCATTAATGATGTGGCCGGAGCACGTAACAGTTTCAATCGACAACCCGACGGCGTTCGCGCGGTTGCGCTGCCGGATGATTCCGTTAACAATGAGTCATTCTTTCTGAGGGTGTTTGGTCGTCCTCAGATGGATACGGCGTGTGAGTGTGAACGGTCGGCAAGTGCGGATCTTGCGCAGAGTCTGACGCTGTTGAACTCCCAGACGATGCACAAAATTCTTGGTGCGAATGGGGGGCGAGCACAGTTGTTTTCGAAGGACTCGGAGGCTGACGAGGCTGCTCAGGTGCGCGAGCTTTATATCAGAGCTTTCTCACGTCCGCCGACAGACAATGAACTGGCGGTCGCGACGCGACATCTGGCCCGAAAACGCGAGCAATCCAGACAGGACCCCGGCAATCTGCCGGAAGCAACGGCTGTTCGCCAGGGGTGGGAGGACATTATCTGGGTGGTTGTGAACACGAAGGAATTCCTGTTCAACCATTAATGTATCTGGATGGATTAGTTTGAGTGACGGGGGCTGTCATGACCAAAGCTGCTGTACGATTCATGAGCATTTTCTGTCTGGTGACAGGCATGGCTGCTGCTCAGCTGCCCGTGGCGGATCTGACTCGGATTGTGCCCCGTGCGATTGCTCCAGGTAAGCAGGTTCGCGTCAATTGTGTGGGACAGCACCTCGAACAGCTGACGACTCTGCACTTTACACACCCGGGTATTACGGCGGCTCGTACGATGTTGCCTGCAACCAGTGTTTTGCCGGCTCGGCCCAACGCGAATTTTTTTGAGGTCTCGGTGGCTGCTGATGTGCCTCCCGGGATCTACGAAGCCCGAGTCGACGGACACTTTGGGCTGTCGACAGCACGACCATTTATTGTCAGTTCGCCGAAGTTTGCACAGGTTGTCTGTGACGGTCGTAACACATCGCGCGAGACTGCTCTCAATGTAGAAGTCAATTCTGTCGTCAGTGGTGACATCCCCTCACGCCGCGAACACTGGTTTCGAATCGACGGCAGGGCAGGGCAGCGGATTTTGATTGAAGCGATCGCGGAACGCATTGACTCACGGATCGACAGTCAGCTCATTCTCTATGACGAGCAGGGCCGGGAGCTGGATCGAAACCGGGATACCTACGGACGCGATGCTCTGGTTGAGCTCCGGCCGCAGCAGGATGGCACCTGGTATGTGAGCCTCTCGGATATTCTCTTTCGTGGTGGCGGCGAGCATTTTTACCGTCTCAGGTTTTCGACAGCTCCCCACGTCGACTTCATCTCTCCGGCTGCCGGCATTCCCGGCAGTACAGAGACATACACCATCTATGGCCGAAATCTTCCCGGGAGTCAGCTCACTGAAATTTCACTCAACAGTCACCCTTTGGAATCATTGCAGGTTGAGATCAGCCTGCCGGCAACCAGCTCGACACCTGCAGGATACCAGCCGGGTCAGCCGCGTCAGGGCATGCTGCCTGGCTTTGACTACCGCTTCCCTGACGCGAACAGTGTACGGATTGGATTTGCCACCACACCTGTGACAACTGAAGAGAGGCTGATACAGCAGCGCCCAGCTGACGAGGAGCGCAGAGATGCTTTGCAGGTCGAAGTGCCGCTTGAAGTGAGTGGCTGGTTCGATGCGCCAAACGACGAGGATGTGTTTCGGTTTGCCACCGCACAGGGAGAGACGTGGTACGTTGAGCTGACGGCTGACCGGATGGGCTACCCGGTGGACACCCTTGCGATTGTGGAACGCGTCCTGACGGCTGAAGATGGAACGGAGTCTCTGGAAACTGTTGCAGAGAATGATGACCTGCCTTCACTGTTCAGCGTTCACAACAAAGATGCGATCAACTTTAACAGTAATGACTCGGGACTGTCGTTTACGGCGAAAGAGGCGGGGAACTATCAGGTTCGTGTCGTCAATCAGTTTGGTGATGGTGGTTCTTCGAAACGGTACCGGCTGGCGATACGCAAACAGACTCCCGATTTTCAGTTGATTGCCAGCACAGAGCGTCCGCTGCCCACCGGAAGAACGGGCTATTCAGTGACTCCTCATCTGCGCAAAGGGGCTCGGTGGGGAATCAGAATTGTGTGCCCTCGCCAGGATGCATTTGACGGAGACATCGTCGTGACAGCAGAAGGGCTGCCAGACGGAGTGACCTGTCGGCCCCTGACCCTCAGCCAGAATACGGATCATGGATTGCTGGTTGTGACGGCAGCGGAGGGGGCAGGGCCCTGGGCAGGGCCCATTCGCATCATTGGTCGTGCTCAGTTTGACGGGCAGACAATTGAACGTGAGGCGCGGTTCAGTTGCCTCGTGTGGGGACATATCTTTGCGGATTCGATTCGCGTGCGATCACGACTGACTCAGGAAGTCCCAATGTCCGTGAGTGCTCATGAAACGGCGCCGGTCGTTGTGGACGTAGACACTCAGAAGCTGCTCAGTGTCCATATGGGCGAGAAGCTGGAGATTCCGGTGCGTGTCAGAGATTTGCTGCCACGTGTCGGCAACGTCACTGTTGAAGTGCAGGAACTCTACGGCATGGACCGCGGCCAGCCGACAGTCAGTATTCCAGAAGGCCAGACGGAGGGAGTGCTTGCTGTTGAGTTTAAGCCCTCCGGCAATTTCAGGGTTGCGCCCGGGCGTTATCAGTTTGCCCTGCAGGCCACGGGAGTTGCCAAATACCGAAAGAACTATCTCGCCGTGGAACTTGCACAGGCTGAGATCAGGCGACTGGAAGACGTGCTCGCAGATGTTGTCAGTCAGCTGGCGCAGGCTGAAGAAGAGCAGAAGGTCGGTCTCAAAGCAGTGAAAATGACGGCCGAAACTGAACTGGCAACCGCGAAAAAGGCACTGGCATCTGCAGAAAAGCGGTCGGCGGAAACCAACACGAAATTTGCAGCATGGTCGGAGCTGCTGAGTGTTGAGGTGCTGCCAGCGAAGAAGTGAGGGCCGTAGCACCTGTCTTCAGAAGGCATGTGCGGAAGTGAATCAGCGACGATCGGGCGCTAACAGCCCCGCAGATATCGGACCCGCCAGCATAAACAGAAAAGGGACACCGGAATGTGGTGTCCCTTTTCAGATTCGATCGTCTCTCTTGGATCAATACTCCCAGTTGATACCAATGTTGAACTGGTTTTGGAAGAAGCTTGACCGGCGGATCTGCAGGTGTGGGAACAGGTTCTGCTGACGTGGGTTTGAGACGTAGTTGATGGACTGCTGCGGGTCCGCAACTTCTCCGATCCACAGATAGGTGAATCCGGCTCGGAACTTTGCTCCCTGCAACTGCCAGATGTCCTTCAGGACAGGCACTCGTGAGAAAATTGGGATCTCAGCGGTCAGAGTCTGTCGGAAGACGGGTGAGATGTGAGTCGATGTCTTGGCGTCTGTGAATGAGTTCGCTGTCAGAGCACCGTTGACTCGTGTCGTATCAAATCCGTCATCCAGAATGTCTGTGGGATCATTCGGGTTGTTGGGATCGGGGTTCGGGTTCGGAATGAAGCTCAGTGTGTCAACGATGTTGTCGCCGATCAGGGTGATTCGTTCCTGGTTTGCAAACGCACCCACTCGTGTGGAGCCCGTCACCTGAATGCCTTCGTTGTCTCCGAAGGTATATTCGAATCCAAGTTCAGGGCCGGCCATAGAACTCTGAACAATACTGTCGATGAATGAGACGCTCAGAGACTGTACTGATGGGTTGCCCTGTTCAAAGGTCGCGGTTCCGTTTTCGTCAACGTTGTCAACGATCCAGTCGTCGTCATCATCGACGCCGTCAGCGATATTGGCTTCATAGTCCAGACCGGAATCCATTCCAAAGAAGTGGAAGGACTCATCGACTCGGACAAATCGCCCACCGACCAGTGGGCGAACTGTGACGAGTTCAGATTCGTAGATCGGGTTGGACGTGAAGTAGGCACCCGTATCGAATGTTTCAATGCGGTGCGTCATGATGAAGTCGAGGTCGAACCGCTGGGCAGCCCCACCTGGTTCGTCAGCGACGTTGTTATCCAGCGGGATCCCATGCAGATTCCAGAGGACTCTGTCGAGAATGTCTTCTGCGTCTCCAAAGAATGGGAACGTGGTGGCCAGACCGTCGGTGATGGGCGAGACAGTCAGGATCTGCTGAATCGCAAGTTGCCGTTCGTCAAAGCTATTGAAGCTTGTCGTGAGCATCCCTTCACCGTCGGCTGCTTCGAGAAGCAGAGCATCCACTGTGCTGATAGGTCGGGTGGCTTCGTACCCTGCTCGTGCATCGTACTTAGCCTGTGACTTTCCATTCCATGTGAAGTCCCATGCAACACCCCATCCCGTCGGGTTTCGCATTCCCCCAGACACCATGATACCGTTGTTGACGAGTGATGGGATGATGTTTGTGTTGGCGGTTCCGAAGTGATTCAGTGACAGTGCTTCCGGAAAGCGGCCTGTTCCTCCAGACTCAATCTCGAGCTGAGCGAATGTTGCTGCAGATGGATTTCCAACCATTCCCGTCAGACCGCGGGTCTTCGTGCGGACATAGTCAAGGTTGAAATACATCTTCGTCCGGCCGCTCAGCGGACCAAGTAGTCGCTTGAACCAGAGCCCATCGCTGTTGAAGTGCTGTTCAAATGTGTGCTCAAAGGGAGAGACTCCCGGGTACTGCTGAAAGCTGGACAGAGGAACGCCCTGGTTGAGAATCGACGGTGAAACTCCACTTCCTCCGCCTGGCTGACTGCCTGGTGGCTGGAGAAATGTCGGTATCCCAGAGGACGGAAACCCCATCATCGATTGCGCACGAGCCTCAGTGACCAGCATAAGGGTCACCAGCAAGGGCACAAAAGCTGTCAGACGGTGCCTAATCCGCATTGATCTATCCTTCGAAGCCAAGGTTTTTTCTGGCTTTGCTGCCTCGCCGCACCTGAAACCTCTGTCGCCACGTAACGGCAGACCATGCGCATTGAGACAATCTTGTGGGTAGTATCGGTCAGGCAATTTGTGAAACTGTAGGGATTGTTCAGGTGGTGCCGATTTTTCCGCGTGTATCGGCAGCAACGATTAAAGTCCTCGGGCGGCAGGTTCTGCAGTCTGCGATTCACTGCGGCAGGTCCTGCCGAAAGACCGAGTCTGGTGCGTTGTTCACGCACTGCCAGTAAGATCAACGAGGTTCGTTGTCCCGCAATCAGGTACTTCCATGACCCTCCGAATTGCTGCGTTCAGCCTGCTGCTTTCCGTGCCGGCATCTGTCCGGTGTGCCGAGCCGATCGATTTCGAAAAGTCAGTCCGGCCGATTTTGCAGAAACACTGCGTTGCCTGTCACGGTGCGAAACGAACCGAATCCGGGCTGCGGCTGGATCGTGCCAAGCGAGCTCTTGCCGGAGGTGACCAGGACGTTGCAATCGTACCGGGAAAACCGGATGAGAGCCCGCTGCTTATGCGTCTCCGCAGCACGGGCGACGACCAAATGCCTCCCGAAGGTCCACGGGTTAGTGATCACGACATCGCAGTTCTCAGTGCCGGAATCCGATCCGTGAACTGTGGTGGAGGAGCGGTCGCTGATGATTTCGACGGTGACGGAGACTTCGATCTCCTTACCTCGACGTGGGACCCTTCCGGGCCGATGCACTATTTTGAGAATGAACATAAACCATATCTGGTATATTTGCCTTTAGTTCTTTAACAAAGTTTTCATCGAATTTTTGATTGTGATTTACTCTGTAATTTACAATTCTTTTTATACTATAACCCTCTTTAATTAGCTGCTGATCTAGATCAACTGAAATTAATTCTCCACTTACATACAAAAGCTTAGCATCTTTAGAGTTATAGTTTTGTAAAATTAATTCTTTTAAATTCGAAACATTTCCTTCAGCTGAAATAGTATTTTGAAAACCTACACTTCTCGCTTTTTTTTCTGTAGCATTTCCAACACAAAAGCATTTAATATTTTTATCTAATTCTTTAATATTAAAAAATTTTACAGCATT
>CAJWGB010000252.1 GCA_913031625.1 uncultured Planctomycetaceae bacterium | reverse complement strand
CAAGCCATCATTTAGTTCATGCGTCCGCACATCCAGCAGCCGGCGAACACGAGCCAGCAATTCGGGCAGTGCGAACGGTTTTGTAATGTACTGGTCGACACCACAATCGAACGCCTGAGCCTTGTCTTCGGCCAGCGTGCGAGCAGTCAGCGCCAGAATCGGCACGCGGCGATCAACCTCGCGCAACCGCCGACAGGTTTCGTAGCCACTCATCTCCGGAAGCATCAGGTCGAGTACAATCAGGTCGAACGGGGGTTCTGACTGGCCATGGAGTTCAAGAGCGCGATATCCATCTTCGGCGAGGTCAACATCGTACCCCTCCAGTTCGAAGTTGATGCGCAGCCCTTTGGCGATACTGGCTTCGTCTTCGACAACGAGAATCTTCACGGCTTCAGACTCCCTCGTTGACAGGTTCTGAAACGGAATGATTCTCTTTCGACTCAGGGAATGCTTCGCTGTTTTCGCGCCCACGCAGGAGCCGTTGGTCCACACGAACAGATTCCGCTGGCAGGGAAACCTCGAAGACACTGCCGACTCCGTCAGGACCGTCGGTCACGCTGACCTTGCCCTTCATGATGCCGACAAGTGTGCGCACGATATAGAGTCCCAGTCCGGTGCCCTTACGCGTTCGCTCCAGTTCGTTGTTCCCCCGAAAAAACAGTCTGAAGATACGTGAGCGATGTTCTTCCGGAACGCCCGCCCCCACGTCCCGGACACGGACGATGACACGATCCGTCCCCCGCGAAAATGCAGTGATGTGCACGCGAGGAGGGGCGCCGCCGTATTTCACGGCATTGTCCAGCAGATTCCCGAAGATCATCTCGAGCAGCATCTTCCGGGAGTGAACTTCGAGCGGGGCCATATCGAAAGTAAAAACTTCTTTAGGTTCCCGCTTGTGATGGCGGCATGCAATCTCAGCACAGGACTGTAGCAAAGTGGACAGGTCCACGTGCTCCGGTTCCGTCTGACTGCCGATCGCGTCCAGCCGACCGACTTCAAGCAGCTGATTGATTAGCTTGTCCAGACGTTCCAGTTCGTTTTCCATCGTCTCGTAGAATTCCCGCCGACTCTCCGGGTTGAGCTCTCTCATCAGAAGCGTATCCAGGTACAGACGGAGAGCAGCAATCGGAGTCTTCAGTTCATGAGTTACACTGTCTACGAAGTTGGACTGCCGACGGTTCAGCTGGATTTCCTTGATTGTCAGATAGGAATAGAACGAAATCCCAAACAGGCTGATACACAGCGCCACAGAACCGAGAACCAGTCCCAGCCAGAGATGGTTCTGGATCAGCTGGATGATCAGTACGACCATCACGGCAATGTTCACCGTCGCCAACAGGACGGTGGTCCAGATGGGAAGCTTCAAATGCGAGCGTTTTCGGCGAAAATCGGCCATTGTTCAGTCACCGACGGCAGACGATCCCCATAGGACGACAAGATCAAGAGGATGTTCGCTGGATAATACGGCTGAGAATTCTCTTTGGCAATCACTGAACCAGTTGGTGCGGTTCCCTGTCGGCGGTATCGTACGCGGGCCGACTATTTCTGAGGACGAGGGCCGTGGCGCAACAAACACTTTCTGTCGTTGATTCTCATACCGGGGGCGAACCGACGCGAATTATCGTCGCTGGTGGGCCGGACCTCGATGGGCCGCTTTCCAATCGCGTGCAACAGTTACGAAATACTGCCGATTACATTCGCACGTCCGTAATTTTGGAACCCCGCGGCTCGGACGTGCTGGTGGGAGGCCTGCTGACGCCGCCTGCTGCGAGTGACTGTGCCGCCGGCATTATTTTCTTCAACAACGTCGACTATCTGCACATGTGCGGACACGGGACCATTGGTCTGGCTGTGACTCTGGCACATATGGGCACACTGCAGACAGGCTCGCATCAATTCGACACTCCAGTCGGCGTGGTGAGCGCCACTCTGCATGATGCAAATCGTGTCACAATCAGAAACGTCCCGTCGTGGAGATACCGGGCAGGCGTCAGTGTGGAGATTCCCGGTCACGGTCCGGTCACCGGAGACGTTGCATGGGGGGGAAACTGGTTCTTCCTCGTCTCCGAACACGGCCAGTCTCTCACTCTTGATAACACGGATGTGCTCACACGTTTCACTGAGGCCATTAGGGACGCTCTGAAACGTCAGGGCATTACGGGCGCCGACAACGGGCTGATCGATCACATCGAACTGTTTGACATCAGTGATTCGGCTGACAGCAGGAACTTTGTGCTCTGCCCCGGAGGTGCGTACGACCGCTCCCCCTGCGGCACCGGGACCAGTGCAAAGCTCGCGTGCCTCGCGGCCGACGGGAAACTTCAAGCCGGCGAAACATGGGTACAGGAGAGTATCGTGGGAAGTGCGTTTGAGGGCTCGTTTGAAGCTGTGGAAGCTTCCGCAGATCTACCAACCGGGGTCGGCCCCGTCATTGTGCCATCGATCACTGGTTCTGCGTGGATTACTGCGGAGTCGACTCTTTTCCTGGACGAATCAGACCCCTTTCGAACAGGGATTCAGGCATGACGGAAAAACGAAAAACACTCATTATTGGCGGCGGCATCATCGGAGGGTTCTGCGCATGGTTTCTCCAGCAGGCTGGTCGACAGGTCACCATTGTTGACCGGGGTGATTTTGGAGCCGGGTGCTCTCATGGAAACTGTGGATATGTTTCTCCCAGTCACGTCTTTCCGCTGACTCAGCCCGGTCAGGTCAAACGCGGCCTGAAAGGACTGTTTGACAGAAAGGCAGCGCTAACGATTCGTCCTCGACTGTCACCGTCCCTCTGGATGTGGCTCCTCAAGTTTGCCACTCGCTGTAACAAGCGTGACATGATGTCGGCTGGCCGCGCTCGCAATGCGATCCTGGAATCGTCTCGTCAATTGTACGAGGCGATCATCGAAGAACATCAACTGCAGGTCGAATGGAAAACAGATGGACTCCTGTTTGTCTTTCGGGATCAGAAGGAGTTCGATCACTTCGCCGAAACTGACAGCATCCTGAAGAGAGACTTTGGCGTTGCAGCAACGCCTGTGGACGGCGCTGAGCTCCAGACGCTCGAACCGGCACTCAAACCGGGACTCGCCGGTGCATGGCACTATAGAAACGATGCTCACCTTCGTCCTGACAGAATGATGGCAGAACTGAAGCGACTGCTGCTGGAATCAGGTGTCGAAATACTGTCCGATCACGAACTGACCGGCTTTCGCCAAAATCACGGAATGGCAACCGCCGCTCAGACTTCTCAGGGAGAGATTGTCGCGGATGAGTTCGTGGTGGCAACGGGGCCGACGACTCCGTTATTGAATCGTGTTTTGGGGTGCCGAATCCCGATTCAGCCAGGTAAAGGATACTCAATCACGATGGCACGTCCTTCCGTGTGCCCGGTCTACCCCATGCTGCTGGAGGAGGTTCACGTTGGAATTACTCCGTTCGATTCAGGGTACCGAATCGGGAGTACCATGGAATTCGCCGGGTACGACACTCAGATGCGGCCCGAACGGCTGGCGTATCTTCGGAACGGAGCTGCCGAATACCTTCACGAACCGACCACGGAACCCGTGGAAGAAGAGTGGTTTGGCTGGCGACCAATGACGTGGGACGGGCTGCCTTACATTGACCGGACACCCAACATGAACAACGTCTGGGTGGCTGCCGGCCACAACATGCTGGGCCTGAGCATGGGAACCGCAACCGGCAAACTCATCGCAGAAATGATGACCGATCAACAGCCTCACATCGACCCGTCGCCGTACAGAATCGGTCGTCGATAGGAATCCAACAATGCCATTTATTCAATACGTCACGGAAGCTGACGCTGAGGGACAGGTCGCTGAAGTCTACGATGCATGGCTCAAGGCAAATCCTGAACGAGATTCCGTTCCTGAGATCCTGAAGTGCTTCAGCCTTCGCCCGGACTTCCTCAAGTCAGTCATCGACATCAGTTACCCGATGCAATTCTCAGACGGACACCTGACACGGCGTCAAAAGGAGATGATTGCGACACTGGTTTCAGCGTTGAATCAATGCCCGTACTGAACAGGCTCACACAGCTACTTCCTGCAGTTGCAGGGATCTGACGACCATGTCTGTGACGCACTGGCCAAAGCAGACGTTGACGGTGCCGAAGTGTCGGATGCGGAACGAGCAATGCTGGAATTTGCCACTCTGTTAACGCGACATGCATGGAAAAACACACCTGAGGATGTACAGCGACTCCGCGATGTCGGCTGGTCAGAAGAGCAGATTGGTGAGACTGTGTACATCACAGCGTTGTTTGCGATGTTTAATCGAATCGCGGACGCATT
Organism: uncultured Planctomycetaceae bacterium; assembly: GCA_913031625.1. Classification (GTDB taxonomy): domain Bacteria; phylum Planctomycetota; class Planctomycetia; order Planctomycetales; family Planctomycetaceae; genus Fuerstiella. The sequence continues at coordinate 4,868 of CAJWGB010000252.1, read as the reverse complement.
TGGGCTGCAGGATCCGGGATTTCGTCAGCGGGCGGCAGGAGTCCAGCCAATGCGACCGGCAGATTCCGGTGGATAGAAATCACCGTAGTGTCAGCTTTCGATGAACGGCAAGCCGCAGGCGGCTGTATCCGAACAACCCCAAAACGCAGTCACCTCTGGCCTGCCATTAAACTCCCCGGTGCCAAAACAACAATGGCCGGGAACGAATCCCGGCCATTGAACATCACTCATTTACGACAGGCTGAATTTAGTTCTTCTTTTCAACCTTTAGCTCTTCCAGCTTCTTTGCGACGGTCGCACCGTCTTTTGCTGCAGAAACTTTCTTGTCGATGTGCAGGATCTTGCCATCCTTGCCAATGTAGAACGTCCAGCGTTCGGGGACCAGTCGAGTGCCATGAACGACACCGTACTTTGAGGCCGCCTCACGACCCGGGTCGCTCAAAATGGGGTAATCAACTTTCAGTTTTTCAGCAAACTTCTTCTGGGTATCAAGATCATCGCAACTGGCGGTGAAATACTTCACGTTGTATTCACGAATGGCTTTGCCGTTCTCACGGAACGAAATGCATTGCTTTGTTCAGCCACCGGTAAATGACTTGGGGTACCAGGCCACAACCACAGCCTGCTTGCCTTTAAAGTCTGCCAGCTTGTGTGTCTTTCCGTCGCTGCCTTTCAGCTCAAATGCAGGTGCGTCGTCCCCAACCTTCAGATCGGCGGCGGACGATTCCTGCATAGCTGCCAGCAGCGCCATGCCGGCCAGACTCAGCACGAGTCTTTTCATGAGGGTCTCCAGGAAGAGTGTTAAATTCCAGCTGCAGGTCCACATCTGTGACAGGCAGTCAGGAACGAATGTCAACACTGCCATTGTGATCATTTCCAGGGCAGGCCGCTACCAGCACGTCGGGATTTCGTGAGGTCTGTACGGCTAAACACGCAATTCCACGGAATAACGACCACAGATTCAGCGGCCAGAGATATTCTCGTCACTCGAGTGCTGAGATGTACCGTTCACAAGACGGTCAACATCCTGAACAAAGTCGCAAAGAGCGGTCAGCCTCAGATCAAACCAATGCTGCATGACATCTGGGATGCACCGACAGAGAAAGCGGCTGAAAAGCCGTTTGATCTGTTTGAAAAAACACTTGAGGCGAAGTCTAAAGCAGCCATTCAGGATCTCAGGAAAGATCGAGACAAACTGCTGACGTTTTATAGTTTCCTGCCGAGACCTGGTGCCACATCCACACCACAATTGCGATCGAGAGCACATTCGCCACGATACGCCGGAGACATCGGAAGAAAACACCGAAAGACGCGTGCGTCTGCGACTGCAGGTTATACGAGTGCGGTCCGTCGTCCTACGAGTTTCGAATCAGCATGCTGCCCGGGAGACGTCGAATGAACCGCCGAACCTCCAGCACCGTCAGCGTGGACAACACACGTGACTCATCAAGCTGTGTCGCCCGAAGAATGACATCGACGCTGACGGGCGTCGTCTCGATCAGGTCGAGGATCTCTTTCTCCTGAGGATTCAGTGTAAGCTCTCGAGGATGGTGAACCTTCTGTCGTTCAGCGGAGACAGTTGGGGTCGCAAGAGGTCCCAGATCATCCAGCACGTCGTCCACATTCCGGACCAGTACGCCTCCTTCACGAATCAGGTCGTGGCATCCCGCGCTACTCAGACTGTCCGCCTGTCCAGGGACTGCAAACACATCGCGTCCCTGCTCCATGGCATGCCGTGCTGTGTACAGGGCACCTGAGTTACGTGTCGCCTCAACAACGATGACACCGAGGCTAAGGCCACTGATGATTCGATTACGTTGAGGAAACAGTCCAGGAGATGTGCGTTGATCCAGAGGAAACTCACTCACAAGGCAACCGCTGTCTGTAATCTCCAACGCCAGCTCTGCATGCTCCGGCGGATAAATGTCCTCCACACCCGTCGCCAGCACAGCAATCGTCCGGCCGCCAGCGTTCAGAGCGGCATGATGAGCAGCAGCGTCAATCCCTCGTGCGAGTCCACTGACAATCGTGAATCCCGCGCGCACAAGTGATGCAGCCAGTCGCTCCGCCATTCGCCGGCCGTAGGCCGTACAGCGACGCGAACCAACAATCGCCACCGCGAGACTGTCCTGAGGCTCGAGCGAACCGCGAACATACAGCAGTCCCGGTGCATCTGGCAGCGTTTCGAGTGACGCAGGAAATTCCTGATCATTTCGTTGCACGAGTCGGACACCCATTTCCCGGCAACGTTCAATGAGCCGAAAGGCCCTGGCTCTATCCGCAGCAAGAATACCGTCCGCGATTCCTGCCCCGACCCCGGCAACAGACGCGAGCGATTCCCGATTCTGTCTCAGAACATTCACAGACTCCCCAAATTCGTTCAACAGCTGAGCACGGATTCGTGGACCGACTCCTGGCACCAGGGTCAGCATCACATCTGCATGCAGCTGTTGATCTGAATTCAGCGACACGAGGTATCCAGCTAAGGCGGAAGTAAACGGGCAGCGTCCGCCCACATCAAACTATTGCGCCTGGACTCAGAATCCGGACACCAAATCAGGGGAATTGAATGAAGTAAACTAAAGCGATGGACATCGTCGTCAGCAAGCCGAGTGGGAGCCCAGACACGCAAACGCCCACGTTCGACGTGCTGTATGAACGATCGTTGCCCTGCAAGACCTTCGGCAAAGCCCGACGTCACGACGAATTACAATGTCGACTCCAATGTTGGACCGGGCTATAGATCGCAGTCCACTGCTCGCGAGGAAATTGCATCCATCGTTGTGACTGGTCGCAACGATTAGCCTGCCCCAAGAAACACCTCATATTAGAAGTGCGCAAGCACTCCGGCCGAACCACCTTCCGAGCTCTAACTGACCAATCCGGCAGCCAACTGGTAAGCCCGCTCGACCCGGTGGCTCGCGCCGCTGTGAAGCTGTAACCAGTCAGCCAAAGGCCGTGAGGCCTCGGGCATCAACGATGCAACCAGACTGAGCGTTTTGCCCGGACGCTCGCACGTCTCGGCTGCCGATCAGCAATGCTGCTAAACGACTCATGTCAACGGATGCGATTTCCTATCGCGTTGCCGACTGGTAAGTCACGGCGGATCCGTCGAAGGTAGCTACACTACAACTCACCCCTGTCCGCGGGCCGGGTTCTTCCAGAGAAACGTATCGTCTTCCCGAAGCCGCAGGTAACTGTCATATCGTCGCGGACTGATCATCCCCGCTTCCATTGCTTCCTTAACACCACATCCTTTTTCGTGTGTGTGACTGCAGTCCGGGAATCGACAGTAGCGGATAAATGGACGGAACTCGATGTAATATCCGTCAACCTCTTCCAGCAGGATGTCCCAAAGACCAAACTGGCGAATCCCGGGAGTGTCCGCCACCCATCCACCATCCTGCAGAGGCAGCAACTTCGCACGCCGAGTCGTATGACGCCCCTTGTTGCTCGCATCGCTCACACCGGATGTCTCAAGCTGAAGACCTGCATCCACACAGTTCAGCAGGCTCGACTTGCCCACTCCACTCTGCCCACTGATGGCGGTCTGGCGGTTCTTCAGGAGCGCCCGTAATTGTTCGATGCCCTGCCCCGTTTCCACACTTGTCAGCACAACCGGGTAACCAATCGCGCCGTAGACAGATGCGATTCGCTGCAGCCATGCCGGTTCAACAAGATCCGTCTTATTAATGCACACGACAGCATCAATCTCATGGCGTTCTGCCATGATCAGATAACGATCGATCAGGTTCGTTTTCAGCTCCGGTTCTGCCGCCGACGCAACGATTAGCACCTGATCAATATTTGCGACAATGATATGTTCGCGGCCCTGACTGTTCCGCGACAGCACGCCTCGACGTGGTTCTACTCGTTCAATCACCCCCTGATAGTCATCGCCCTCCCGGCGAAATAAAACACGGTCTCCAGTCACAACTACGTTCCGGCTGTCCCGAGCAATGGTCCGCAGAATTCCTCGAATCGTACATTCGTACACGCGGCGGTCCGTTATTGATTCCACCTGGCAGTTCAGGCCGACAAAGCTGGTGATTCGCCCTTCGATCGTCCCTTCGGTGTCGATGGCCCGCACTGCCTGATCATCAACATCTTCCGCAAGAACGGTGCGTCGGCGGCTCAACTGGCCCTTTCCACTAAACCGCTCCGAGGCATTCACATCTTCTGCAGCAATTTCGTCATTAAGCAGCTCCTGAGTCAGATTCTGGTCCCGGGCGCGCGTCTGCTTATTGCGTCGGATATCCACGCGCACCTTACGTCCGCGATTCTTCTTTCCCTTGCCTCCGCCGCGTTTTGCCATACTCTTGCCTTCCAGCTGTCTTCGTCCTGCAGACAGGACAAAGATCAGCAGGTTCGCGTCAGGAGAGAATCTCTTTCACAACATGACCATGCACATCTGTCAGGCGAAAATCGCGACCGGCGTGATGATAGGTCAGTCGTTCGTGTTCAAGTCCAAGCAGGTGTAGCCATGTGGCCTGCAGATCGTGCACATGAACGGGAGACTCAGTGATGTGAAATCCAAAGTCGTCCGTCTCACCCAGAGTCATGCCGGGCCGAACACCTCCGCCGGCCATCCATGCGGTGAAAGCGCCGGCGTTGTGGTCGCGGCCTTTGCCGTTGTTGCCTTGGCAGCCGGTGTGGAAACTACCTTCGCCGCGCAAACGATCATGATCCAGACGGACATCCTCATCATCGGTGCCGGGCCCTGCGGCCTCTTCACCGTGTTCGAAGCGGGGCTGCTCAAGCTCAAGTGCCACCTGATTGACGCCTTGCCCCAGGCCGGCGGACAGTGCGCAGAGATCTCCCCCAAGAAGCCCATTTTCGACATCCCCGCCTATCCCGAAATCCTGGCG
>CAJWGB010000251.1 GCA_913031625.1 uncultured Planctomycetaceae bacterium | reverse complement strand
AAGGCGGTCTCGACGATGGATTCCGCCGCGGTGAGGTAGGCTTCCATGAGAACGGGTGGCAGGGAGAGGACATCGCCAATGTTATCGAATCCGTATCCGGTATCGTCAGCGGGAAAGTTGCGGGCAGTGTCATAGTCGACACCTGTCAGGTCACGCACCGTGTTATTATACTCATCGTGAGTCAGTCGCCGAGCAGTTTCGAAGCCGGGCTGTGCAACCGTAGAGTAATCAAAGCGATCTATCGCATGAGTCAGCCATGCCGCCATCACTGCGCGGTCGTCTTCGCTCGGCTGGTCCGCATCTGCCGGAGGCATCGATCGAACCTTCAACTGTTGAATGATGTTTCGCCACTTGCCTCTGTTCTTGACAAGAGGCTTCGTCTTCACCAAAGCTTCAAGATCCAGTTCGCCGGACGACGATTCGCTGTTGTGACATTCAAAACAGGCGGCCCTCAAACGCGGCAGGATGGAGTCCTCAAACGAGTGTTCGTCTGCGACAGACGTAATCTGTTCATCACTGAGCCTGAGTGGTTGGTGCCCCGGAACCATTCGCGTCTCTTTCGGCTCAGCGCGATCTTCTGGTTCTTCCAGCGGCTCTGAATTAAGTTCCCTTAATTCCTCGCGCAGTTCTTCGATCGCTTCTTCTTCGCCCTCTTCTTCCGCCCAGAACAGCTCCATCCGCAGTCGCAGGATTTCGCGCTGGCGAACAAACTGTTCCGCCACCTGCTCCATTTCCTGCTCAATTGCCTCAACGTCCTCTTCGCGTTCTTCTTTGATCGCCTTTTCGAGAGCTTCAAAATATTTCTCGCTCGAGTTCGCGACCTTCTGGAGTCGGAGTGCTTCGGCGTGCAGTTTGGGTTGCTCTTCTCGATCAAGGTCCACAAGAAGGTCGGCAATACTGGCTCGAAACTCCTGCGCCTGAAGGTGGCCACGATTCAGCTCACCTCGTATCTCAAGTGATTCCAACTCAGCTTCGATCTGCTCGATCTCTTCTTCGTCGTCGAGCTCTTCAAGCTTCTCTTCCAGTGCAATGATTCGACTGTGGATTCGGGCTGTTTCTCGCAGGAGCGCCAATCGACGCGTCGAATTCAAAAGTCGGAGCTTGAGATTCTCCTGCTCGCGTTCAAGTTCCTGAATCTCTTCTTGCAACTCCGCTGAGTATTCGTCCTGAGCCACGGCAGAAGAAACGGCCAGGAACAGGAAGAACACGCAACAGCGGCAGGATTTTGTCGTCATATGAACACCCCTCTGGGATTCGCCGGAATGAATGGCACGCATTTTTTAGTGTCCGGCAACGATAAACAAGGGTGAGTCAGGAGTTCCTTACCTGCAGCCTCCCTGACGTAAACTTAACTGCGAAAACAGGTTGCAGAGAACTGGGTATTCTCAGCTCGGGATCGAAGTTAACATGCGGAGCAGGCTGTTCTTTACCCAGCCTGCCTTTCACTACGACTATCACACTGGCCAGCAATGAATCTTACACAGATTGAAGAGCTGTTTTTGACCGCCACTGAGCTTCAGCCCGGTGAGCGAGCAGATTTTCTGGCGCACCTGGGTGACTCCGATCCTGCTGCTGCCACGACAGTCAGGTCGCTCCTGCAACACCACTTGACCGAATCGGAGTCAGACAACGACCGACAGGGAATTCCTCGACTGATCACTGATCGCCTGGCGGAAGATCAGGGCCTGCTGCTGCCGGGAGCAAACGTCGACGACTACCGCATCGTGCAACTGCTGGGCTCCGGCGGGATGGGAGACGTGTTCCTCGCGAGGGAAGAAGCCCCGATCCAACGTGAAGTTGCACTCAAGGTTCTTAAGCTGCAGGCTCACAACCAGAACGTGCTGCAACGCTTTGCCGTCGAGCGGCAGGTTCTGGCAGGACTACGCCACCCCGGCATCCCGCGCATCCATAACGCCGGACAGGCGGACAATGGTCGCTCATGGCTGGCGATGGAATACATTCCGGGAACATCAATTACTCAGTTCTGTGAACAGCAGTCGCTGAGCCTCAGAGAACGGATTCAGCTGTTTATTCGCCTGTGCGATACCGTCAGCTACATCCATGCGCAGGGAATCATCCACCGCGACATTAAGCCATCAAATGTGCTTGTCGCAGAATCAGATGGAATCCCGGTTCCCTTCCTTGTTGATTTTGGCATTGCATGCGTGACTCAATCCGAATCCCATGAACTTCCACGCACAGACGGCACGACACTGCTTGGAACGATGGACTACATGAGTCCGGAGCAGTTCCGGCCGGAATGCGGAAAAACGTCTGCCGGCGCAGACATCTGGTCCCTGGGTGTGCTTCTGTATGAATTGATGACAGGCTCCGCTCCTTTTGCGGACTGCAGCCGCCACACGCCTATCGATCGTCTGGAAGAGATGAGAGTCTCCCCGGTTCAACCGTCTACAAAACTCATCATGCCGAGCGATGATGTCTCAGTGGACTGCGTTGATGCGATTACTCTGGATTGCCTGCAATGGCTGCCAGAGAATCGGCCGCAATCTGTCACCGCGTTGTCAGAACGACTCAGCGACTCGCTTCATAACCGCTCTCGCCCCCGGAAAAACGCCACCCCGGATAAGGGTGGCCGGCGAATAATTCCGTTCATCATCTCCAGTCTGGCAGTCGCGCTACTCATGCTGATGCCGGGATCAGCCGACGCTCCCGCAGTGAACGAGCACACGAAAGTCCCCACGACGGAAGCAAAAACTTCTGATCCAGCCCCGATCGCAATCAGCAACAAATCAGATTCGTCTGTGCTCAGCGTTGATGCCGAGGTTTATGCCCAGATTGAAGAAGTCCTTCGGCAGCACGGTATGTCTGCCGAACATGGGGCCATCACTGTGACCGTGACGCCCGGCCCCCAAAACAATTCCGAGACAGGTGGGGTGACTGTGGTGCAGAATGGTTCCCTTTCCGGAGGATCCATCGCAGCCAACGTCCCGGTTCTCGACGGAAATCCGGGTTAGAGCAAGCCTGCAAACCAAACCGAGTTGCTCAACCCTCACGGCATTTACGGCGACTCGCATTCGCAGCATCAGTTTGGGACTGTGGTTCCGGCTACCGGGGCAAACTGCGAGCATTTGCAGAAAAACGAAGGGGACATGGCGGACTCCATTCGGGGATGGCGCTATAACCTGTGGACTTGCCACCCCATTCATTCGTCTGCCGCTCCCGTGGATACCAGCCAGCAAATTACTCGGATACTCAGCGCCGTTTCCAGGCAGGCCCCGGACGCTGCCGAACAGTTGCTGAATGCGGTCTACGACGAGTTACATCGGCTGGCAGCAGCAAAAATGGCCAATGAGTCCCCGGCGCACACTCTTCAGGCGACTGCGTTGATCAACGAGGCGTGGCCTCGCCTGCTCCAGGAGGGAAGCCTTCCGTTTACTGATCGACGCAACTTTCTGGCTGCCGCGGCAGAGGCCATGCGTCGTGTCCTGATCGATCACGCACGGCGTCGAAATCGGCAGCGACGAGGTGGCGGCAGCCGCCCGCTGGATCTGGACTCATTCGAAGTGGCCGCACCGGAAAGCTCCGAGGAACTTCTCAGGCTTAACGAAGCCCTGGAACAATTGGAAAAGCTCGACGAAACACGCTCAGAGATCGTGAAACTGCGGTTCTTTGCCGGGCTCACCAACAGGGAGACTGCAGAAACGCTGGGACTTCCGCTCAGAACAGTCGAGCGGCACTGGACGTTTGCCAGAGCCTGGCTGAAGCGAGAAATGTCAGACGGTGGATAGTCTCACCGACAGTCGTCACAATGCGGCCGGTTTCAAACTCCCACAGGATTCCCAGAGTGAGCGACGGCAGTCATTACACAGTTCTTGCCCGGCGATTTCGGCCTCAGGCATTTGACGATGTCGTTGGACAGGAACACGTTGCGCAGGCCCTGAGAAATGCGATTCGCTCACAGCGCGTGGCCCATGCATACCTCTTCACCGGAGCCCGCGGAGTCGGAAAGACCAGCACGGCGAGAATTCTGGCCAAGGCCCTGAATTGCCCTGACGTGAACGACGGCATCCCCTGCAATGCCTGCGAAATCTGTGACGGAATCTCCGCCGGAAACGACGTCGATGTGCTTGAGATTGACGGTGCGTCCAACCGAGGAATTGATGACATTCGCTCGCTGCGGGCCAATGTCAGTGTGCGGTCAATGAGAACTCAGTTCAAGCTGTACATCATTGATGAAGTGCACATGCTCACGCGTGAAGCATTTAATGCGCTCCTCAAGACACTGGAAGAGCCGCCCCCCAACGTCAAGTTTGTCTTTTGCACAACAGAACCAAACAAGGTTCCGGACACCATTTTGTCCCGCTGCCAGCGATTCGACTTCAGCGCCATCGATGAGCAATCAATCGGCTACCGCCTCAAAGAGATTGCTCAGGCAGAGGGATTTGAAGTCGAAGAAGAAGCCATTGAACTGGTTTCTCGACGTGCTCGAGGATCGATGCGGGACAGTCAGTCACTCTTTGACCAACTGCTTGCTTTCAGTGATGGCACGATTCGTGCGGCGGACGTACATCGCATGCTGGGGACAGCCCCCGACGAAATGCTCGTCGGCCTCTTTAACGCGATTACGGAACATCGCCCTGGGGAAGTTCTGAACCTGATTGACCAGGCACTTTCTTCAGGAGTGCAGGCAGGGGAGCTGATTGATCAGTGCTCCGGCTACCTGCGAGACCAGATGGTCGTTCGAGCAGACGGTGCGACCGTTCCCCTGTGCAGCATTGGCAACAGCCATCGCGGCTCACTCAAAACGCAGGCCGAGACTCTTGGCATGCCAAATGTCATGGCTGCATTCCAGATCCTGTCAGAAGCCAAGGGCCGAATGGCTCGCAGCACATTCTCCAGAGTGCTTTTGGAGATGGCTCTGGTCCAGATCTCGCTGCTCGAGAACCTCTCAGCAGTGGCTGATTTGCTTTCTGGCCGTTTACCGGACCTTCCTGGGTCCGAATCGTCGCCACAGGCGGAAACGGAAAAAAAAAATCCTGAAGTCCCGGTAGAAACTGCCAAAACAGAAAGCGATTCTGCAGAAACGGCAGCACCACTATGCGATTTCACACCAGACAGCGGAACCCGCATACTGACAGAACTCATTGCTGAGACTGGATTTAAGCTCTCCACAGCACTCAAGGCAGCACGGATTACTGCAATTTCCGGGCCAAATCATCTGGAATTTTCACTTAGTTCGTCCTATGATTTCCAGCGACGAGTGATCGAGCAGCCGGAAAACCGCCAGGCGATCCAGCAGATCGTTGCTCGCCTAACGGGTGTGGAGCCGGTCGTAACGCTCAAGATCCTGCCAGCGGAAGCTCCAAAGGCAGCACCGAAGAGCGAACCGTCTGAGGTCCAACAGCCTGTCGCTCCCCCGCCACCAAGGCCAGCGGCCCAGCCCGCGCCTCAGGTGAAGGGACGTTCGACGCTCCGAATCCGGGAAGACATTGACCCGGAGAAAGACGCGTTCGTGCAGCAGGTCGTCGAGACCTTCGGGGCGACGGTCGTTCGGGTCACTGACGCTCCTGTTCGACGCCCTGAAAGCGAACAGTCCTGATCGCATTCCCGCGATGGGCCGGTCGCTTCTTATTCAATCCGGCATCGCAGGAGAATCTGATGTTCGATCAGCTAAAGAATCTGGGCAACATGATGGCACAGGCTCAGAAAATGCAGTCCCGCATGACAGAGGCCAAAGAGAAAATCGCTGAATTGCGCGTCGAAGGGAGTGCTGGTGGGGAAATGGTCCGCGTCGAAGCAACCGGCGACATGAAGATCCTCGGAGTCCACATCGAAGAGACTCTGCTGGACGCCCAGGACAGTGAGATGCTCGAAGAGCTCATCACTGCCGCCACCAACCAGGCAATCCAGAAGGCGAAAGAGGCAGCTGCCGAGGCAATGTCGGAGGTTGCCGGGGGAATGGATATACCGGGACTGAGCGACGCGTTGGGCAAGATGGGACTGGGATAGAGCCATCCACAGGCTCAGAGAATCGGAAGGATCAAGGATGGCTGACAGAAGAACACAGGAAGATCACCCTTACGGCCCCAGCGTAGCTCGGCTGATCGACGAGTTTAATCGACTTCCGGGAATCGGTCGCAAGTCGGCCGAACGCCTCGCTAACTACATTCTGGGATGCAGTTCTCCAGACGCGATGGCGCTGGCAGAAGCCATTCGCAGTGTCAAAGAGAGCGTTGGACGGTGTTCAATCTGCTTCAACCTGACGGAATCAGAAACATGTGCCATGTGCCAGGATCCGCGACGAGATTCGACTCTCGTTTGTGTGGTCGAACAGCCGAAGGACGTCGTGGCACTCGAATCCAGTGGAGCTTTCACAGGTCGGTACCACGTCCTTGGCGGCCGTATCGCTCCTCTTGAGGGTATTGGTCCGGAAAACCTGACAATCCATCAACTGGTCCGACGAATCCGGCGTGACGGAGTCAAGGAACTTGTCATGGCCACAAACCCAACGCTCGAGGGGGACGGCACTGCACTGTTCATTACAAACCTGCTGGAAGATGACGACGTCCAGATCACTCGACTTGCCCGAGGAATTGCCTCCGGCAGTGTTCTTGAGTTCGCCAACAGAGAAATGCTGGCGGACGCCTTGAAAGGACGGCAGTCCTTCTGACCAACAAATCATTTCACCAACAACTCCCTATCCTGTCATTTCACAAAACCAGCCCAAAGCCAAAGCTGCATACGACTGATATAGCGATTCAAAATGGTCGCGGGATGGTCTCAAAGTCAACACTGCGGAATCAGCCATGCATCTGAACATTTCACAGCAGATGATCCAGCAGCAGAAGATGGCTCCACGGATGATTCAATCCATGGAGATTCTTCAGCTGAACATGATGGCGCTGAACGAACGAATTGAGCAGGAACTGGTCGACAACGTCACACTTGAACGCATCGAGAAAGACAAGGAAGGATCAGCTCCGGAATCAGAAACATCGGCGACAACAGAAACCCAGGAAACTCAGGCTGACGCTCCAGAGCCTGCGGAAGTCGAACAGCGGGAACTGGTCACAGAAAGTGACGGTAACAACGAAGCTGACTTCGAACGACTGGTCGAGATTTCTTCGGAATGGCCGGAGGACAACGTCGGATTTGGTGCGTCGGCTCCGTCGCAAAACCAGATTGCCGACAGCATGGACCGTCAGCACGATGCGATGGCCAATATGACGGCCCGTCCGCAGTCACTGCACGAGTACCTTCTCGAACAACTCGCCTTTCATACTCTGAACGAAACGCAGCGTCAGTTTGGGGAGTATCTGATACAGCACCTTGACCACAACGGGCGACTTCAAAGCCTGCTGCCGGAGGTCTGCCAGCAGTTTAACCGCGCCTATCAGCAGGAGCTCAAAAACGAACAGTCAGAGGAAGTCCTGCAGGTCATCCAGCGCATGGATCCTCCCGGTGTCGGTGCCAGAGATCAAAATGAAATGCTCCTGCTGCAGATCACAGACCGCATGCCGTTCTACGAAGTCATGCGAGTCCTTGTGCGGGATCACCTGGAAGACATCGCCTTCAACCGGCTGCCGATCATTCAAAAGGCGACCGGCTACAGCATTGATATGATCAAGGTCGGAATCGAACAGATCCAGACACTAAATCCCTGGCCTGGTCGAGGCTTTGAACAGCGACCGGTTCAGCGTGTCACACCGGATCTTGCCGTTGAAAAAGACGCCAAAGGCAAATACACAGTCCGACTGCTTGAGGAATACATTCCGGAGTTAAGAATCAGTCCGCGCTACGTACAGATGCTCAAGAACAACCCAACGAAAGAAACGAAAGACTACATCCGGAGAAAAGTGGAATCTGCTCGCTGGCTTATTGAGTCAATTGAACAGCGATACGCCACCGTCAAAAAAGTGGCTCAGGAGATCATCGATCACCAGAGTGAATTTCTGGACAAGGGCCCTGAAGCAATCGCTCCATTGAAGATGCAACAGATCGCAGATCGCGTCGGCGTCCACGTGACTACGGTCTCTCGCGCTGTTGACGAGAAGTGGATTCAGACTCCTCGTGGTCTGTTCCCGCTGAAGCGTTTCTTCAGCCGCGGCACTCAAACTGCCGCTGGCGAAGACGTTGCATGGGACAAGATCCGCCTGAAGCTTCAGGAGTTGATCGATAATGAGGACAAGTCCAAACCCCTGAGCGATGAGGCACTGCTGAAAGCACTGGCTGGTCAGGGGCTCGACCTGGCCCGCCGCACGATCACGAAATATCGCAAGCAGATGAATATTCCCAGCTCGCGTCAGCGGAAAGAATATTAGGCCCAGCGTCATTCGACAGCCGATCCGCGTTGCTCCGCAGGCACGGCATTCGTCGCATTAGGCAAGGCTGAGAAGCTTTCCCTCAGGGAAAGTGGACTCCACCAGAAGTCCCGGTGGCCCGGAGATTCTGTCGAATCCACTACGGTCATGGGCTGAGATCGAATGAGCCTGCAGACCAGATTGAAAAAGCCCTTCTTTCAGGCTGCTGTTCGCGTCCTTTGTCTTACCTGCCCAGGCACCACAAACTGAAAATCGTCTGCTTTCAGCTCGTGAATCAACTGGTCAACGCTCTCGGGTACCCATGATCGATTAAATGGACAGTCGTCCCATCCCGTCCGGTCTTCTTCCGTTGGAGTCGACAGACACCCGTCATGCAGGACCAGCATTCCTCCGTTGCGGCGACGAACACTTCTCAGCATGGACTGGGTGATTCGATCTCGATCCTGCGCACCAAATCGAGCATCACGATCATAATGGGTCACCATCAACTGTTGCAGGTCTCGACTGCGAATGGTCTTTCGGACTGCCGGCGTGACCAGCCCCCACGGGATGCGGAAATACGCAGACGTATAATCCCTGATCCCCAAAGCCGAGCCGATCGCGGTGTCACACGAGTCAATTTCAGCATGTAGCTGTGGTGCCGAAATCCGAAACGGATGCACATGGTTTTGCGTGTGATTCACAATCTTATGACCTGTTGCTGCCATGCGACAGACAAGTTGCGGCCTCTTCTGAACCTCAGATCCAACCACGCAGAAGCAGGCGACGACGCCGTGGCGATCGAGAACATCCAGCAGTTGACAGGTCGCCGGCCCCGGTCCGTCATCGAAGGTCAGCGTCACCTGGCCGGAGTTGAGCCCCGCTCCCCTGAGCTTTCGTCGATAGATCGTGAACAGTGACAGCATTCAGTGCCCCTCAGCAGAATG
>CAJWGB010000250.1 GCA_913031625.1 uncultured Planctomycetaceae bacterium | reverse complement strand
CAGTGCAGATTGAACTATTTGACGGCGATTCCACGGACGCCCATTCGCCCTCCACAGCCAGAATCCGTCAACGGCTTCCAGGTTTCCGCAAGCGTGTTCTGGACCTGGCGATCGCTATTCCTGTGAGCCTGCTTCTGCTGCCGCCACTGTGTCTTGTGGCATGGATCGCCCAGCGATTTCAGTCTCCCGGTCCATTGTTCTATCGACAGGAACGCGTGGGGCGAAACCAATCCGGGTTTCGGATCTTCAAACTGCGGACCATGAATGTGCCAGTTGAAGGTGAGACGGAAATCAGTGACGATGCCAGTCACAGGATCTTTCCGCTGGGAAGACTTCTCCGAAACAGCAAACTCGATGAGATCCCTCAGGTTCTTAATGTGCTTGCCGGAGACATGAGTATTGTTGGCCCACGTCCACACCATCACGAAGACTGCCAGCGGTGTACTCGGGAGAATCCTCAATACCCGGGTCGATTCATTGCTCGTCCCGGGATTACAGGCCTGGCACAGTATTCAGAGTATCGGGGAGACTTTGAGTGGAACTGCGTTGAGAATCGCGTGGACAGAGACCTTCGTTATATCCGCGAATGGTCGTTCATGCTCGACGTACGACTCATCTTCAAGACGCTCAATCGCGTTTCCAGAAGGGCGGTAGCGGACCTTCTGGCACGAATGCCATTCCTGCGCCGTCCCACGGAAGAGCCCGTAATCTACAGCATCTCAGACGCTCAGCCTGCCGAGCGAGATCAGGAAGTGGAAGAACGCCGGGCTGCCTGACATCAGCGGGTCGCTGCCTGACATCAGCGGGCCGCTGCCTGCAATTCAGCGCTGGTTGTGTTATGACACGTGTGATTCTGCGCACGTCATTCCTCAATTGATGCAGCTGTGAGTACCCCAGCGCCAAAATCTGACTTTCTCAGCTCACTCAACGAAGCACAGCGTGCTGCGGTGACTCATGAATCACAGCCGCTGCTGATCGTCGCTGGCGCGGGCACTGGAAAGACAACAACTCTGGCTCACCGAGTCGCATGGCAGGTGGTCAGTGGAGTACGTCCGGAGCGAATTCTCCTGCTGACATTTTCGAGACGTGCCGCGGCAGAGATGATGCGTCGTGTGGACAGCCTGCTCAGCGCACTTGATGAATCAGAATTCGCAGACGCAGAACAACTCTCGGCGAGGCAGATTCGCGGTGGCACCTTTCATTCTGTCGCGACGAAATTTCTGAGACGACACGGGCAGCTGATCGGACTGTACCCGGATTTCACGATTCTGGACCGGGGCGACGCCGAAGATCTGCTCAACCTCGCCCGCGCCGGAATGGAACTGCCAAAGGCAACAGGCAAGCGCCAACGTGATCGGTTTCCACTCAAGAACACATGCATGGACATCTACAGTCGCTGCGTCAACACGCAGCGAAAAATTGACGATGTCCTCAAACAATGGTTCCCATGGTGCATTCCATTCAGAGATAAGCTTGCGGAACTGTTCGGGCAGTATGCCCAGTTGAAGGAAGAACAACGCGTTCTGGATTTTGACGACCTGCTGTTGTTCTGGAACGCACTTGCCCAGGATAAGGACGGAGGGCCTCTCCTGCGGGAACAGTTCGACCGCATCCTGGTCGATGAGTATCAGGACACGAACGTGCTGCAGGCGGAAATCCTCAGGGGAATGGCTCCGGACGGTGTCGGACTGACAGCAGTTGGGGACGATGCCCAGTCGATCTATTCTTTTCGTGCGGCCACAGTGCGCAACATTCTTGATTTCCCGGATGAATTCCCGAATACCAAAGTCATTCCGCTGGAACAAAACTATCGCAGTATGCAGTCGATTCTGGATCTGACAAACGGCGTGATCGCTGAAGCCGCCGAACGCCATCATAAGAACCTCTGGTCAGACCGGGGCAGGGGACAGGAACCGACTCTGGTGACATGCGGGGATGAAGATTCGCAGACCGACTTTCTGATCGAAGAGGTCCTCAACAATCGCGAACAGGGCAAACTTCTTCGTGAACAGGCAGTCCTGTTTCGATCATCACATCACAGTATGTCTCTGGAAGCGGAGCTGGGCCGTCGACACATTCCATTTCAAAAATACGGGGGCCTGCGATTTCTTGAGACTGCGCATATTAAAGACCTGATTTCATTCCTGCGGCTTGCAGAAAACCCCTTTGATGCCGTTGCAGGGTTCCGCACGCTCCTGCTGCTGCCGGGAATCGGTCAGGCGAAGGCCCGGTCCCTGCTGGATCACCTGCGGCAGTCCGGAGGACGATTTGATTCCTGGAAGGAATTCAAGCCCCCCGCATCACTGAAAGATCTGTGGCCGAAGTTCATTCAGCTGATGACGCGACTGATTGATCGACCCGGATCTTCTGAGGCTGGCCTGCCAGCAGAACTTCACGCAGTGAGGCTCTTTTATACCCCACTTCTGGAAGCAAAGTACGACAACGCCAAACCGAGAGTAAATGATCTTAAGCAACTGGAGCTAATGGCGGGGCGGTATCGCGACCGAACGGAGTTCCTCGCCGAGATGACTCTCGACCCACCCAGTTCGACCCAGGACCTTGCTGACAACCCGTCCCTGGATGACGACTATCTTGTCCTGTCGACCATTCACTCAGCTAAGGGTCTCGAATGGGACACGGTGTATGTCATTCACGCCGCGGACGGCAACATCCCGGCAGATCAGGCCACGGGAACCGATGAGGAGATCGAAGAGGAACGTCGCCTGTTTTATGTTGCATTGACGCGGGCAAAGAACCAACTCTATGTCTGCCGTCCGGAACGTTATTTCTTTAAGAATCGTCGCCGCAGCGACTTCGGATCGCTCTCCAAAACCACTCGCTTCCTGCCATCAAAAATCCAGAAGCTGTGTCAGATCCGCTCGTGGGGTGAAGTGCTCGGCGATTCATTCACGCCGGGGCAAACGGATCTCCCGATCGGCGACACAACGGAAATTCGCAATCGCATCAATCGACTTTGGTCATGACTCAATGCCCGAATAACCGGAGGACACAGATGAAGTACTTTCAATGGCTTCGAAACCTGCGCCGCACATCTGTTTCCGCACAGATTCTGGTCCTGCTCGTATTGGTGAACACTTCAGCCGCGGCTGATCAGCCTGCGGCTCCATTTCAGGTCTCCACATTTACGGCTGACGTGACGATTCCTCTCAATCATCGATGCATGGGTGTGCTACCAACAAAATCACGAAAGATTCGAGACCCCCTCGAAGCCAGAGGATTTGTGCTGCAGATTCGAGGTCAAAAGCCGGTGATTGTCTGTGCAATTGACTGGTGCGAAATCCGGAACGGAGCCTACGACCAGTGGCGAGACCACCTCGCTGCAGCTGCAAATACTGACCGAAGCCGGGTCCTTGTCACCAGCCTCCACCAGCATGATGCTCCTGTGACAGATTCAGGAGCTGCGAAGCTGCTGCGTGAAGCTGGACTACCGAACGAGCTTTACCACGAACGATTTCACTCCGAAACCATCCAACGGGTTGCAGGTGCACTCTCGGAGTCACTCAAATCTGCTGTGCCGGTCACCCACATCGGAACCGGAAAAGCAAGAGTTGACCGCATTGCGAGTAACCGCCGCGTCATTCTGGAGGATGGCCGTGTCTCTTTCGGCCGCGGAAGCCGCAGCGGCGCCAGCGAATTCCACCGCAACGCTCCGGAAGGAGAAATTGATCCATTCCTGAGAATGATCTCATTCTGGAATCAGGACAAGCCAGTCGTGGCGCTGAGTGTCTACGCAACTCACCCCATGAGTTTTTATGGGCAGGGCGAAGTATCAGCAGATTTCGTTGGCCTGGCTCGACGACGAATGCAGAAACTGCTACCGAATGTCGTTCAGATCTATGCATCGGGCTGCAGCGGAGACGTCACAGCCGGGAAATACAATGATGGATCTGAAAAGGCGCGAGAAGAGCTTACCGAGCGACTCTTCAAGGGAATGCAGGCTGCGTGGGATGCTACGAAGCGTCAGCCGCTGAGTCAGGCCACGTTCCGCAGCACACCACTCATCCTGGAGTATTACAGTCATGCTGACCTCAACCCAAAGACTCTCCGGCTGTCACTTAACAATAAAGAACTAACCACCGAAAAACGCATCCTTGCGGCAATGGGTCTGTCCAGCTTCGCACGCGTGTCCGCCGGCCAGCCAATCGACTTGCCTGTGGTGGATTTCGGATCTGTTCAACTCCTCCTGTTCCCAGGTGAGGCATTTGTTGGTTATCAACTAATGGCTCAGAAGCTCAGACCAGATTCATTTGTCGTTGGAATGGGCTATGGCGAATCCTGGACAGGCTACATTCCGACGAATGCTTCGTTCGCGGATAAATTCCATGACACGTGGCTGTGGGTCCCTCCCGGATCGCAGTCGAGAATTGAGAGAGCCCTGCAACGGGTGCTGACTCCGTGAGTCAAAATAACTCACTCCGTCGAACCAGTTGTGACACTGATCGGAAGCAGACCGGGCGACAACGCTGCTACACATGTTTTCGCCCTCTGAATATGTGTTTCTGCAGTTCCATTCCGGCGATCCGGAATCAACTCAACATCCTGATTCTTCAGCACGTCAAAGAACGATTCCATGCATTCAATACAGCACGGATCGTTAGGGAGGCATTATCAAACTGCGAACTGCTTGTGGACCAGACCAGTGGGCTCAGGAAGAGGGTAGAGCTCCGTCAGGATGCAGCAATTCTCTATCCAGGTCCCAATGTGCCTCTGCTGAATTCCATCGCGCCCCAACAACGCCCGTCTGAACTGGTGATCCTTGACGGAACATGGCATCACGCAAGAACGCTGATGCGTGATATTCCAATCCTCCAGACACTCCCGCGATATCAGCTCCTTCCGGAACGCCCCAGCCAGTATCAACTCCGCCGTGAGCCGACTGAGCAGTCCCTTTCCACGTTGGAAGCGACCGTCCAGGCACTGCAGATTCTGGAACCTGAAACCGATGTTGAAGGCTTGATGATTGCATTCCAGCACATGGTCAGTGATCAGCTGGCGCACAAGGGAGACGCAGTTCGTGTCCGCAGTCGGCCCCTTACAGGGGCACGCCACAACATTCCGAAAGCAATTCTGGAGGAATCGGAAAACCTGGTTGTGGTCTATGGTGAGACGGCATTTGGGCAAAAAGGCGTTCATCGCCGTGACCAGTCTCTCATCTATGTCGTTGCCCGTCGTATGAGAACAGAACCTGAAGTGTTCGAGAGCGCGATCAGGCCCACCACTGAGTTGCCGACGGAGTTTCTCAGGCTGACGGGCCTGCCAGATATCATGACCACCGCGCCGACCCACGCCGAATTCCGTGAGAAATGGAATTCATTTCTGAAGCCCACAGATATTCTGTGCTCATTCCACTCGGGCCCCATTCGAGGTCTCACTCAGCTGGGAGCAGCGACAGGAGCAAGGCCACCAATCCTGTTGAAATCTGTCAATCTATATCGCGACTGTAAAACCCTGGACGAAATCATGCACAAGGCCGGCCTTTCATCGCTGCCTACCGGACTGCAGGGGAGGGCCGGTAAACGACTGGGAAATGCGATCGCGTACCTGCAGCACCTAAGACGCATCGATGGCGACAACGATCCGCACTGAAGCTCACTCTGCGGGAATCTGATTCAGAGTATACCACCCGGTATTGTGCAGGAGTGGCTGACTATCGAGACTCCGCACGCCAGGCGCTGCAATCTCATGAACAAACAGTTGCCGCAGTCCCTCAACATGTAAGTCTGCGGAACGGCCATCCTCAGCCACCTCCACTTTTGTCACCTTCAGGCCTGCCTTCTGGATTTCATCACTGCCATATGTCGCATGATAGAGATAGGTATGACTCGCCAGACGCCACGAATCAGGATCAGCAGCAGATTGAGGATCAACGGGCTTCGTGAAGACGACGCGAAAGCCGTGTGGAAGGGCTCGAATTTCTTTCATTTCAAAAGGAGTCAGGCCCGTCCAGACAAGTCGTTGAAGGCCATAGGAAGCGGTCCCCAGACTACTCCAGCCACGATTAGTCAGCCCAACAAACACACTGCCGTCTGTTCCCTGAGCCAGTCGGAGAACGGCAGACGCAAAGCGTGAACGAAATGGGAAACAGGCTCCCTGATATTCACCGTTTACCTGTTCAAGAAACACCCGATGAATACTGGCCTGAGTAAACTCACCAACAAACAATTGCCCCGAGAATGGTCCGAATTCACCTCCACTGGAATCCAGCAGAATATCGGTCGCCGATTGCCCCGCTTTCTTGTACGGAAACCAAATAGCGGGAGGCTTCAACTGAGAGAACCGTGCCATCGCTTCAGGGTAGGGCAGACCACCCGGCACACTCTTCACTCCCCTGACCGGACTACCCGGCAGATTCATCGACGCAAGTGCTTCCGCATGATGGAAGAATGCCCCCTCACGCATATGGTGCAGCGAATTGGTGGCCACCCAGTTGCCCTGCTGGTCTGTATAGAACATGTCACCAGCCGCATTCATGCCAATTCCACTGGGAGACCGCATTCCCGCACACACCGGAATCAGATCTCCAGCAGGAGTCACTTTCATCCCCCAGCCGCGCCACCGGCCCTGACGGTATCCAAGTCCCGGCTCCCGAATCGTTCGCTGCAGTTGCGCGCCACGGAGACCAAGGCCGATGTTCAGAGTAATCCAGAGGTTACCGTTACGATCCTTCTTTGGGCCATAGGCATATTCATGGTAGTGACCGGTGACTCCCCAGCCGCGGGCCACCGAAATGTACTCGTCAGCGACTCCATCCTGATCTGAGTCGCGTATTCGTGTGAGCTCACTTCGCTGCGCCGTATAGAGCGCATCACCATCCTTAAGTAGTCCCAGCGGCTCATGCAGAGCCGTCGCGAATCTTGTGTACTTTACGTCTGCAGGAGGATCTTCATAGACCCCATCAAGAATCCACACTTCGCCCTTTCGAATTGCGACAGCTACACGTTGATCGTCCATGACTTCCAGCCCACTCACCTCAAGGGCCAGACCATCAGGAGCCGGTTTCCATTGTTTTGAACGCGAAGCGGTTGGGCTTTCCGACGCGGCAATTGTAATCAGCCGATAATAGTCACTCTCTCGGTCCGCACACTCACTGCGAACCATCAGACAGCTCACGATTGTCAACACGACCAGCAGCACTGAACGAATACGGATCTGTTGGCTTACCATGAGTAGATCACCTCCAGTTGACCGGCCGTGACCGGAATAATGCACTCACCAGTCCCGTCACTACTGCGCACAACTGATTTCGCGTGTTCGGGAACAATGACTGTGAGCCCACTACCGTCAGAGATCACAATGCGACCGTTCATTGCGGGGAGGGACTTCAGCCTGGACCCTGTCAGAACTCGCAGCCACGCAGTTGCGTCGGTCAAGGTCCCCGAAGTCCTGATCTGTCGACGGATGCCGTTCCTGGCCGGCTCGAGTCGTTCTTCGATCGTCAGCGACTCAACACGATAAAGAAACGTAGGAACTCCATGGTTATCCAGACGGTACCCCTTGAATTGAATAGTTCTGGCTCCTCCGCTCTGCCCGCCAACTGCTCCGGCTGGCCATGCCTGATCTCGATCAGCAAGAATCGCCACCGAAGGGCCCGCAGGAAGTGCAATGCCCGCCTTGCCAAGTGGTACAGCCGGCGGAGTAAAGCGTTCAAACCATGTTCCGCGAGCATCCAGAAAACGCCCACGCCACAGAAATGCGGGGCGCACCTGTTCAGCATCAAAAGCAACGTGCACACCTGCTGGGAAGCCAACAGCAATCGCATGAGTACCGGCTTCCTGCATGAACGTTCGCAGGAGTATTGGCCGGTCTTTCGGGACAAGTTCATAGGTGGCAGAACGGGCCTGCTCAATCTTTGGTGGTAGTGGCTGGCTGCTGTCTTTGAGGTAGTTCCAGATGGCCGAAATCTGACGCTCGGTGTCTCCGACAAGCAGGTCCGGATTCTGACTTTTGCCGTTTGGAAAAAAGGTCGGCATTCGAGTGCGTGGCTTCATCGCCGCAGGGTTTAACAGGAAATCATGGAACCAGTCGGGCGTCACCCGAGATGCCACTCCGGAAAGATCGGTCCCCATCACACCTGGCAGTGCCTCTCCGCGAATCGGATGACACTGAACACATCCCGTATCGAGCAGCAGCCTGCCAGCCTCAGTGTCGCCACCTGCCGCGAATACGCTGGTCTCAGCTGGAACGGCTTCGCTGCGATCCTGCTGCACCAGAAGTTGAGGCAACTTATTGATCTGAGCGGATGGGAACAATGGCATCTGCGCACGCATGTGCGGTCTTATCTGAGCCTTTCCCTGAAGAACCCTGGTCAGCCAGTCAGCTCTCAGCTTACGTCCCACCTGAGTAAGCGGCGGAGGCAGGCGTCCTTCGTCTCCGAGATCCACGTGCCCAAAGGTTTCGAACCACGGTCGTCGATAGCGGCCAACCCCACCGAGTTGCCGGCCGGAACTCTCTCGTTCATGACACGCAAGACAGTTAAATTTCAACAGCGTGTGTTGCAGGCTGCCTCTCGCGTCGGGGGTATCCGATGCATTTAAGGCGGCTAACACATATCGCAACTGGTCTTTCGAAAGATGAAAGTCAGGCAGATCTAACGCTGTCCGCTGCTCTGGCGATTGAAGGCAGCCGGACGAATTCGCACTAAGATCGGCAAGTGGAGGTGTCTTGAGTGCCGTGAGCTCTTCAGAAACGGTATGGCAGTTCGCACAACCCAGACTCTGAAACAATCGTCGTCCCTCCGCCACGAGGTCAGCCGATGAATCAACAGCCAGTACCTCGTCAACGGGGCTCCGGGAGCCACGATCCAACAGCCACTCAGCCAGATCAGCTGCCTGCACCACACTCAGTTGAAATCTGGGCATCCGACCATCCGGGCGTGTTCGATGCGGATCATGCAGAAACATCGTCAGCGACCGCCGCGAATACTTCTGCTCGAGCGCTCCGAACTGCACTGAGGACACGCGGCGAGCCGCACCACTCAGTCCCAGTTCTTCCAGTTCCTCCGGTGTCAGTTGATCAAGAACCTTATCCAGCGCCCCCGGCTTCGTAGCTCCAGCCGGCTCGAGCTTCGCGTCTGGCTCATGACACGCCACGCAGCCGATGCGGTGAAACAACTGACTGCCGCGTGACTTGTCTCCCAGCCTCCAGAACTCGGCTGGCACGGGCGAAGCACCGCCAGCCTTCAGGACAGGAAATGGCT
>CAJWGB010000249.1 GCA_913031625.1 uncultured Planctomycetaceae bacterium | reverse complement strand
ATCCACTCACAGTGTGGAAGTTCGGCGACCAACTGATGATGGTCTTTATGGCAGGGGAAGTGTGCGTGGACTATTCCGTGCTGCTCAACGCAAAACTTGACTGGCGCAGACTCTGGCTCACAGCATGGTCCAATGACATGCCAGGCTATATTCCGTCACGTCGGGTTTTGGAGGAAGGCGGCTACGAGGCAGAATTCTCGCAGGTCTATTACGCGCAACCCGGTCGTTACCTGCCGGAGATTCAGGATGTTGTTGTCGCCGGCGTAGACGCACTTGCCGGTCCGACATTCAGAGCGGCTGCTGATCAGAAGCATCCCGATTTTCATCGACTACCGAGCGGTGAGGAACTGTTGTGGAAGAACCTTGCGAACCGGGTGGCAACACTCCCGAGTACTCAGCGAAAGACTGTAAGCCGTTTTCGCAGCCTCGCTGCCAATGCAGCAAATGGATGTGCTCAGTTCAGAGACGATGATTCAGCAGCGTCTGACTGGTTCAACTTTTGTGGTGACACCGTGAGTCGTCGATTCATTCGTCAGGAATCTGAGGGCACTGAGATTCGCTGGACAGCGGACTCGCCGAAAGGACGTAGCAGCGGTCTATATGTTTTCAGCGGCGGAATCGGATGGCAGAGTCAACCAGCCAAAGGGTTTGAGTTGCAGGTCAATGACACGACGAACATTCAGTTTGACATTACTCAGGAGCCAACCAGCTGGACTGACGTCAACAAGACAACGGAGCTAATCTTCGTTCCCACATGGACATCGGATGAAGATGCTTCTGGCTTCTTTCTTTTGCGAGTGCCCGGTTGGCCAGCCGAGAAGCCACTGCAACTCAGCGTGCGCAGCAGGGGCAGTGGGTCTCAACGCTGGTTCGCGATTGACCGGGAACAGGACTTTCCGGATCGGCTGCAGAAACTCCTGCAGGCACTTGATTCGCCATCGGACAGGGATTGAGGCAGTTCACCGGGACAATCGATGACTTCACGTACTGAACAATTTCATTCCTGGCTCACCAGCCACGGCATTGAACCCGATGACGAGCACGCGGCAGTGGCCGAAGTGGTATTCCAGCAGCGGCCTCCGTTCACCGGCGAATCACTCTACGCTGCAGTTTCGTTTTCCCAAAGGGATCTGGACATCGGCCGATCTACCGTTTCCCGAGTACTG
Source organism: uncultured Planctomycetaceae bacterium (assembly GCA_913031625.1). Lineage (GTDB taxonomy): Bacteria > Planctomycetota > Planctomycetia > Planctomycetales > Planctomycetaceae > Fuerstiella. The sequence continues at coordinate 8,061 of CAJWGB010000249.1, read as the reverse complement.
AATCAGCTGTGTGATGCTGGACTGGTGGCCGGAGACGGGGAGTGTCTCGAACGGTTCTTTCACACAGCTCAGGAGCCACTGCCTGGGGAGGTGTCGCCGGAGCGTTGCGCCATGTGGCACGGGATCATGCAAATGGAGGCCTGTCCGTTTTGTGATCGATCAACTGGTAGCTGCGATTCCATGTAGCCTCCCGTGTGCATTCACCACAGAGAGCACAGAGGAACGCAGAGCAGGCCGGCCCTCGCTTCGCTTGCCCCGGCCTGCTGTGGCTATCCGCCGCCGATCGCCGGCAGGAAATGAATCTCCGTGTGGTCCTCAACGGGAGTCGTCAGTTTTCGTGTCATGACATTGGCGACGGACAACTGAAGTTCCGGTGCCAGCTGGTTTTCGGACAGCAGCTGTTCCGCAAGATCGGGGTGATCATCGGCGAGACGGGTCAGCACCTCCCGGACCGTCCCGCCTGCAACATCCAGGCTCTCAGCCCCGGCCAGCTTGCGTAACCGGGGTGGCAGAAAGACGCGTGCCATCAGTTACTGAAGCTTATGGATGGTGTTGTGAATCACCCGTTCGAACGGTGTGCCGTCGGATGTCTTCAGGCGTGTTTTGATTTCCATACACCACGTCGGTGCCAGCTCCGGCAGCGTCAGGGTTACGGTTTTCCCATCGTCTGAGACAGACGCAGCAGCCACCTTGAGTGGGTGTTCGTCATAGTGTTTTGATCCGTAGCTCGCGGTTCGTTTCAGTGACCAGACTTTAATGGCGTAGCTGCCGGGGTTCCTCGCAGTTTCCGGATCGACTGGGTCCGTGAAGGAAAGAGTCACCTGTTTGCCGGATGCATTCAGCCCAACAGGGAGATGTGCTGGCTTGCCGGTGTACCGCAAACGATAAAAGCCGCCCTGGTGATGCTGGCTGCCTGCCCAGGCGAACATCCCAGTCAGGTAAAGTCCGTTGTCGTGAGGGCTAATTCGTCCTCGAACAATTCCGGTCGGGAACTGAGGAATTGGCAGCTGGCACATTCCGCCCTGCATCTGTTCATCCACTTCTTCGTGTGGAACAACGTAGATCTTTCCGTAGCCGTAAGACAGATTCAGCAACGAGCCATTGAGCGGTCCCCATGACTTGTTGTTGACCCACATCAACTCTGCTGGAGAGCGGTCGAACGCGTTTGTGATCCAGCACAGGGGCTGTTCCATGGCGTCGTTGGATGAATCCGTAACCTCGTGATAGCCGAACATGTTGCCATAGAATCCTCCTTCTCTCACCCAGTTGATGCGGTTCTTGGGATTCCAGTGACCTTCCTGGTCGGTCACGATGAAGGAGCCGTCCGGATTCAGGCAGACGCCGTTCGCTGCTCGAAATCCGGTCGCGAGGATGTCCGTTCGAGACCCATCAGACGGGATTCGCAGCAATGTTCCGTGATGTGGGACGATTGCCTTAAGGGCGTGACGTGCTGACTTGGCGTAATAGAAGTTGCCGACTTCGTCTCGCTGCAGTCCCATGGCGAACTCATGAAAATGCTCGGTCACCTGATGGTCATTATTGAAGCATTCAAAATGATCCGTTTCGCCATCCTGGTTTCTGTCGCGGAGAATCACGAGCTGGTCTCGGCACGTGACATAAATGTCGCCCGCCACGACCATCAACCCGAGTGGTTGAAACAGACCAGCGGAGATACGTCGCCATTTGAGCTCCGGCTTATCAGTCGTCAGAGTCTTAAGTCCTGTCACCATGTAGACGTCGCCATCCCAGCTGCAGACAGCCACACGGTCTCCATCGGGGAAAAAGTCATGGCCAGTCAGTCGGACTCTTGCCAGCCACGGATTTGATTCAGGTGCCGCCAGAACGTCGATCGCAAACGGTCCATCTTCGGCACCGACAACGGGAGTCGTCGTGAGGACTTCGGGCCAGCGTGGCGCGGAGCTGCGTTTGATTTCTGCATTCAGGTCAGCCACATCAGCCTTGTCTGCAATTGCAGCTGCCAGAGACGCCAACTGAGCTTCCGTAAGAGGTTTGCTGCTGCGGGTGGTCCACACAACATACTTCTGATCGTTGTCGGAAGCAGCCACTTCGAGGCAAAGTCGATTCTGCTGATTCGTCAGCTGGAGGTCTGCTCCAATGACGCCGGCGGCGATTGCATTCCCGCCGCCTGACGCTGTCTGTTCTGAAGCAGCTCCCTGCTGGACGTTGGCCACCAGCTTCTTTCCAGCCGCGGATGGCAGTTTACCGTTCACGGCTGCCTGAGTCAGATTCCACTGAGCAACCAGCGTATTTGCCGGTCCCTTTCGGTCACCCTGCAGAAATGCCGAGAGGTCAGCCTGATGGAAACTGACAGACTCCATATCACCTTTAAAGGCACTTTTCTTTGGGAAGTTGGCGGCTGAAAAGCCAATTCGGGCGACATGGTTCCTGACGTTTCCGGATGGGCGGATGGTTCCGCCACCGGCCGATTTGCCGTCCACAATGAACTGGACCTCGCCCTTCTTGTGATCCCATGTGATCGCCACTTTGTGCCACTTGCCATCGGCCACACGTTGATCAGATGAGACGACTCCTACCCAGCCAATGTCGTAACAAAGCCGTCCGCCGCGAATGAAGAACGTTTTTCCATCCCGGACCCACTCATTACGTTTTGCTGTGCGGGAAAAGATCGTCCCGTCGGAGCGTGTCCGAATCTTCGCCATGATGGTGAAGTCTTTCCCGGTCATATCGAAGGCTCTGCCTTCGTTGATCTGCAGCCATGAGTTGCCGCCAAACCTGCTGGCGACAGCCGATGTTTCTGCCGGCGCTTCAGCAACAGGAGCCTGTCCCGGCTGCAGACTGACGGCATTGTTCGTTTTAAGCAGACTCACCTGCTGATCTGCGTGAGTAGCCACCAGCATCAGATTGTCCTGATTGCCAGGCCCAACGGACATTGTACGCGTGAATACATCGATGAGTTGTCCGTCGACGGTGACTTCGAGGTGTCCGGCCTTCTCAAGGACATCGCGGCGGCCGACCGCGTAACTGACGATCGACTCATCACCGGACATGTAGAGGCCTCGATATTGAGCCCAGTCCCGCGGAAGGGGGCCGTAGCGTCGATCATCACGCCCAACCACGCGTGCATTGTCTTCAAAGGACCTCGACCCCGGTCGTGCCCAGCCTGGCCCGGTTGGGTTTTCGAAGTGTAGATCGCCAACGACTCGAGGGTGAATATTGTGTCGTCCGTCGAAATGGATCCCCTGCCAGTTGATGAAGTTGTTTCCTCGAGAGTCAGCCGGTCGCGTCCACGCAGCCGCAATTCGCAAAGTGTCATGATCAAAGACCATCCACTTATTCCCCTTGGAGACGCCGCCGGGGCCGGCGTCCAGTCGAGTAGCGATACCCTTGTACGCAAAGTTGCGGCCGTTATTTCCAATCTCAAACGTATTGATCATGGCCGGTCCGTAATTCATGTCAGACCACGGTGCGTATTCAACGGGATCCGGCCCAAGCGTGTCTCCCTTTGGCAGAGACGACAGGTAGGAATCATTGACCGCGATGTACTGGGCTTCGTTGCGAGGTTTTACATAGGTCTCGCGGATGTAGTGAATGACGTCGTACTTCTGCCGTGGCACCATCCATGTCTGGGGGACCATTAGACCGAATCCATGCGTCAGGGTGCGGTACATGGTGTGCGGGTCACCGCCGTTGCGGAATTTACCTTCAGCAAATCGAAGAGCTGTCGGAAGCGAGCCTGGTCGATCGTGGTCTCCGTGACAATTAATGCACAGTCGGTTGTAGATCTTCTGGCCGCGTTTCAGGGCATCATTGTCGAGGCTGCTGATCAGTTTCGCGTGATCAACGCGCGCTTCGTATTCCGGTATCTTAAACGTGATCATCCCTGGAGGCGGCTGCAGCGAACGTGCCACTTCCGGTCCGCCGTCTTTAATCTCCAGCACGTATCGCACGAGGTCGAGGAACTGTTGGCGACCACCGACCTGATTTGCGATGCCTTTCGGCATTACGGATACGGTATTGGCAACTGCCTCATCGACGGTTTCTGCGGGGATCGAAATCCGCTCTCCGGTCGCAGGATCACGAAGGACAATCTCCGTGTCAGAGCGACTGATCAGCAAACCCGTGCGGGCCTTTCCATCATCGGTCACGACCGTGTAGGGCTCGAATCCTTTGCGAATTGCGGCAGACGGTTTCAGAATGCTGGTCACCACATGAGTGTCTGTCGCATCCTTTTGTTTTGCGAGAGCCGTCAGATCAGGTCCGAGCGCATTCTTCGCCCCGTTCACGGCGTGACACTTCACGCAGCCAATATGTACCTGATGAAAGAGGATCGCTCCTCGTCGAGCATCCCCGTCCTGGCGAGATGACTTTGCCAGTTGTTCCGGAGCCACAGACAGCAGCTGTTGCTCAAGGTTCTGTGCACTGACCGTGGTCACAAGAAGGAAAGCAGCCAGCAATGGGGAAACGCGCATCATGAGGGATTCATTTCGTCCAGCGAATTGTTCGGTTCTGATCGCTCACGTGGGAATGCTCCAGCGGGCCGACCAGCAGGAAGGATGGCCGAATCAGCCCTGATTTTCAAACGGGTCGTCGGGCGAAATATTGCCCGGACTGAGCGTTCGTTGATGCCCAGGGTCCTGGCCTTCGGCGATCTTATTACAGCTTCATAGCGGAGCGGCGCGAGCTGCCCGGCTGAGCATGCTTACGAGTTGCAGGACCCGCCGGTGTTACATCCCTGGCCATCGGACAGTACAGGCAGTGAGGCATCGAGTGGTTTGTCGAGCTGTGCCAGCAGCTGTTCCGATTCGTAGTCGCCAGCGGTGACTTCAAATCCGAGGTCGCGAATCATGCGAAAGTCTTCGTGTGCTGCCTGGCCCGGAGTCGTCAGGTAGTCACTGACAAACATTGAGTTCGCTGCGTACAGTCCCATGGGCTGCATGGTTCGCAGATTCACTTCGCGGCCTCCGGCGATTCGCAGCTCCGTAGCAGGATTGGTCAGCCGGAACATGGCGAGCACCTTCAGGCAGTACCGCGGATCGAGATCAACCGGTCGACCCAGTTGTGCTCCTTCGATCGGAATCAGAAAGTTAATCGGAATTGATTCGACCTTCAGATCTGCGAGTTTGATCGCCACGTCCACAACATCTTCATGCGTTTCGCCCATGCCCACGATCATGCCGGCGCACAATTCGAGGCCGACGTCTTTGGCGATGTCGAGTGTCTTGAGTCGATCCGCGAACGTGTGAGTGGTCACAATCTCGTCGTGGAAGTTCTCGCTGGTGTTGAGGTTGTGATTGATACGATCAACGCCTGCTTCCTTAAGTCGCTCTGCCTGATCTGGCTTCAGCAGTCCCAGACATGCGCAGATGTGCAGACCGTACTCCTGTTTAATGTCTTTCACGACGTCACAGACATGGTCTACTTCACGGTCAGACGGACCGCGTCCGCTTGCCACGATGCAGTAGGTTCGCGCGCGACTGTCGAAGGCTCGTTTTGCGCCGGCTTTCAGTTCGTCAGCATCGAGCATTGGGTACTTGTCGATTTCTGCTTCTGAGCCCTTCGCCTGAGAGCAATAGCCACAGTCTTCAGGACACAATCCGCTCTTGGCATTCTTCAGGTAGTACAGCTGAACGGAACTGCCAAAGTGTTCACGACGAACTTTCCACGCGGCGTCGAGGATACTGAGCACGTCCGTGTCGGGGGCTCCGAGAATTGCGATGGCTTCGTCACGGGAAATCTGCCCGCCCTGCAGCACGCGGTCTGCGAGCTCAGAGTAATTCAGGCCACATTCGGGTGTTACATCAACCGACATTCACACTCACTCCAATTAACAGAAACTGCTGCCCACATCGGACGGCAGAGCGGCAGTCTACTGGCGATTCTGAGGCCTCAACACCCCGGTCTCAATGTTCCCGGAAGAAATCGGTTCATTGCCGGGCGGAATTCAGGCAATGATGGCAGTGGCGACTTCTCCAGGCCCATCTGTGAGCCGTATGCCACGACCACTTTGCGGAACGTCAGAGGTGTATGGTCAAGGTGCAGCACGGTCGTGTGAAAGTCGTGAATCGTGTACCGGTTTTCGGTTGCGTTCGTCGGTACTGCCGTAGCGAAATGCTGGTTAAACCGGCGACCACAGCCTGAACGGTTGTCATCATCTACTCCGGGGAACTGCAATGCCCCGTCTTTCATCACTCAACCTCACACTCCACGCCACCGGTCAGTATGCGCAGCAGATCGACGGCAGAATGTATTCCTCGGGAACCTGCGAAGCCCAGACCCTCAGAAAACTGGCGTTACTGGTCGAGGGCATGCAGGCTGACCCGAACGTGAATCCAGCGGAGGTCCTTCGGCGGGAAGTCAATTCCATCCTGGCTATCAGTCTCGTTCTGACCATCGAGGTCGTCGGTGAACACTTCCGGGATGCCAGATTATGACAGGTACAGAATGGCATACTGTCACCGCTGACGTTCAAGCAGTACGGCGAGATCCTGAGAGGAGTCTTCAGCATCTGCAGACCAACGCCAGTCGGCCCAACACGAGCATGTCGTCTTCACTGGCGTTGCCACCAGCGAGTTCCATCAGTCCGAAATAACTTGCTCCCTCGCCCTGCTCCACATTGATTACGGAGCCTCTCGCGGCTTGATTCACGTGCGGGGGGCGGGGATAATCGGGAGATAGACCAGCCAACATCACATATGGGGAATATACGATGTATTATCCGAACGTCTCATTTAATTCGATTATAAGCGGTCTTGCATTGGGATTGGCATTCGTGGCTTACCGAAACTCCCTTCGAAATAGCAAAGAAATTGAAGCTTTGCGAGAAAGGCTGGATGCTGAAAACGCATCGTCATGAACCATCAATGAATTCCGCGGTCTTAACGACGACCTCATCAACTACGAACTCTGCTTCCCGGGTACCGTCACTGGCTCCACGGAAGTGGAATGTCCCCGCTGCGGTGAACTCTGACTGTGCCAGTCGATGACCCCATGTGCCAGGACACATTCCAGTGCTGCGAGTGTGGTGGCGGGGTTGATGTGGATTGGGGTGAGGGAGTGGTAAGGTTCTCGCCATTAGCATGAGCCTATTACGCCTCACCGACATTTCTGCATGATGATTCCTCTCCGCTTGCTTGATTGACGTGCGGGGGGGGGGATAATCAGTGGCAGTTGAATCAAGCGGCAACAGTTGGGGAGATGGGCATGAGCGACGAGAAAGTACTGACGAAAGAGATTGCTGAGCAGTTTTTGGCGGAAGAAGATTCCGTGAACACCGATAGGTTCACAGCGATTGACGACGCTGCTGCCGAGAGCCTGAGCAAGCACAAGGGTAGCCTCGACCTCGGCGGCCTCACTGAATTGTCCGACGCTGCTGCCGAGAGCCTGAGTAAGTTTCAGGGATGTTTATGGCTCTGCGGATTGACCAACATGTCGGATGCGGTCGCTGACCACTTAGTCTGGCGTTTAGTGGGGGATGGTGACAGCCTTCATCTGCCATCCTTAAGGACACTCCGGGAGTTGAGGCAACAAGGGTGTGACATTGCCCCCAAAGCGATCACTCTCGCGAAAACACTTGAGGCGCGGGCTGGCACAGCAGAGGCGTGGGATTATTGCAAAGAAGAGCTCGAGTCTTTGTCTGATTACATTGACACTGATGACGGGCGGCATATTGAAGATGTGATTGAATCCTATGACCTCGCGTGCAAAGTTGCAGCGAATGAAGGACTGTTAACTCGTGAAATCGTTCTTGAGATCAGCAGTTTGCATTGCAGCCTGTTTAACAGTGCTTTGGCCACATGCACACATCTGGATGAAGACGCAGCGAGTTCCTTATCTGAACTCGATGAAGACTTACGCTTTCCCAACGTTACGTTTCTATCGGACGCTGCCGCTGAAGCACTTTGTGAGTATGAGGAGGGTTTGGCGTTTAACCTCGGTTCCCTACCCGAATCCGCCGTTGCGATACTCCGCGATCACTGGAACCTCACCGACATAGGCTAATGTCCCTTTTTGACGACCTCATCAACTACGAACTCTGCTTCCCGGGAGCAGTCACAGGTTCCACGGAAGTGGAGTGTCCGC
>CAJWGB010000248.1 GCA_913031625.1 uncultured Planctomycetaceae bacterium | reverse complement strand
CGGACTCGCTGCTCGCGGAATCCACCAACGATCAGGAAGGTCATCAGGCCATAGATCAGGCCGCTGGCACCCACATGAACGAGTGAAGCTCCGTCACTGCCTGTTGCGCGGCCAAAACACCAGAGCAAAAGCCCCCCGGCCAGTGTCACAGTTGGAACAACGATCAGTGTGTTGGCGCGAGAACCAGCCAGCAGGCAGAGCAGGACTGTTAATGGCAGTGTGTTGCCAATGAGGTGGCTCCATCCTCCGTGCAGGAACGGCATTGTCAGGATTCCGACAAGGTGGCCCGGGTCACGGGGGGCGAGTCCCCAGGAATTCAGGCCGCCGCTGATGACTCGTTCTGCAATCAGCCAGTGAACAAGAAAGACGAACCAGACGAGACCCACGAATACCAAAACGAAATGCAGTTCTTCTTTAATGCGGTGCTGCATTGTTTGTTCTCGCGGCGATGAGGCGGAATGCAGGTTTGGTTGCCGGCCTGCGAGTCGCTCGCCCCCGGCCTGCAACTCCTGGCACACCAGCACTGGTCAGTTTCTGTCCTCAGTCTTCTTCTCATCCCCCTCTTTTTCAACCGGGGCGGGGATTCGATTGTAAGGCATGCTGGAGACCGCGAAGACCAGCTTCCACTCGGAGCCTGACTTAACGAGCGAGTAGTTTTCCGTTGATTTGCGATCGTTGGACCAGCTGACGGTCTCAGTAATCTGAGTAACATCACTGTGAGTTTCATGCTGCGTTGGCTCGCCAAACTCCGATTTGATTTCTGAAACATCCGGGAAGCCTCCGCGCCTGATTTTATCCCGAAAGTCTTTCTCCAGTTGCTTTGCAGTGACGTTGATCAGGTCATCGTCCTCGTTCGTATGTTCTGCAAGTTTGATGCGAGCTTCAGCGACAAAGTCATTGCACGACACGGCCGCCTCAATGTCTTCATTTCTGTAGGCTTCCTGGAGAGTCAGCACTGTCTTCGAGGGACTGGAGTAGTCAGCTCCACCTGAACCACATCCAATCAGGGGGCAGAGCAGGAGCACAGCGGCAATTGTTCGCATTCTATTCTTCCTCGAGAAATGAGGCGGACTGAACGTTATCGATGGACCATGGGCCGTGCTGGACACTTCCCTCAGCAGTCCGGTCCACCAGAACCAGATTGCCTCGCACACTTGCACGGGAGTCCGGCCAACCCTGTGCAGAAGTTCCGTCCTTCAGTGTGACGACAACTCTTCTGGTTTCATTGACACCGGCGAGGTCCGGCCATGTCAGAGCGTCAAACCGTTCCCACGCCCATGTCCAAAGGGTTGCCTGAGCGTCAACTCGTCCTGCGATGTCCAGCCATTCCTGTTCCACCTGCCGAAGCTCCTTCTGACTGGCCTGCTGGCACCATGGTCGCAGCACCTCATCAATCCATGCGCGGCGTGACGCAACGAGTTCCTGAAAATCAGCGGGGACAGACATAAGCAATGGCAACTCAGTTAGGTTTGGCAGAGCGTCATTATTGTGAACCTGCGATCGGTAGCAACGGTCAGTTGACGAGCGGATTGCCATATGGGATGAATTGAGTCGACTGTCTGTCTTTCGAAGGAGCTGGTTCATGCGTTTACGTCTGATTTGTGTCGCCGCGACATGTCTGACTCTCGTTCAGTCATCGACCGCGGAAGTCAAACTTCCCGCTGTTCTCGACAGCCATATGGTCATTCAACGAGATGAGCCGGTTCGAATCTGGGGGACCGCCGCTGCAGGCGAAGAAGTATCAGTACACCTCGGCTCAGAAACTCAGAAGGCCATTACTAATGACGCGGGTCGCTGGCTGGTGACCCTGAAGCCTCAGAAAGCCGACGGTCGTGCACGTACCATTACCGTCAAAGGCACCAATCAGATTGAACTGACAGATGTCCTCGTCGGCGAAGTCTGGATCGGTTCCGGTCAGTCCAATATGGAATGGCAGCTCAGGAATACGCAGGATGCAGCCGCTGCGATTGAGGCTGCCACTCATCCGACAATCCGGCTCTTTCATGTGCCTAAAAGACAGATGCCTGCTCCGGCTGATGATGTCGTCGCGAAATGGAAGGACTGCACTCCTGAGAGCATTCCCGCCTTCTCCGCGGTCCTCTACTACTTTGGCAGAGAGCTTCAGGATGAACTGGGAGTACCCGTTGGATTGATCAACAGCTCATGGGGAGGCTCGCCTATTGAGCCGTGGACGATCAAGGATGGGAAGTCAGGGGGCATGTACAATGGCATGATTGCACCGCTCACGAATGTGTCTGTCCGCGGAACAATCTGGTACCAGGGAGAAACCAACGTTCTGCAGAAGAATGGACTCTCGTACGAAGGCAAAATGAAAGATCTGATTGCAGGCTGGCGTGACAGCTTTGGCAATCCTGACATGGCCTTTCACTTTGTCCAGATAGCCCCCTGGTCGGGTCGCTACGAACCGGGACAGCTGCCCGCTCTGTGGGAAGCTCAGGCCGCAACGCTCAAGATTCCAAACACTGGAATGGCTGTCACAACTGATCTCGTCGACAACATCGCGGACATTCACCCAAGGAACAAACTGGACGTCGGCAAACGGCTGAGTCTCTGGGCACTGACACAGCAATATGGCAGGTCAGGGATTGTCTATTCCGGCCCGCTGTATCAGTCGATGTCGGTCGAAGGCAATGCCGTTCGATTGAAATTCGCCCATGCCGACGGACTAAAGTCAGCTGATGGAGAAGCTCTGACGCACTTTGAAGTTACTGGTGACGGAACGACATGGGTGCCTGCGGTCGCGACCATTGACGGCACCGATATTCTGATTCGGGCAGACGGAGTCACGAGTCCGAAGCATGTGCGATTTGCATGGAATAAGGTCGCTCAGCCAAATCTCGTCAACGGAGCAGGGCTCCCGGCGAGTCCGTTTCAGACGGATCAATGGCGAGGAGGCACGGGGACCAAAGATACTTTTCAGTCACTGTTCAACGGGAAGGATCTCTCCGGGTGGGCAGGAGTGGGCGGTGAAGCGGGTGCGAACTGGAACGTGAGCGACGGGATTCTTACCTGCACAGGGGAACCTGGTGCGGGTTGGATTGCGTTCGAAAAAGAGTACTCAGACTTTGAACTTTCTCTGGAATTCAATGTGCCGAAGGACGCGAACAGTGGAGTCTTCTTTCGAGCCCCACGTACCGGAGATCCGTGGGTAACGGGAATGGAAGCGCAATTGCTCGATGATAACGGTGAGAAGTGGAAGTCCCTTAAGCCTGCCCAGTACACAGGAGCAATCTACGCGGTGGTTCCACCCTCAACACGCGCGACAAAGGCGGCCGGAGAATGGCAAACGATGACGGTCTGGTGCGTTGGGAGTGAGTGTCGAGTCGGAGTGAACGGGACGACCGTCGTTGACGTGGATTTGTCATCCCTGACGGCCGAACAGAAGAAGAAAGTTCCTGGAGTCGAACGTCGAAAGGGGGTCATTGGCCTCCAGAATCATGGCGACAGGATTCAGTTTCGTAATCTGCAGATTCGGGACCTGTCAGTCGAGTGAACCTCAAGACAAAATACTGCCTGTTGGGAATGGTTCTCCTGGTCATGCTGCGAGTTTTCTTCTGGTACCTGGCACGCCTGAAGAAACAGCAGGCCGAGATCCGGTCACGCCGCACGTCTGTCTTTTTTGAAGAAGATGATGACGACGAAGAAGATGATGACGACGAAGATGATGGGGTCGACGAATGAATGATGGGTTGTATCAGGGCGGCGATGACGTTCGATGCTGGTGGTGTGAAGGGCATGACGACTACGAACAGTATCACGACGACGAGTGGGGGCACCCGGTTTCTGACGACCGGCGACTGTTTGAAAAGATCTGCCTCGAAGGGTTTCAGTCGGGTTTGAGCTGGCTGACGATTTTGCGGAAGCGTGACAACTTTCGAGCTGCCTTTTGTGACTTCGATTTTGAGCAGGTGGCTCGCTTTGGGAAGCGAGATGTGAATCGACTGCTGAAAGATGCTGGCATCATTCGGCACCGTGGAAAAATCGAAGCCACGATTAACAATGCGTTACGTGCCGTGGAAATGGTGGAACAGGAAGGAGGTCTGGCCGCGTGGTTCTGGGAGTTTGAACCTGCCGAACGGGCAGCGTTTCGCAGCAAAGACGATGCCTGTGCCATGACCACCTGTGACGAAGCGAAAGACCTCTCAAAACAACTCAGGAAACGCGGCTGGAAGTTTGTCGGACCGACGACCGCCTATGCGTTCATGCAGGCGATGGGAATGGTGAACGACCATATCGAAGGTTGTGAGCAGTACACGACGGTGGAACGTCTCCGAAGTGAGTTTGAACGACCTGGCAGCTGAGCGGTGCACCATGGCAACAGGCGACGCATGTTTGAGTCGCGAAGGAATCCGCACGCGTTGCAAAGGAACGTGAGTCTGGTTGCTTCGTGGCTGGTTCTCTTGACGTTCGGCGACCGCGTCCCATCACGGTAATTGACAATTCGTAACGCGGACGCCTGGGAACTCTTACCGAGTCAGCGTGGCGTCAAGGTTGAGAATCATGCTGCTGACCACGGCCATTGCAGCGAGTGTCGGGGCATCAATCGACTCGTCTCGCTTTGATTCACCGATGGAAACAAACTTCTTCGCTTCCTCCGGGTTCTGCTGAAACCGTTCCAGCTCTTCCCCGTACGCTTCGGTCAGAATACTGCGAATCGCGGCAGACGGTCTGACACCGGCAGCACGTCGGTAAGCGTAGTCCAGCCGCTTATCGAATGAGGACCCGTTCTTGATCGCCAGTTCCGCGAGGGCTCGGGCGGCTTCCACAAACTGTACATCGTTCAAAGTGACGAGTGCCTGCAATGGAGTATTGGTTCGGCTTCTTCGCATCGAACATTTTTCACGTGTCGGTGCGTCAAAAATTGTCATGGCCGGAGCAGGCGCGGATCGCTTCCAGTAAATGTACATCGATCGTCGATAAAGCTTGTCGCCGTGATCCTGAACGAAGCGGACGTTTCCACTCAGGCTGACTTCATTCCAGAGACCTGCGGGCTGATACGGTTTCACGCCGGCGCCACCGATCTTCGAAATCAGGAGGCCGCTGGCCGCGAGTGCGTTATCCCGAACAAATTCTGCCTGCAGCCGGAATCGTGCTCCGCGTGACAGCAGTCGGTTTTCGGGGTCTGCGGCGAGCTTTTCGGGCGTCACCACGGCAGACTGTCGGTAGGTTGATGACATCACGATCTGCTTGATGGCACGCTTCATGTCCCACTTGTTACTGACAAAGTCGACGGCGAGCCAGTCGAGTAATTCCGGATGCGATGGCCATTCACCCTGGGCACCGAAATCCTCCAGCGATCGAACGATACCCTCACCAAACAACATGGCCCACAGATTGTTCATGGCCACGCGTGAGGTGAGCGGATGGTCGGGCTGAGTCAGCCATGTCGCCAGTCCCAGTCGATTCGGAGGTGCTGTGTCGGGCAGTGCCGGTAATGCGGCCGGAACGCCGGGCACAACTTTGCGGTCCTTCAAAGGAGACGCGTAGTTACCTCGCTCCAGGACAAATGTGTCTCGCATACCGCCGACGTCCTGCATAATCATGACATTCACGACTGGCTTTCGCAGCCCACTGATTTCGCCACTGATCTTTGACTTCCGGGTAAGGAGCTTCTTGTATGGGGCGTCAATGGTTGTCAGGTAATGGTTCCGCAGTTGGTTCTGTTCGTCCTGCGAGCGGTCTGACGCTGCCTTCGCCAGCAATGGGGCGATTGGATTTTGTCCGGCCAGAGACGCGACTTCGGATTCCGAAAGGACTCGGCCGTAGACTCGAACTTCATCGACCAGCCCTTTGTATTCTGACCCACCATTGCGACGACCCACGAAGAACGGACCCTTTGAGGTCAGCGTTCCTTTGAGGTCGTCTGCCTGAATGTCCCAGGGCTGAGCTTTTCCGTTGACGTAAACTCTGACTCCGGCCGCTTTGCCGGAGCCATCGTAAGTGGCGAGGATGTGCTGCCACTCATTGGCTTTTAGCTTTTGTTTTGTTCGGACTTTGATGGCGTCCGTTGGCCAGCGGTGGACGAGGTGAACTTCAATAAACCCGCCTGACAGCATGATGTCATAGCCACGGAAACTGTTTCCGTTGTTCATGCGTGCAACGGGTGCACCAGAGAGTGATCCTTCAGGTTTGATCCATGCTCCGTATGAGAAACCGTGGCTCCCGTCGAAATTGCCGGCATCGCCGAAGTCGATGAAGTTTCGGGCGTCGCACTGAAATGCCTTGCCACTGTGTCCATCTGCCCATTTTGGGGGGCCGTTAAGTCGCCCCGTCTTTGCGTTGACGGAGCTGTCTTTGACGTCACGCCCTTTGCCTTCGTCCAGTGTGAGATGTAAGACAGTGTCTGTGGGAATCAACGGGAGTTTGCCCACACTGGCTGAGGCTTCTGTCAGCCACTTCTGGTAGTCCTGTTCTGCGGCTGTGGAACGCTCCCTGAGTTTTGGGTCGATCCCTGCGAGCTCAGCCTGCAGCAGATCAGCTTTAGCGAGATTGGCTTTGTCGAGGATGTCGACGACGGGTGCCTGGTTTCCGTTGCGGGTCTGCTTGCCGGGATCAGCTGCCTGGTTGAAGTAAGCAAAAAACCGGTAGTACTCCTGTTGAGTAATTGGGTCGTATTTGTGGTTATGGCACTGAGCACACTCCATGCTGAGTCCCATCCAGACCATGGATGTCGTCTTCACGCGGTCCACTGCGTATTCGACACGATACTCTTCTTCAATCAGACCACCTTCGTCGGTCGTCGCGTTGTTGCGGAGAAATCCGGTGGCAACTTTCTGTTCCCGTGTGCTGTCAGGTAACAGGTCGCCCGCGAGCTGCTCCACAGTGAACTGATCAAAGGGCATATTTTCGTTGTAGGCGCGAATAACCCAGTCGCGCCACGGCCACATGGTTCGAGGCCCATCTGCATGAAACACACTCGTGTCGCCGTACCGCGCTGCATCCATCCAGACGACCGCCATCCGTTCCCCGAAATGCGGTGAATTGAGCAGTCTGTCAACAACTCGCTCCCACGCATTTTCCGACTTGTCGGCAAGGAAGGCATCGAGTTCTTCGACGGTGGGAGGCAGTCCGGTGAGGTCGAGTGTGACGCGACGCAGGAGTCGTTCGCGATCTGCGTCCGAGTTGGGCTTGAGTCCGGCCTGAGCGAGGCGTCGGAAGACAAAGGCGTCGATTGGGTTACGCACCCATCCGTCATCGTTGAGTCCTTCCGGAACCATTGAAAGTTGAGGGGCGAGAAACGACCAGTGTCCTTCCCATTCCGCGCCCGCTGCCACCCATGCTTCAAGTGTTGCTCGATCGGCCGGCTCAAGCTCTACGTGCGCATCGGGCGGAGGCATGACAGCATCCGGATCATCTGAGGTAATCCGATTCCAGCCTTCGCTGCGTTTCAGACCTCCTGAAAAGGCGCGTCGTATACCTTCCTCTGTATCCAGCCGCAGGTCGGCTTCCCGATGGGCGTCATCGGGGCCGTGGCACTTGTTGCACGTTGCAGACAGGATTGGCCGAACATCTCGATTGAACCGAATGTCGGCGGCCTGCAGCTGCGAAACTGTCAGAGTGAGCAGCAGCCCAAGTGCAGGGCGGCAACAAGTGATAAATTCAGTCACGGCAGGAATTCATGGAGGCAGGTTGGCGGTTGGAACTCTGTAAGTTTACCGCCGGCTGCAGGCGCCAAACAAGCGCAGGTCAGGGGAATGCCGCGGTCCATCAGAGGACGCAACAGGTCCGACCTCAGGCCGAAACCCCAGCGGCCAATCTGGCCGGCAAACTTTGTCCACAAGCAGGTCTGTGGCAAATCGGTAACGTCAGACGGAAACCGCCACATGACCCCACTTCGCAAACTGTTCTTCGCGGAACTGGAGGACGGTTCCCGACTCGACGGCGGCCTGCAATCCTCGAACAAGTTGCTGGTAGAACGCCAGATTGTGAAGCGACACCAGGATCGGTCCGAGCATCTCTCGCGCCACAAACAGATGCCGCAGATAGGCACGCGAATAACGGGTGCAGGCGATGCAACTGCATTCCGGATCCAGTGAAGACTCATCCGTCCGATGGACAGCATTTCTAAGCTTCACTGGCCCAGTACTGGTAAACGCCATCGCATTTCGACCGTTTCTGGTTGGCATGACGCAGTCGAACAGGTCGATGCCCCGGCAGACTGCTTCAATAATGTCTTCCGGTTTGCCAACTCCCATCAGGTATCTTGGCTTTTCAGCTGGAAGCAGCGGCGTCGTAACGTCCAGAGTTTTGTACATCTGTGCGGGCGGCTCCCCAACACTGAGCCCACCCACGGCGTAGCCAGGAAACTCGAGGGGCAGCAGTCCCTCTGCAGACCTGGTTCTCATTGCTTCACTCACACCTCCCTGAACGATTCCGAACAGGGCCTGGTCTGATCGGGTCTGGGCCTCCTGACAGCGAGCTGCCCAGAGTGTGGTTCGGTCGACTGCGGCACAGATCTTTTCTTCCATGTCATCTGCAGGCGGACACTCGTCGAGGCACATGATGCAGTCAGCTCCCAAGTCCTCCTGAATCTGGATGGCCCGCTCGGGGGACAATTCAAGCAGGCTTCCGTCGATATGAGACCGAAAAACGGCCTTTTCGTTATCCATGCTCCTTAGTTTAGCCAGACTGAAGATCTGGAACCCCCCACTGTCCGTCAGGATCGGCCCTTCCCAATCCATGAACCGATGCAGGCCACCTAGGTCGCGCACAATTTCTGAGCCAGGCCGAAGCGCAAGATGGTATGTATTGGCAAGGACCATTTGAGTGCCGATGTCTCGGAGCTGATCCGGAAGCAGCCCCTTGACTGTCCCGAGAGTACCAACAGGCATAAAGGCTGGAGTCTGAATGACACCATGAGGCGTATGCCACTCACCACGTCGGGCAGAGGTTCCGGAGTCTGTCGCCTGCAGTTTGAACTGAAAGGTCATTGGGTAAGCCTGAGGTTGGGTGATCCAGCCTCAGAACCATACATAAGTGCAGCATCTTGATCACCCTGATCGTCCGTGTGGCCTAATTTTCGTAGCCGAGAGCTTTTGGAATTCAGGAATTGTTGTGTGACATTTGATTTTTGTGAACAGAATCACCAAGCTACAAATACGCAACGTGGTGTTTTTAAATCAATCTAAAGATGGATGAGTCTAATGAAGAAGCTGATGTTGTTCCTGCTGCCCCTCTCACTGATGTTGGGCTGCGGTGGTGATGGTGACGGTCCCGCAGCTGGTAGTGATGACGATCCGACCAAAGCAATGGCTCCCGGCGAAGGCACTATGACACCGGGCGAAGGCGAAGGTGACGCTGCTGGTGGCGAAGGTGAAGCTGCTGGTGGCGAAGGTGAAGCTGCTGGTGGCG
>CAJWGB010000247.1 GCA_913031625.1 uncultured Planctomycetaceae bacterium | reverse complement strand
CTCCGCTTCCGGAGTTCTAATGGTGCGCTCTCGTTGCCTTAGGTGGCGTCGTTCTCTGCCGGCAACAGCGCAATAAAACGGTTGCGGTCGCCCGAGCGTTCGTGCGTCAGGACTCCGTTATGCATCCGAACAATCTGCCAGCAGTGGCACAGCCCAAAACCAAGTCCGCGGCCTGCCTGTCGCCCCGAATAGAACGGGTCAAACAGATGCTTGAGGATGTGCTCCGGAATCTCGCGGCCAGTATCACTGACCGTCACGCTAATTGCGGACGCTGATACTCTCGACAGTGCCACACGCACCTGAGGACCTGGTGTTTCCTGAACTGCCTGACAGGCGTTTCGAACGAGGTGGCTGATCAGGGTTCCGATCTGCGCAGTGTCAGCGAACGTACACAGTGTGTCCTCGAGCGTCTCCAGCGTGACCCAGTTTCCGCCACCCGAAAACTCAGAATTGCAGTCGTCCACAATTCGCTTCGTGAGTGGAACGAGGTCGCAGGTGTCAAATGCGGGTTGCGGTGGTCGCGCGAACAGCATCGTGTCACCGATCATGTCGCGGATCCGCCATGCCTGGGATCCGATGGTTGCCAGTGACTGACGGCGATCTGCCGACGGTTCCTGTTTCAGCAGTCTCTGGGCCTGGCCGATGATGCTTCCCAAAGGGTTGTTGATCTCATGGCCGGCTCCTGCCGCAAATTCAGCCATCGCTTCCATATGAGCCGGACTGGCGAATGCCGTATGAGGGGTACTCCAGCGAGACAACAGTTGTCGGCTAATGTCCTGGAGCAGGTCAACGCGACCACCATGTACCTGCGTGGGATCGAGATCCACCAGGACGGCCGAAAAGTGTTCTGGCCAGCAGAGAATCAGGTCGGGCTGTTCAATGGCACACGGACCGGTCGCGGAGTGCAGTTCAGCAGGTGACAGCAGCATCGAAAAGGAGCAATCGTGCTGCCCCACATAGACTGACTGGTGTTCAGTCTCTCGTTGCCCGTGAGCGGTCAGGCAGGTTCCGGTCGATTCAAAAACAACAACGCAGACCTGTGTGGCATCGACAAAATTGATCCATGCAGCTGCGCATGCCATCGCAGCTTCCTCGGCGGAGGAGGGGGTGACAAGGGCCTGCAGAATCTCCAGAGCCCAGTCTTCCTGTTCTTCACCTGGCTTCTGAATCTGCTCGTTCGCCTCTGTCATTGCCATAAAAAACAGCGGCTGGTGTCAGCCGCTGTTCGTCCTTCTGATTTCAATCTGTGGAATTAGGTTGCCAGCTGTTCAATATCCAGCAGACCACAGACTCGCTCGATGAGTTGGTCAACTTCGAATGGCTTCTGGAGGAACTGGTCCGCCCCGGATTCCTTGAGGTCAGCGATCTTGTCCTGCTCGACCATGCCGCTGATGCAAATGATTCTGACGTCGTCCAGTGCAGAATCACTGCGAACTCGCTGACATACTTCTTTGCCGTTGATATCTGGCAGCATGACGTCCAGGACAATGATGTCAGGATGGTATTCCTTGACCATCATGCCCGCGTCAAACCCGTTATTGGCGACACGCGTCTCAAAGCGTCCGTCTGCCTCCAGAGCGTCAACGATGAGTTCGACCAGAACTTCGTCATCGTCAACGATGAGTGCCTTTCGCTTGCCGCTTTCCAGAGCATCCGTTGGGATACCGTTTTCCTTCATGAACTTGTAAAGGATGTCTCGAGGAATGCGGCGGAAGCGGCTTCCGGGCACACGAAATCCCTTGAGTTGGCCAGAGTCGAAACAGCGAATGATGGTCTGCTGACTGACCTTACAGATCTTGGCGGCTTCACCCGTAGTAAAAACTGTTTTCATTCCACAATCCGTTCTGTGAATGAGCGATGCCTTGCGGCAGGTCGATTAACTTCCGTGTTCAGTTTGATGGAACAGTCAGCTATTCAGGAGTCCGAGTTCCGTCCTCAGATTGTTGAGACTCGCCAGACAATCAAAGTCGTGAGTCTTTCCCTAGCTTTCCGTTCCCTCAACATCACCGATTGTATCTAAACAAAAAAGTCGGTCAACGGCAGTTCATTACTCCAGCCTTCCTTGTTTAACTCATTTGCGATTTCGGGATATCCGTACTAAGTCCCGAAGTGGCTCGAAGGTCGCCCCACCCTTAAGTGCTTTCTAAAAAACACTTTATGGCGACTCCGCACCCGCAGCATGGGCATTGAGGTACATCATCAGTACGGCAATATCTGCAGGAGTAATGCCGCTGACGCGACTCGCCTGCCCAACGGTGGCTGGCTTCAAACGCCCCAGCTTCTCACGAGCTTCGTGCCGCAACTGAGGGACACCTGCAAAACTAAACGTTCCTGGTATCCGCACACTGTCTATCTTCTGCAGTCTCGCGATTTCCGCTTCCTGCCGCTTTATGTATCCAGCGTACTTGGCTTCGATCGTTGCATGACGCTCAGCCCGCTCAGAGAGGCTGGCTTCTGTGAGCTCTGTCGACATCTGCTCGACATCGGACCAGCCGATTTCCGGCCGGCGTAACCACTCTTCGAGCGTCCGCCCCTGATGACGCACGCTGGAGATGAGTTTCAACGCATGCTGAACTTCAACTTCATAGGACTCAAAGGAGGCTTTGCGATCGCTGTCGACAAGTCCCAGTTGAATCCCAACGGGAGTGAGGCGTCGGTCTGCGTTGTCCTGTCGGAGCAGCATCCGGTATTCCGCACGTGACGTGAACATTCGGTAGGGTTCGTCGACTCCCTTAGTCACGAGATCATCAATGAGAACGCCGAGATACGCCTGGCTGCGATTGAGGATAAACGGTTCCTGCCCGGCAACCTTCAATGCCGCATTTACGCCGGCGATCAGTCCCTGACCGGCTGCTTCCTCGTAGCCGGTCGTACCGTTGAGCTGCCCCGCAAAATAGAGCCCCTCGACCATTCGCGTTTCCAGTGTTGGATGGAGCTGGGTCGGCGGAGCAAAGTCGTACTCGACAGCGTAGCCAAACCGCATGATTTCAGCATTCTGCAGACCGGGGATCATCCGGATCATCCGATCCTGGACGTCTCGCGGCAGGCTGGTTGAGATTCCGTTGCAGTAGTATTCAAGCGTGTTCCGACCTTCCGGCTCCAAAAAGATCTGGTGAGTTGCTTTATCTGCAAACCGCACGATCTTGTCTTCGATGGACGGGCAATACCGCGGGCCCGTGGATTCAATCTGCCCCGAATACATGGGAGCCCTGGAGAGATTGTCTCGAATCAGGTCGTGCATCTCCGGAGTCGTTTCCGTCAGATGGCAATCCATCTGGGGCTGGGTGATCTTTTCGGTGAGGTATGAAAACGGTTGCGGGTCTTCATCCCCCGGCTGAACGGTACACTGGGCAAAGTCGATGGTTCGTCCGTTGAGCCGAGCTGGAGTTCCCGTCTTGAACCGCTCCAGTTCAAACCCCAGGCCCAATAGTTCGGCCGATAGTCCATGCGCCGCTTTTTCTCCGGCGCGACCGCCTTCAGTCTTTGCTTCCCCGGTGTGCATGATGGCCTGGAGGAACGTACCAGTCGTCAGAATGACGGCTGGCGCATGGTAGACCGCACCGCCCGCGACCTTGACTCCCGTCACGCGCCCGTCTTCAGTGACCAGCCCAGCTACCATTTCCTGTCGGAGAGCCAGGTTCTCCTGCTGCTCAACCCGCCACTTCATTTCGAATTGGTAGGCTTTCTTATCGGCCTGAGCGCGAGGGCTATGCATTGCAGCCCCTTTACCGCTGTTGAGCATCCGAAACTGGATGCCTGTCGCATCGATCACGCGCCCCATTTCTCCCCCCAGCGCGTCAATCTCGCGCACAATCTGTCCCTTCGCCACGCCGCCAATTGCCGGGTTACAGCTCATCTGGGCGACCGTATCACAGCTCATTGTCAGCAGGGCCGTGTTTGCGCCGAGACGAGCCGCCGCCAGCGCCGCTTCGACGCCTGCGTGCCCAGCGCCAACAACGACGACGTCAAAGGAATACCAGGAAGGGTTGGAAAGGGTCATAGAATTGATCGGACTTCGGAGGACTCAGAGAGACGCAGATTATGTCAGGGAATGACATCAATCAGGCGCATTTCGTTCCGTCTTTCCTCTGATTCCTGTCCATTCACCGGGTCAGGACGGAAACGTTGCCATCTGACAGGATCCGGTCGCACTGTCCTCCTGTCTTCCGCAGGGGAACGGGCCAATTATTCAGACCGAAGAACCGCTCGCAAACTTCAACCCTGGCTATCTCCTCGCGATTCTGCAGGATCATGGTGCCGACGACCTGACCACATTGGCTGAATCAACTGGCAACACTCCGCCGTGGATTCTCGGACATCTGCCCATTGCGTCAGAGTCTGCCAGTCAGGTGTTGTGGGCAGAACCAGGATGTGGCCCGGACTGGTTCGCCGCTTGCGGATCTCGCAGTCAGCCGAGGGCCGACAATGCTCCTCCATCCACCATGTCAGAGATTCTGTCTGCCATCGAAACCGGTTATCCGGGTCTCCTTGAACTGGTTGCTGCAGCACCCAAACAGACACCGAGTGAGCAGCATGAATTTCAGCGGTTTGAGCCTGCCCTCATGTCAAAACGAGATCTGATGTCGCATTTGTTGACCACTCATTTCACGTACGGACTGGCACCGCTTTCTGCGTGTCGCCGTGGCAAGGGACGGGCTGCTCTTCTCTGATTGCGTAGATGGCCCCGCGGAGCTCAGTGAGGAATCGACGGATCGTTCATAGTCGGGGCACGTGTTATTGAGTGAACGGGCAGAATTACTAAAATGGGAGATCCCGGCGTAACGGTGAATCCCTGTGAATCTGGAGTCACAGGAGCCGGAACTGCCGCTGCTGGAAAGGATGCACGTTGGCCCGCAAAAAAGCGAAGTCTGCTGACCCGGATGACCCTGGACTGTTTGATGATGGGGAAAACCGCGCCGGGAACGTTGAGTATGTCGCGATCAGTTCAGAGACCCGTCGCCGGTATCTCAACTACGCGCTATCAGTCATCTCTTCCCGCGCCCTTCCAGACGTCCGAGACGGTCTCAAGCCCGTTCAACGCCGCATCCTGTACGTGATGTATCACGGTCTCCGGCTGCTGGCGAGTGGCAAGACGCGAAAGTGCGCCAAAATCTGTGGTGATACAACAGGGTCGTATCACCCGCACGGAGACATGGCGGTCTATGAGGCCCTTGTCAGACTCGCACAGGACTTTACTCTTCGGTACCCACTCGTCATCGGGCAGGGGAACTTCGGCTCAATCATGGGCCTGCGCGCCGCTGCCGCACGCTATACAGAAGCAAAGCTTTCGTCGCTGTCCGAACAGCTGATGCAGGAGCTGCGGTATCGCACGGTCGATATGCGGCCCACGTACGACGCGGCCGACTCTGAGCCGGCCGTGCTTCCGGCAAGATACCCTGCCCTCCTGGTAAATGGCACGTCAGGCATTGCAGTGGGGATGGCTACCAGCATGCCACCTCACAATCTCAATGAGGTCACCAAAGCCTGTGTTCATCTGATTGATAATCCTGATGCCACCGTTGCTCAGTTGATGAAGCACGTGAAGGGGCCGGACTTTCCACTGGGCGGTCGCATCATGACAGACCGGAAGGAAATCAGAAAGGCGTACGAAACGGGAAAGGGCTCCATCAAAGTTCGAGGGGAATGGAAGTTTGATCGCGAAGGGCGTCGAGAGATCAAAACCCGGCTCGTGGTCTACAGCGTCCCGTATACGGTTTCGACCGGACCGCTACTCTCCGAGATTGGCGACCTCGTGGAAGGCCGTAAGGTCCCCCAGCTCGTGACCGTCAACGATGAGACCAACGAAGAAAATGGTCTGAGAATCGTGATGGAGATCAAAGCGGGCGCCGACCCTGAAGCTGTCATGGCGTACCTCTATCGCCATACTTCGCTCGAACAGAACTTCAGCTACAACGCGACTGCGTTGATTCCGGATGAGCACGGGACGGTTGTTCCTAGAGTTCTCAGTCTCAAAGAACTGCTGCAGCACTTCCTCGATTTTCGATATGAAACGGTTCGGCGTCGTCTTGAGTTTCAGCTTGAGCAGCTGCGGAAGCGAATTCACATCCTGGAAGGATTTCGAATCGTCTTTGACGGTCTCGACCTTGCGTTGAAAATCATCCGCAGGAGTGCAGGCAAGAAAGAAGCTGCTGCAGGGCTGATGAAGAAGTTCCCGCTGGACGAAATCCAGACGGATGCCATCCTCGACCTTGCGCTGTACCGAATCTCTCAGCTGGAGATTCAGGGGATTCTCGAAGAACTAAAAGAGAAAAAAGCAGAGGCTGCCCGGATCGAGAAACTGCTCAAGTCAAAGACTCAGATGTGGAAACTGATTCGACGTGAGCTCGAAGAAGTTGCTTCTGAGCATGGCGACAAACGACGCAGCAACCTTGGGTCAGCAGACGAGATTGTTGAGTTCGATCCATCCGCCTACATCGTGCGTGAAAACACCAACGTGGTGATCACGTCTGAGGGGTGGGTTAAGCGGGTCAATTCTCTGGCAAGTGTCAGCAAGACGCGGGTGCGGGAAGGTGATGCTGTCCTGAATGTCATTCCTGGAAGCACGCTGGACACTGCTGTCTTCTTTAGCTCGGACGGAGTCGCATTCTCGATTGCAATTGATCAACTTCCCGTCTCGTCGGGGTACGGTGAACCACTCTCAAAGCATGCAAAGCTTGGTGACGGGGCCAGGATTGTTGCCGGGCTGACAACCGACACTCGGTTTGTTGAAGCGGTTGCAGACGACTCCGATGAATGGGGGCCGCTGCTGCTGGTAGGGACGCGGCAGGGACAGGTGTTGACAATCCCCTACCATAGTTTCCGGCCGCCCAGTACCAAAGCTGGCCGCCGGTATTGTCGGCTGCGGGCGGGAGATGAGGTGGTCTATTGCGGCTTGATTCAGGACGCTTCAACCGTGTTCTTTGCATCTGCCGCCGGACGGATTATTCATTTCTCTCTTGAAGAAGTGCCGCTGCTCACAAGCGCTGGAAAAGGGGTTCGCGCAATTAAACTCGAGCCAGGCGATCATGTACTCGGAGTCGTGCAGCTCACGCGACCGAGTGACTGCCTGCGAGTCGTCAACAGCAACGGGAAGGAGCTGGTCTTCGGTCAGCAGAAGTATCTCGTCACTGGGCGTGGTGGCCGAGGAGTCATGACCAGCAAACGCACAACCTTTGAAAAGGTCATCCAGCCGGAAATCCAGCTTGTTGACTGGTCGCAGATGGAGGAATCCTGATCATTTTGGCCTGTCGACTCGGGGGAGAACACTCGATAACATTACCAAATGGATTCCTGAAACCGATGAAACGAATTGTGAACGCAGCAAACGCTGCAGATCGGTTTTGGGACTGGCCTTCAATCCTGCCTTCCTGAGTCACTTGAGGCCCACCCACCTTCCCCAATGGATTCCTTCCATGCTTCGAATTCAGGGTCCCCAGAACAACAGGCCGCTCTGTAGCGGGCTGACTCGCCGAGATGCTCTGCAGATTGGCGGAATCGGTGCTGCCGGGTTGACGCTGCCGCAGTTGCTTCGTGCAGACGAGGCATCCGGGCAGTCACGTCAAAAATCCATCATCATGATTTACCTGTGCGGTGGCCCCCCGCATCAGGACATGTATGACATCAAGACGGCCGCACCAAAGGAAATCCGCGGCGAGTTTCAGCCGATCAGCACCAGTGTTCCGGGGATTGAAGTGTGCGAGCATCTACCGGGGATCGCTCGCAATATGCATCGGGTCTCTGTTATCCGTTCGATGGTGGGGGCTCGGGATGCTCACTATTCATATCAGTGTATGACAGGATATCACGACCAGAATGCGGCAGCCGGCGGATGGCCGCATTTTGGGTCTGTCATCAGCCACGCAGCTGGTCCATCCCGACCGGGGACACCACCATTTGTGAGTCTCTGTTACCGGACAAAGCATCGGCCCTATAACGAACCGGGCCCTGGGTTTCTGGGGCTGGGACATTCTTCTTTTGCGCCCAAGGGACCGGGTCGTGACGATCTGATCCTGCAGGGTATTACGACAGATCGGCTGGACCAGCGGCGCAACCTACTGAGTGCATTTGATCAGTTTCGTCGTGACTGCGATGCCAGCGGGCGGATGGAAGGGATGGATGTCTTTACTGACCGAGCAATGGGGATTCTAACTTCTCCTGAACTTTTTAACGCTCTGGATGTCTCGCAGGAGCCTGAGGAGATTCGCAAACGCTACGGTGCGCAGGATGAGACAAAGCCGCGTGGCGATGCAGCTCCGATGTGCCCGCAGAACTTTCTTGTAGCACGACGACTCGTGGAGGCAGGGGCGCGCGTTGTGACCGTCAATTACAGTTTCTGGGACTGGCACGGCAACAATTTCAAAACCGGGCGTACAGAGCTGCCCATATTCGATCGGGGAATCGCTGCGTTGATTGAAGATCTCCATGAACGCGGCCTTCAGGATGATGTGACGGTTGTGGCATGGGGCGAGTTTGGACGAACACCCAAGATCAACAAGAACGCGGGCCGAGATCACTGGCCACGTGTCTGTGCAACTCTGCTTGCCGGGGGCGGGATGAACAACGGGCAGATCATTGGTACAACAGACAGACTTGGGGGCGAAGCTGATTCTCGGCCGGTCTCGTTTCAGGAAGTGTTCGCCACCATTTATCACAATCTCCAGATCAATCCGGACCGCGAACGCATGTTTGATTTTCGCGGCGTTCCACGTACCTTTCTTGAGCAGGGCGTACAGCCCATTCAGGAACTGGTGGGATAGTGAGGCCCGGAGCCCATCGCGCAGCACCAATAAATAGCATGAGCTGATGACGATAAAGTTTGAGACTACTCGGCGCGTTGAATTTTGTGAAACAGACATGGCCGGCATCGTCCACTTTTCGTGCTTTGCACTCTGGATGGAACAGGCCGAACACGAGTTTCTCAGATCAGTTGGTCTTTCTGTCGTTGACAATCAGCCGGACGGTTCAAAAATCAGCTGGCCGCGACTTGCCTGTGCGTGCGAATTTCATTCGCCGGTACGCTTTGAGGACGAAGTGACTGTGCGGCTCGAACTCACGAGAGTTGGTGAAAAATCACTGACCTACGAAGCAGGATTCTTCGCTCACGAAACTCAGGTCGCGACAGGAGTGATGAAGACGGTGTGTTGCCGAGTGATTCCCGGAGAACCACTGCAGTCAATCTTCATTCCGCTTGAGTTTCGCGCCGCTCTGGAGTCTGGAAGCAACTGAGCACGTGACCCGCCGCGATCCAGCAGGATCTGCCGGCAGTCACCACTGACCGCTGACTGACGGATCTGGAATATTGCCTCTCGCGTCGAGAGCGTGAATTGGACTTGTACAGAATTCCGGAGGCTGCCACAGTTCCTCCCCGTGGCCATCCGTGGTCGGAATTCGTGCAGAGACGTCTGCGCATCCTT
>CAJWGB010000246.1 GCA_913031625.1 uncultured Planctomycetaceae bacterium | reverse complement strand
CGACGTCTCGCGCCTGACTGAAATCAATGACTTGCCCCGCCCCTTCCTCTTCGCTGCGCTGTGTTCCCCAAACAGAGGTTGAAACCGATCTCCCCGCCTGCACACTGTCGAGATCCAGGCTCGATTCAGACGCGGCACGTGAATGGAATGGAGAATCTAATTCCGATTCACCGTCACGGTGTGGCGGTGCCGGCTGCAGCGTGATCATTCCGGCTGCGTCCAGAGTCGTCAGCATGCGTTTCAAAGCACGTTCCGCATTCTCTTTCTCATCCGAATCCAGCAGACGACGACGCACGGCCTGTTGCAGAGCCAACACGGCACCGGATTTTCGAATGAGGAACGCCAGCAGCCGCCACGGAAGTCGTCCTCGACTGGACAGTTTTCCGGGAGCAGCATCTCTCAGCATGTCGAACTGCTTTTCAGTCCAGTACTGCTGCCCCGGTCGCTTTTTCGGCATCTTCTTCTTCAGATTCTTCTTTGCCCTCCGCAGCATTGGGTCTTTGGTGTCGTCGGGAATCTGATCATACTTTTCCTGCCAGCGATGCAGACGAACATCGTCCTCATGAGCGACGGCAAACACAAATCCCCTGCTGTCGAACTGTGGACGACCGGCGCGTCCAAACATCTGTTGAGCTGAACTCGCATCAATGACTTTCTTCGCTCTGGGTGGCCCCTTGATCAATGATGTCATCACCACAGAACGAGCGGGGAGATTAATACCGGCAGCCAGTGTTTCAGTACACACGCAGACGGAAAGGAGTTTTTTCTGAAACAGAGATTCGACAGCTCGACGGTAGCGAGGCAGCAGTCCGGCATGGTGGATTCCGACGCCTCGAATGAGGATCTGCTTCAGCTTTCCTCCGGCCCCGACGGACCAGTCCATCTGATCGATCTCAACCTGAAGTGCCTTTTGCTGACCGTCTGCCAGCAGTTGCCGGCCCTTGAGCTGCTCGGCAACACTCCAGCACTCGCTGCGATTAAAACAGAATACCAATGCGGGCGTGTAACGTGAGTCTTCCTCACCGGCCGCCATAATTTCCAGTTGCTCCGGAAGCAGCTGATCGATGACCCAGCGAAAACTGAGTGGCACGCGACGTTCGTCTGACTGCAGCAGTCGAAGTCGCCGGTTGTGCTCCCTGTTCAGCCAGACAACGAATTCCGGAGCGTTGCCGACAGTCGCACTGATGAGCAATACGCGTGTCGACTTTGGCAGCATCCCCAAAGAAAGCTCCCACACGATTCCCCGTTCCGGATCGTTGAAGCTGTGAAATTCATCCATAACAACAGCGGAGACATCGTCGAACGAAAACTCATCCGGACTCAGCAGACGGTTGAGCAGAATCTCTGCCACAACCACAAGGATGGGAGCATCCGGATTGACCCGACGGTTGCCAGTGACGAGACCTACAGACTCTCGTGAGTAGCCCCACCGTTCTGCGGAGTCCTGAAGTTCTCGAAACTTCTGTTCAGTGAGCGCAATCAGTGGAGTGGTGTAGTACGCCCGGCGACCGGTCAGGATCGCTTCAAACAGAGCCGTTTCCGCAATGACTGTCTTACCGGTTCCTGTGGGAGCACAGACCAGCAGACCGTCCTCCCCTTCGAACCACGTGAAGATAGCCTGCTCCTGAAACGGATACGGTGGCCATGGAAGTTGATCGACGTAGCGAAGGGCGATCTCGTCGGAGGAAAGATTGGCGTCAGCCATGTGAATCCTGTCGTGGCATGAATCACTGCCGTCAGTGGCAGCGCCGGATTCTAATTGGCTGCCGAGGTTTGCGGAATCACCTTAACCCCGAATGCTCCGGAACGACATTCTGCAGACCGCCTGGCAATTCCCGGTCACTGAATTTATAGCTCCCTGGTTAACAAACAGCACTGGTCACCAGAAACCTAAAGGCCCGACCTTCCATGAAACGGCTCAATTTTCACGAATCCAGCTACGGGAAATGATCACGGCGCGCCAGCGACGAAGAGAACGTAGCGTTGAGTCCGTTCAGGAGTTTCTTCTGCGGAGTGAACCGAGGGAGGTGTCCCGATCTGAATGCCTCAGCGGATCTGACAGAAATTTTTGACCTGTCGCCGGAAGCAGTGCTGTACTCAGTTATGCGCATTGCGAAAGCAGTTATGCGCATTGCGAAAACAGGCCGCTCAGTTCTGAACGGTTCAGCCCGTTAGGCGCTGGTAGCGTCCAGTTGGAGTGCACCGAGAAAAGACAGTGCGCACAGGAAAAGGCCGACGCATTCGCGTCGGCCTTTGATTCTCTTCGCAGCTATTTGTTACCGCTG
The DNA here is from genome assembly GCA_913031625.1 of uncultured Planctomycetaceae bacterium. GTDB lineage: Bacteria > Planctomycetota > Planctomycetia > Planctomycetales > Planctomycetaceae > Fuerstiella. The sequence goes on along the minus strand of CAJWGB010000246.1, from coordinate 7,147 downwards.
TTCGGAGCAAGGAGCACAGACATCATTCGTCCGCTTTCCATCTTTGGAGCCTGCTCAACGGTTGCGACGTCTTCCAGTGACTTCACAATCTCCTGCAGCATCTCACGTCCGCGGTCATGGTGAGCGTTTTCGCGACCGCGAAACATAACGTTGATCTTGACCTTATCTCGACGACTCAGGAACTGCCGAGCTTTATTGACCTTGACGTCGATGTCATGCTGGCCGGTCTTGGCACGTAGACGCAGCTGCTTGAGTTGCGTCTTATGCTGTTTTGAGCCGTTTGTCTTCTTGTGTCGTTGATAAATGACTTTGCCATAGTCCATGATCCGGCACACCGGTGGACGAGCATCCGGGCTGACTTCGACAAGATCGAGCCCCTGCTCCTGGGCAATTGCCAGAGCTTTTTCAGTTTCCATTTCTCCCAGCATTTCACCGTCGGCATTTACGACGCGAATCGGAGAAATTCGGATCCGGTCGTTCATACGCGGGACATTACGCGTAGGTTCCGGAACAGCACGCATTCGTTTGATGGGGGACCTCCTTCACAGGATGAGAAAAAACATGGGCCGTGTTCCACAAGAACCGGGCCCAAATCCAGACAATCAGAGTGACAGTACGTGTTGTACTGTCAAGTTCGCATAAGCCTGGTCGAAATGCAGGCTTTTGCCTGCTCAGATGCCAACAATAACACTATGGCTCCCGAGAGAACCACCAGAATACCTGGAAAATCCAGCCTGTTTTAGTGATTTTAACTGACCCCTGGATCGTTGGAAAGACCAGGGGGAATCACCACCTCTCCCCTGTCCGTCCGATTCAGAAGGAAAGACCACCACGTTAGTGATGCATGTACCTTGGCGGACTATACCTCACAGCTATCGCCCCGCAAGTGAGCGTAGGGCGTACGCCCAACCAGAGAGAGTCTGGCAGGGACGGCAAAGCCTGGAGTGCAAGGCTCTGAAGTTTGTTCCAGCAAGACTCATACGGCGAGCCGAGACAGGCCGGAATCGCCCCGAGCTAAAGATTCAACTCGGCTAACGTCTAACGACGTCGTTTTGCCTGGGTCCTCATTCTCTCACATGGCTGCGTCGGTATCAGGGCTCGCCAGCCTCGCTTCCGGTACTCAGTTGGCCATGCCTGGAGGGAGTCGCTCTGACGAATTGGTTCCTCTGATTCGTGCGGTGCGCCCTACTGTTATGTTCATACTGCCCGCAATTTTGCGCATGTTGCTCTGCGATCCGAGATTGAACAAAACAGACTTTTCTTCGATCCGAGTCTGCTTTCATGGTGGAGATAAGCTGTCCGCCTAACTCGAAGACAGGTTTGTAAAGCTGGTCGGGCGTTGAGCTGCGGTAATCGGTTGAAACACGGGGTTTCGCCGACAGATCGCCTTCCGGGTCAACGCAACAGCCACTCGACAACTCGCCAGTCCATCCAGCGACGATCCGGGTCAATACCGGAACGTCCGATGTAGCCCAGATGTCCGCCCTGAGCAGTGCGGCACAAGCTGACGCTGGCCGGAAGCTCGACATCATCCCATTGACTCGACGGAATCATTGGATCGTCATCAGCAGAAAGGATACACGTGTGCACGCGTATTTCACTCAAATGATTGATCGCCGAGGCATCATCATAATAGGCCTCGGCCGACTCATATCCGGACGCCGGAGCCGTATACAGTTCGTCGAACTCGATGATCCTGCGGGGAGCGTACTTCACGTCTGCCAGAGGCAGGTCATCTCGCCAGAGAGGGGTGTTTACAATCTGGTTGAGCAGCCGTCGCGCAAAATACCAGTCGTATCGCTCCCCGAGTGAAGTGTTGCCCAGCGACTCGGCACTGACCTCCAGATCGATTGGTGGGCACACGGCGACTGCACGAAATAGTGCCAGAGGCACGTTTTGTGGATTGTCACCCAAATATCGCAGCAGCAAATTACCGCTCAGCGAAAAGCCAGCCACTGAAATAGGCGATCCTGGACATTCACGCTCAACCCACGTCAGGGCGGCGGCGAGGTCGTGAATTCGACCGGCATTGTAGGGGCGGCGAGCCTGATGTTCGGCGACACCGCACCCTCGGTGATCCATGCGAAAAACTCGCACCCCTCGATCCACGAGCTTCCGACAAATACGGACCATATAGCCGCTGGAAAAATCGCCGCTTAATCCGTGCATCAGCAGTACCGTATGGCCGCCTCGCTCCCATGTCTCAGGACGGTCATCGTGCAGGACAATGGTATCACCATCAGACAGTCGAACGGGATGAATTGTCGTCCCTTGAATCTCGGGGCGGCCGGCGAACATGGTTCCACCGATTGTCTGCAAATGCGGATTAGACAACCCTGTGGCAGGGGTGAACTCAGGGAATGCAGACTGCCCCACATCATGCTCATTGGCAGCCTGAGCAAGTCCACCACCGGGAGGCGAGGATGTGTTGTCTAGCTGAATTGCGTCAGATGCATCTTGCATGGGACCGAACGCGCCTTACGCCCATCGGCGCATTTAATGAACGATCTGGTTGCGGAGTTTTGCAACCAGATTTTGCGCCGACAAACGTGCTCCGTCCAGCAGGCACAATCACCACTTCAATGAACTTACAATCCGGTACATTTCGGCCCGAGATGGTTTTAACAGTCGCTCAGGCTCCCCTTTTTTAATGCTGGTATTCCCGTATTGCGGGCGGCTTGGGGATGCCAGGGCTCACCGGATACACGCCACTCCGGTCATTGTGATACCAGCGTTTGATCGTTTCCTGCCACATCGTGGCGTTCTTTGCCGCAACAAAATCTGCGCGCACCTGATCACCGTCCGGATGCCAGTCAGCGTACCGCATCCCAAACTTTCGCAGTTGCCTGGAGGCACGCGCTTCGGAATACACCTCCACAGCAAACTGATAGTGCTGTTCTATTACTTCCCGCTGTTCGCTGACTGTAGGAGGTTCCGGAAGGGGACGCCCCTCAAGCAGTTCTCGAGCCTGACTGAAAATCCATGGATTGCCAATCGATCCTCGAGCAGCAGTCACTCCACTGACTCCCGTCTCGCGAATCATGCGCACACAGTCTTCCGCACTATAAAGGTCCCCACTTCCCAGAATTGTGCGATCAGGATAGCGCTGGCAGAGGTCTTTCAGAAACGCCCAACGACTGGGGCCGTTGTACCGTTGCATCACTGTCCGCCCATGAACTGTTACAGCGGCAATTCCTGCGTCCCACCCTCCTTCAATAATCTCATCAAACTTTTCACGTGACTCATCCGTGTCGTCGATCCCGCGTCGCATCTTGACTGTCACCGGAATCTGATCAGGCACAACATCTCTCACACGGCGAATGATCTCCAGAGCCACATCCGGCTGACTCAGATGAAACCCACCACGGCAACGGCCAAGCACCTTCTTGACGGGGCACCCAAAGTTGATGTCAATCACATCGAATCCAGCGGAGACCAGTTTTTGAGCTGCCTCGGGAAAGCCATCCGGGTCGGCACCCATCAACTGAGCCCCTGCCGGGTGGTCTTCCTCTCGCACCATCAGAAAATGGCTCGTCCGTTTTCGTTCCCTCAACGAGTTCACGAATGAATCGATCATCACCTCCGCCACCGTATAGGGAGCTCCCATTCGGCGAGCGATCGAGCGCATCGGCCAGTCGCTGTACCCGCTCAGAGCAGCCTGCACTACGGGCAGGTCGAGTTGAAGATTTCCAATCAGGAGCATAATGAAGAAGAATCCCGGCCGCGAAAAGTTACCGCACTATATCGTACGCCCGAGCATGTCAGTCTCGTCAGTCTGCATTCATCCTTAGAACCAGCCTTAAAACCCATGTTGTCGATTGTCGACGCAGCAAATTCAGATCGTTTCCTGGATCTCCTCTGACGGGAGACAACAATGCCAGGACACTCACGCTCCCGCGCACAACAGCCTCTGCAGTTGCCCCGAACACTAGACTTGTGACGCGTTGTGCATCACGTCAGAATTCCAAAACTGGAATCTCAAATGACTGACTCAGCGGTTTCTTCGGAATCCTCCAGGCAGCCCGGAAAACCGGATAAAGCTCCCCCAGGACTTTGGGCCCGGAGTCGCGTTGTGCTACGAAAAACCTTAACCGTCTATCTTGTGGTGGTCATCTTGCTGGCCTTTTTACAGCGAAGCCTCCTGTATCATCCTTCAAAGACGAAAGATCTGAGTGTCGCTCAGTATCCGGACGTCACAAAGCTCTACCCTGACGCCCAGGACGCGCGGATCGAATGTGGCGACGGTGTCACAATCGGAGGCTGGCTGCTACGGCAAAACAAAGACGAGAAAAGCAACCTCGTCATTCACTTTCATGGGAACGCTGGTGACCGCGCCCGTCGCGTCAGCTGGTACCAGATCCTGCAGCAGCTGGATGTCGATGTCCTTGCTGTGGACTATCACGGATACGCAGACTCCGGTGGCAAAGCCACAGAAGACACCCTCGAACTGGATGCTCAGGCAACGTGGAAGTACGCGACCGATAAACTGGGCTACTCACCAGACAACATCATCGTGACGGGCACGTCCCTTGGTGGAGCGATGGCCGTCTATCTGACAGCGAGGCAGTGTGAGGCCAAACAGCCCCCCGCCGGGATGGCAACGATCGCCACGTTTTCGTCGATGGTGGATACCGCCGGATACCACTATCCCTGGCTGCCCGTTGGGGCCATCCTTGTCGATCGATATCCTTCCGATGATCGAATCGCGAACATCACCTGCCCGGTTCTGCTCCTGCACGGAAACCAGGACACCGTGGTTCCACAGAACCTGGGTGAGAAGCTTTTCAAAGCAGCGCCTGCAATCTCAAATTCGGGGCACAGGAAGCGGTGGGTCAACCTGCGAGGTGCCGGCCACAACGACGTGATTCACGTCGGACGCCGTGAAATTCTGAGTGAACTGGCAGCCTTCCAGGCGAAGGTTATTCCTGCAGTACCGAACAAACCATAGTGGAATTCGTGAGAATTCCCACGCTCAATATCCGTCGCTGGCCCGACTCTATCTCGCCGACTGCAGGTAGTCCATTCCGTTAAGACTCCGGATGACGGATTGCATCCACCCGTGCAATCCCTGCTTCATCTCACTGAGCTTTGAGGCATGTGCAGGGTCCGCTGCAAGATCTCTTGACTCCATCGGGTCGGCAGCAAGGTTATACAGCTCGTACTTGTTTCCGTTAATTCGATGCAGTTTCCATGGCCATGCATTCCACGCCGCGTGTCCTTTGGACATGTTTTTTTTGAACTGCGGGAAATCATCAACATCTTTCTTGATTCGCAGCGGATTGTGCGGGACGGGCTCACCTGCCAGTTGTTTCTCCATAATTGCCTTTTGGATTCGGTCGCTCCATGTGGATTGTCCCTGTTGCAACCCGTGCCAGAAACCCATCGGCTTCTGACGTTGATGAACGTGTCCCGAGATGATCTCGCTGATATCGATGCCATCCAGAACATGCGGGGCTTTGTCAGTCACACCCGCCATTGCCAGCAATGTGGGATACATGTCACAAGTCCATGCCGGGACGGATGTGCGGCCCTTCAGCTCTTGCGAGGGCCACTCAATAATTGAAGGAATGCGGAGGCCGCCTTCATAGATGCTGCCCTTTCTTTTTCGTCCGCCGGACGTTGCCTCGGCCAGACCACCATTGTCACTGCAGTACCACAGAATTGTGTTCGCAGCGATCTCCATTTCACGCAATTCGCGGCGCAGCCGACCGACCTGCTGATCGAGCAGTGTAATCTCACGAAAATAGCCCGCCTGTTTTCTCCCATCGTACAACGATGGCCCTTCCGGAACTTCCTGATGCGGATCATGCGGAGATGGAAACCACACGACGGCAAACATCGGTTTCTGCTCTTCTTTGTGCCTGTTGAGAAATGCCAATGCGTCATCCATTGCCAACACAGAGCCTTTGCCCTTTCGATGTTCGATCTTTCCGTTGCGGCTGAGGTATGGATCATTGTCGAAAAAGTTCAGGCCGATCACCCATTCGTCGAAGCCCATTCCGGACGGGTTGCAGGGCGAGTCCGGTTGACCGGACCCCAGATGAACCTTCCCAAAGATTCCCGTAACGTACCCTGCTGCTTTCAGAGTCTCTGCAATGGTAACTTCATGTGGCCGCATATAACGACCATGATTGGTGACCTTGGTCCGGATGGGATTCCGCCCGGTCATCACGCTGGCACGCGTCGGTGAGCAAACTGGAGCTGCCGCGTAGAATCGATCAAAGACAAAGCCATCCTTTGCCATTGCGTCAAGCGCGGGTGTCTTCACAAATGGATGTCCATTGTAGCCCGTGTCCCCCCAACCCTGGTCGTCAGCCATCACAAGGATAATATTCGGGGAATTCGCTCGTTTGACGGACTCACTTATCGCCACTGAATGCAGCAGCGAAACGGTCAGCAGCAGAACCAGATTTCTCATATCATTCTTCCAGTGTTGAACGGCTATTGGGCAGCCTTTGGCTGATAGCGACGCACTCTCATGTCGTTGGACTGTCGTGGTCCCTGATTACTGCGTCCTTTCGCAATGATGGACTCCAGGGTCGCCTGCAGTTCAGACAATCGCTCAGGTTGAGTGGCCGCCTGATTGTGGGATTCACCGATGTCAGTTAACAGATTGTACAACTGAGCAGGCTGGCTTTGATCCCCTCCCTTGCCCCAGCCTCCGGAACCGGGAGCCGGAATATACTTCCAATGACCGCTTCTCACACTGGGAACTCCTCGAATGGAGCAACTCACTGAGGTGGTTCGAACGGGCTCGTCGCTTCCTTTGAGCAGCGGCAGCAGGCTGAAACTGTCTTCGCCTGCGTCCGGCGGCAGTGGGGTCTCAAGAATCTCAGCGAAGGTAGCCAGCAGATCGGCCTGATGAACGAGCTGATTACTTTGGCTGCCGGCCTTGACCACGCCCGGCCAGCGAACAACGAATGGCACGCGATGACCACCTTCCCAAGCATCCGCCTTGTAGCCTCTCAGCGGGCCACTGGGGAAGTGGCCCTTCTTCTCGAGCTCTCCGACATCGATGTATGGCGCACATCCATTGTCGCTGGTGAAAATTACCAGAGTATTCGAGGCCGCACGACTTTCATTGAGAGCAGCAAGGACCTGCCCAACGACAGCGTCTGTTTCCATGACAAAGTCTGCGTACAGATTC
>CAJWGB010000245.1 GCA_913031625.1 uncultured Planctomycetaceae bacterium | reverse complement strand
ATATATATAGAAATATATATAATAATGAAATTTATATAAACGATAGATCCGGAGGTATAGTAGGTGCTGGTTTTGGAGCATCAGGAGAAGAGCTGAACACGGCAGTTGCCGACGGACTGACAAAATCCGTTGACAGGCTGATGGATAACGGGTTCAACGAGCCTGATGGATTTCTTCGCGAATCAGACACACTTGCGAATGCCAGCATTGCCGGAGGCGACACAAGAAATCTGTCCGCATGGTGGGCATGGCGGATGCTGAGGACTCCTGCTCAACTGCTGGAAAAGACCACTTTGTTCTGGCACGGTCACTTTGCCACCAGTGCCGCCAAAGTCGAAGACGTGGAGTTGATGTATGGACAAAACCAGCTCCTGCGTCAGTTTGCTTTGGGAGACTTTCCCAAAATGCTGCTGGAGATTTCTCGAGATCCGGCGATGCTGATCTACCTTGATTCCGTCTACAACCGCAAGTCACACCCCAACGAGAATTATGCTCGTGAAATCATGGAGCTGTTTTGTCTGGGCGAAGGCAACTACTCAGAGACGGACATTCGCGAGCTGGCGCGTTGCTTCACAGGCTGGGAAATCAAGAGGAAGAAGTTTCGCTTCAATCGCTACCAGCATGACACGGGCGAAAAGAGTGTCCTTGGTACGAGCGGTAAATTCGGAGGGGAAGACGGTGTCAGAATCGTTGCTGGTCACGATGCGGCGCCTCACTTCATCGCTGCGAAACTGGTCCGCTACTTTGTGATGGATGAACCGGCTCCTTCAAAGGAACTTATTCAGCCTCTGGCGGACCTGCTGCGCAGGAATGACATGCAGACGGGCCCTGTGATCCGACGCATCCTCACCAGCAATCTGTTCTTCTCCGCACAGTCGGTAGGCCGGAAAATTAAATCACCGGTCGAACTGGCGATTGGTTTTCTGCGTTGTCTTCAGGGTTCAACCAGTGCCTACAAGGTGGCTGAGGCAACCGAGGAGCTGGGTCAGGGACTGTTCTTTCCTCCAAGCGTGAAAGGCTGGGATGGTGGCCGCACGTGGATCAATTCTGCGACCCTGCTGGGACGCTCCAATCTGATTCGCCGACTGCTGGAGGATGACCGGACGAGGTTCAATCGCAAGCCGTTGCCTGAGTACATTGACGATCAGGGAATCCGTTCTGCCTCCGAGTTGCTCGACTTCTTTGATGAGTGCCTGTTCGCTGTCCCCATCCCCAAAGCCGCGCGTGAACGCATAGAGCCGCTGGTGAAGAATCCGCGCAGCCAGGAACAGCTCATCCCTGCCGTTCATACACTGTGTACACTTCCTGAATTCCAGCTGTGCTAGGGAGAATTCAATGACGAGCCGCCGAAGTTTTCTGTCTGCCGCCGCCGGGTCCGGGCTCATCAGCCTAAGTGGTCAGGCACCGGCAGTTCTGCAACTGGCAGCCGGAAAGTCTCAGGGTACTGAGCGCATTCTTGTCGTAGTGGAGCTGGCCGGCGGTAACGACGGTCTCAACACAGTCATTCCGTTCGCAGATGACGACTACCGAAAAGCGCGTCCTAAACTGGCGATTCCCGCAACAGATGTGTTGAAGGTGGATGACCTCGTGGGACTTCACCCAGCAATGGGTGGGTTTTCTGAACTGCTTGAAAACGGGCAGCTCGCTGTTGTCCAGGGAGTTGGCTATGAGAACCCAAACCGTTCTCACTTTGAATCCATGGATATCTGGCACACGTGTCAGCGCAAGAACGAACAGCGAACGTCCGGATGGCTGGGACGTCTCCTTGAAGCCACTCGCAATCCAGACGAGGCAGATCCTCCAGCGCTGCACCTCGGCCGTGACAAGCAGCCTTTTGCGCTCATGTCACGTCATGTCCGGGTTCCATCAATCAACTCGCTCGAACGATTCCGCCTGGAAGGCAGCAAAGACGAGGAGTTTCAGACGGCCGTTAAGCAGCTGTCCGAAGCAAAACGAGGATCATCCAATGACCTGTTGGGATTCGTGCAGTCATCCACCAGTTCTGCAATCAGCGCCAGCGAACGTATTGAGACAGCCGGAAAAGGCTACAAACCTGCTGTCAGCTATCCGCAGTCCGGTCTCGCTCAGAAACTGCTCAACGTCGCCAGGCTGATTCACGCCGGACTCACGGCGACCGTCTATTACGTTCGCATTGACGGTTTTGACACGCACGCCCGTCAGGCCGGCGCCCATCAGTCACTGCTGCGGCAGGTGAGTGACGGTGTCTCGGCGTTCCTGAAGGACATTCAGGCGCACGATCACGGCAACCGTGTGTTGTGTCTGTGTTTCAGCGAGTTTGGTCGTCGCGTCAACGAGAATGCCAGTGAAGGCACCGACCACGGAACTGCAGGCCCCATGTTTCTTGCAGGTAACGCAGTCAGGCCTGGACTTATCGGACGCCACCCCAGTCTGTCAGATCTGGAGCAGGGGGACCTGAAGCATCATGTGGACTTTCGGCAGGTGTATGCCACCGTACTGGAAGACTGGCTCGCGTGTGATTCACCTGAAATTCTGCATGGCAGATATCAGAAGGTACAGGCGATCCGGTAGGCCGGAAGAGGAGCCACGTGCGGCACGTCTGTGGCGAATTGCGTCCGTGAGCTTTTGAAAAGCTTCCTCGGCCTGACTTCATTTGCCTCGAATGGTAAACACGTTGCGTTTGCCGGCCTTGAGTTCGCCCAAACGGCGTTGCAGGAACTGGTGTGAGATCTCAACTGCCTTTTTACGATCCGCTTCGTCGTAGTCCCAGAATTCCTGCACCACGGCTTCACATTCCGGATAGTGACTCCCATCGTCTCCAACTCGTTTGCGAGTCGCTGCAAATCGCGCCTTTAACTCTGCGACAAGTTCGGCATTCGCCGGATCGTCGTAGATGTTTTTTGTCTCCTGAGGGTCATTCGCGAGGTTGTAGAGTTCCCAGCCAGGTGGCGTTCGGTATCCACCGTCGTAATTGCATCCGTAGTAATAGATCAGCTTGTGGGTCTTGGTGCGGATTCCCATATGGCCTGGGTTGTCGTGGTGTGCCATATGCATCCAGTAACGGTAGTAGGCTTCCTGCTTCCAGTCAGATGCCTCTTTGCCCGTTTCGAGCAGTGAGCGAAATGAGCGTCCCTGCACGGACTTTGGTTGTTCCGCACCGGCGAAGTCCAGCATCGTAGGACCGTAGTCAACGTTTTCGATAATGGTATCGAATCGCTGACCGGCTTTGACGGTTTTGGGATACCGAACCAGAAACGGCATTCGCATGGATTCTTCGTACATCCAGCGTTTGTCCTGGTAATCGTGCTCGCCCAGCATGAAACCCTGGTCACCCGTGTAAATGATGACGGTGTTGTCCATCTGTCCGGTCGCTTCAAGGTGCGCGAACAGCCGCCCAAGGTTGTCGTCAATTCCCTTCACACACCGCAGAAACTTCTTCAGGTACGCGTTGTACGCCAGCCGGGTGTTCTGTTCCTGAGAGTGATCTGCCGGGTCGAAGTCAGCAGGAAACTCGGCTGGAAATCGTTTGGGCAGATCCTGCAAATAGGAGCGTCGCGGATTACGATCTCCGACCGAGGTTCCGATGTGCGGAATCAGTTCATCATTCGCACCGCGTGTTGCGATACTGCCAAAGCGGGAGTCCCGGGTCCAAAGCGAATCAGGTTCCGGAATATTGATGTCTCTCAGGTAGGATTCGTACCGCTCTGCGTTTTCAAAATAGTCATGTGGCGCTTTGTAGTGGTGCATCAGGAAGAATGGCTTCTCCTGATCCCAGCCCTCTTTGAGCCAATTAAGAGTAATATCTGTGATGGCGTCGGTGGAGTGCTTGTCTGTCGCCTTAATGATGTTCTTACCCCATGGACGAGGCCCGCGCACACGAAACTCCGGGCTGAAGTATTTCCCCTGACCGGGCAGCACACAGTAGTAGTCGAAGTCTGCCGGTTCGGCCTTGAGGTGCCACTTTCCAACCATGGCTGTCTGGTAACCGGCTTTCTTCATCTGGATTGCCAGCATCTGTTTGCCAGGTGCGACGCGTCCACTCAGATCAAAGGCCCCGTTGATGTGGTCGTATTGACCGGTGAGCACACAGGCCCGGGAAGGTGCACAGATTGAATTTGTGCAGAAGGCGTTGGTAAACAGAGCCCCCTCTTTTGCCAGCCGGTCAATATTTGGCGTGGGGGCGACCTGAGCCAGCTGACCTCCATAAGCAGAGATCCCGTGCGCGGCATGGTCATCTGACATGATGTACAGAATGTTGGGACGGGGATCAGCGGCCGTCGCACTGGCTGACAGGATGAGCAAACAGGCAAGTGTTACGATTTTTGACATGGATTCATCATTCGAGGTAGTCGCAGACGCTGTGGGAGGACAGCTGATGAGCAGTCATGGGGCAGTCCGGAACCAATCCGAGTTCTTCGCAAGCTCGGCCTTTACTGCGTCGAGGCAACGATTGTTGCATTTGTGAAGAGCTCGATTCCAGCCCGACAGGGGATTGCCTGCTCAAGAACCGAAATGGGGTTCTTCTCTGGCCAGCTCAAAACGTCTGGCACGCCTGCGAAAACCGATCCAGAGACATACCAGACCTGTTACGAGTAGCGGAGCACAGAAAACAGCGTATTTCATGCTCTCGGCGATTCCGCCAGCGACTCCAGCAGAGGTCGCTGCATTCGTCGAGTTGGCCGCGGCATTCCATGCCTCGTTGAGAAGGAGGACTGTTCTTCCTGCCAGCAGCAGCGCAACCGCAAGACAGACGAAGGCAGCGGGAAATTGCCAGACGAAACCGGTGGCGGATTCTCTCCTTTCACCTGGCTGATACGGGTTCTGGTCGTTCATGACGTCAACTCAAAAAATGAAAGCACATCCCCTACACGTCGACTGCTGAACTGCTTTGCAAACCTTCCAGCCGCTTGACGGTATCGCGGAATCCATAGTCGAGCAGAATCACCTCAGAGTAATGGGATTCTGCATCTTCAATACGGCCATCCGCTTCGTGCAGTCGTCCCAGCCAGTAGTGAGCCGTCTTCCACTCATCCGGATGCTCGGCTGCCTTGAGTCTTGTGAGCGCGGTGGAAAACTGCCGCGCAGCGAGGTCTCGTTTACCGTCACAGATCCAGCACTGCCCCAGCTTGAGTAGTGCCTGAGCCTTCAACGTAATGTTGTTGGCGGCCTGCTGGTAAAGAGGAATTGCCTGTCGATATTCACCCAGCTTGCTGTAGTCTTCTGCCAGACTGAATCGCAGCTTCATGTCCGAGCGATAACGTTCAATCCGTTCCTTGTACACCTCGATTCTGCGAAGCAGCATCTGGTGTTCAGCGTCCTGGGCTTCCTGAGTCAGTCTCACGGCACCGGGAGTTTTCCGGGCAGCACGCTGCAGACGATCCACGTTGTCACACAACTGACTGAGCTCCGCGTCTTCCATCATTTCTTCGATCGACGGATCATCCGGTGCGAATTCCAGAGCAGACCGATAGGCATCGAGGCAACGGTCCCACTGACGCTGGTCAGCATAATTTCGTGCCAGTCGCAGATGGTGTGACTTTTGACGCGTTGCGGAATTCACTTCCACACCTGCCCTGTGACCATCCTGTTGCAGGTCAAACACGCCCCCGACATCCAGCGCGAACACACCTTCCTGATCGCCCTGGTTCACGACAGGCGACGAGTGGTCTGAATCCTTTTCGACATCATGAGTACTTTCAGCGTCGCCATAGCCTCGTTTGTGAATCAGTCGTTCCACGTCGATGTATCGCAGCATTTCTTTGGCGTAGCGGTCCTCCGCATCCTGCTGCAGGATTCGCTGGAAGCACTTCTGAGCGGAATCAAATTCCTTCTGCATGCAAAGGAACCGACCGTATGCACGGTTGAAGTCGATATTCTCTGGCGCCAATCGGAGTGCAATGGACCATGCATATCTTGCGACGCGTATGCGCTGCATCTCAGTGCAGGCATGAGCCACATGTGCAAAGAACTGAGCGTCAGAGGGTGCGTAGACGATCCCCGCTTCGCCCCACTTGTCCATGCCGGACCAGTCCTTGATCATTTTCGCCTGCAGAAGTTTCCGACGAATATCGACCAGTTTGACGGCCGCAATTGCGGAAGTTCCTTCTTCCTTCTCCTTCTTTCGGCAGCACCGATATTTTGATTTTCGGTACTCCAGGGTATCCGGGCTCAACCGAACCGCAGTGGACATGCACTCGATGGCATAATCCCACTGCCTCTGATTCATGGCTTCGACACCTTTGTCGTACCACTGTTCGGCACCGTTTCTTTCAGTCATTTCGCGACAACTCCGAAAAGTACGTGATCATGCGCGGACAGTTTCAAAACGAAACCACCTGCACAATGAGAAGGTTGATCAGAAAGGCAAACAGAGTTGGTGGGATTCCGGAGCGTTAAACCCACCCTGAACTGCTGGACACAGGTCTGGTGTGGTTCTCCGTGTCAACGTCCGAAGATTCCCTTGCGGCGGACTGTTTCGAAACCAACTGTGCAGAATGGCCGACCGGCCTTGCTGCTGGCGAGAATCAGGAGGATATCGAGAATTGTCTGGTCGCCCCACTATTGTGCTGACAGCGCCGCCCTGCGCCCAGTGGAAATCCTCGGAACCACAGGATGCCAGTGATTTCCCGCGTTTCCATTTCCCACTGGTTGACTTTTGAAGCATGGACACCATGACTGCCTGTTTCAGGCCGCGTCTCAAGTGAGTTTCAAGGCGGCTGTTACAATGATGGTTCGGATCGCTTTCGTTATGCTGCCTCGCAAAAAAACATACCAACACCTGAGAGTTACTCATGCATGTTGCCGTCACCGGAGCCACCGGATTCATAGGGCGATATATCATCCGTCACCTGCTGTCAGAGGGACACTCCATTCGAGCATGGTACCGCGATGCGAGCCGCCAATTTGGCATCGACAACGATCGCCTGACATGGGTTGCCGGTCACCTGAATGACAGTTCGTGCGCCATTGAACTGGTCAGTGGCTGTGACGCCGTGATTCACGCGGGACTCTATCGGCCCGGGAAGACATTTCGCGGCGGTGAAGGGGATCTCGTGGAATTTGTTCAGACCAATGTACTCGGGACACTCCAACTCATTGAGGCGGCTCGGTCTGCCGACGTGGGACGGTTCGTGTTTATCTCGACATGCGCAGTTCATGAGAAGATTCTGGAAGACCGTCCGCTTGATGAAGCTCATCCGCTGTGGGCCAGCACTCATTATGGAGCCCACAAAGCTGCCATCGAAAAATTCGTCCACAGCTATGGAATGGGATTCGACTATCCTGTCTGTGCGTTACGACCAACCGGGGTCTATGGTGTGGCTGATCCGGTACAGAACAGCAAGTGGTTCTCTCTTGTGCGGTCAGTGGTCCGCGGCGATCCGGTGACCTGCCGGCGAGGAGGCAAGGAGGTTCACGCAGCGGACGTTGCGGCGGCTTCTGTCCTGCTCCTGACAGCGAAGGACATCACCGGCGAAGCATTCAACTGCTATGACCGATATGTTTCTGAGTTTGAAGTTGCGACGATCGCAAAGGAATTGTCCGGCAGCCAGAGTCAGATTGATGGAGAGCCGAAACAGCCGAAGCATCAGATTGAAACCGGAAAAATCAAATCACGCGGCATGTCATTCGGGGGCGACGACCTGCTGCGAACGACCATTCAGCAGATGATCGATGCGTGTGGTTAGAAGCGCATTCGATTCAAGTTTGGATTCCAGTTGATGGAAACCCGAAGTGTGACAGGAAACTGGATCCTTCGACATAAGTCCTTTGGCAGCAATGTTTCTGTCAGCCGAGACGGGCGAAACACAACGTCTGGCCGCTCGATAACACCCGAGGCCGTACGCTTCTGTTGATTTATACGTACTTATCCGGGGCGATTGTACGTCCCTCTTCTCCAGCCTGCCATTTGCGCCCCACGAAACAGTGATGACTCATCGCCGGGTTAAAGAGTATGGCCCTCAACTGGCGGTTACATGGAGCTGCCGTCACCAGACGGTGGGAGTTCGATCCGATTCCTGTCGTCAGACGGCCGAACGGCCGGCCTGGATTTACGAAAGTTGCACGCCTCCCACCGAAGCAGATTTCGCGATTCCGGCTACACGGTGGCAACATGCCTCTGTGCCCATGGGGTGCACGTCCTGACTGCAAACTCAATGGCGCACCGGGGATCACAGCCACCGGGGACTCCCTTTTCCACTTTCGGGGGATCTCATGGGAAACGCAGCTTCAAATTGAAGTTTGTGCGTCATTCGGTAGTCTTTCCGCCCTCGTGGCAGCACCTGGACGGCCGAATTACTCATGCCCAAAGACTTCCTCAAAGATGCCAAAGACCATTATGACGTTGTCGTGATCGGCAGCGGTCTCGGTGGTCTGACGTCGGCTAATATTCTTGCCCGTCAGGGGTATTCTGTATTGCTGCTCGAGCACCACTATCAGCTCGGGGGAATGGCCACATGGTTTAAGCGTGCTGGTGGTCACATTTTTGACATCTCCCTGCATGGGTTCCCCATTGGGATGATCAAGAGCTGTCGCAAATACTGGACGCAGGATATTGCGGATTCCATCGTGCAGCTGAAGGGAATTCGGTTTGAGAATCCTCAGTTTTCTGTACGGACAACCTTCGACCGCAAAGACTTCACACAGATTCTGACCGACCAGTTCAAGGTTGAGCCGGAACAGATTCATGCCTTCTTCGACAAAGCACGAGGCATGAATTTCTATGACGATCAGACAACCACGACGCGGCAGCTCTTTGAAGAGTTCTTTCCCGGTCGTGATGACGTCGTTCGTTTGCTGATGGAGCCAATTACGTACGCCAACGGTTCCACACTCGAAGACCCGGCGATTACGTACGGAATTGTGTTCTCCAACTTCATGAGCAAGGGCGTCTACACATTTGAAGGTGGGACAGACGCACTTGTTGGCAAGATGAAGGAAGAGATGCTGCGCAACGGCGTTGATCTTCGGATTCGGACGCTGGTTGAGAAAATCGAAGTCGGGCCGGACCAGAAAGTCAAAGCGGTGGTCGTGAACGGTCGCCGGATCGGCTGCAACGCGGTTGTCTCAAATGCCAATCTGAAGTCGACAATTTTGAAGCTGACCGGCGAAGAACATTTCTCGCAGGACTATCTGAATGAAGCAAATAATGTTCGACTGAACAGCAGCAGCTGTCAGGTGTACATGGCATTGAAGCCCGGCGAAACGTTTGACGACAGCGTGGGCGATCTGTTGTTCCATTCGGAACATCGTGGCTTCGATATCGATGAACCGGCCGATGACGGCCTCTGCGAGGGCTGCCTTGTTGGGGAAATGGTGAAAGAACGCGCCCTTGGTGATATGCGCGCCGTTGATGATCCGCTCGATGGACGCGCCGGTGTAAGCGGCCCAGGCGATGGACTCCCGTTCGGCCTGCTGGCGGATCAAGCGCATGGGGAGCGGATCGGAGGGGGCGGACGACCGGAGAGGTTGCCAAGCTGGTCCCGATCCTCAAGGATCGCGCCGGAAAAGCGAAGCGGCCCGAAGCGGGGCCCACGCGACAGCGAAAAGAGGATGCGATGAAACTGAATGTCTATCTGGCCGGCGAAATTCACACCGATTGGCGCGAGGCTGTGAAATCGGCCTGCGAAGGGCTCGAGAT
>CAJWGB010000244.1 GCA_913031625.1 uncultured Planctomycetaceae bacterium | reverse complement strand
TCAGCAATGCGTCGCGTGTCTCAGGCTCTGACTTACAGTTGACCACTCCATCGCTCATGCCGGTGGGATACCGACCGCAGCAACTGTTGAGGTCGACTCATTGGACTGACTGTTGTTTGCAGCTGTCCGAATGCAGTCGTATGCTGGCTCTGAGTTGGAACACTCTGTCTTTAGAGGGCTCTTATGAAACGCAGTATCAATCGTCCATTGCTGCTGGCGGCGATCGGATTCTTATTCGTTTGCGTCCTTCCACCGCTCGAAGCACAGACAGAATTTCGAAAGATAAGGCTTACCGAACGTTACTACTGTGACGGGGTTGCCACTGGCGACATCGATGGAGACGGCCACGCTGACGTTGTGGCCGGCCCGTTCTGGTATGCAGGCCCATTGTTTCAAAAGGCTCACGAATTCTATCCGGCGGAGCCTCTTGCGCCGGAAGATCATCCCTCCAACAGCATGTTCAGTTTTGTCCATGACTTCAGCGGCGACGGTCGCCTGGACATTCTGGTTCTCGGGCGTGTTCATAAGCATGCCGCTTATTGGTACGAGAACCCAGGAAACAAAAAAGACCTTTGGAGGAAGCACTATGCGTTTGAACGCGTGCGGGGTGAGTCGCCGATGCTCGTCGACATTGACAAAGATGATTCGCCGGAGCTGATCACACACTGGGACGGAGCATGGGGCTGGATCGAACCCCAGGAGGACCCAGCAGCTCCGTGGAAGTTCCATGCCATTGAAGAGTCTCGCGACTGGCCTCAGTTCTATCACGGACAGGGAGTCGGAGATATTAACGGCGACGGCCGCCTCGACCTTGTGATTAATGATGGGTGGTACGAGCACCCGGAGGCGACTCGTTCACAGCATTGGATATTTCATCAGCACAAATTTTCTCACGATCGCGGTGGTGCGCAGATGTATGTCATGGACGTGGATAACGACGGAGACAGTGATGTAATCTCAGCACTGAACGGGCATGGATGGGGGCTGGCGTGGTTCGAACAACAACAGGAAGGAAAGAAGATCTCCTTCGTGAAGCACCGAATGATGGGAGATCGTTCTGAAGAACAGAAGTTCGGTGTCGCGTTCTCACAGGTTTCGGGAGTCGAGGGTTTGTGTCGCATCAACGGTCCGAATACCCGCGAGGCGTCTTTGTTGACGAGGTTGGTTTGTCAGGATGAACGAGCCGTCGTAAAAATAATGGTGCGGAGAGGTTAACTCTGCCTTTAGAAGCACTCGTTGCTATACGTTTGCTGAATCAGCGTCGGCTCACCCTTCGGGCAACGTGGTGCCTCAGTACGGTTGATGATTCCAAACGATCACCTTCATGGGCAAGTATCCATGCGATTTCTGATTCTGCTTTCCTGCTGTGTGTCTCCGCTGTTGGCTCAGGAGCCGAAGCCGGACAAACGGAAACCTATTCCCGAGAGACTCGTGGTCCTGACGTTTGACGACTCGTCTCGGTCGCACTTTACGGTGGTTGCTCCCATGCTGAAGGAGTACGGATTTGGAGCCACGTTCTTTGTGACGGAAGGATTCGACTTTCCGTCCAACAAGACAGATTTCATGACGTGGGAAGAGATTGCTCGGCTGGACTCAGACGGCTTTGAGATCGGCAATCACACACGCGATCACATGGGAGTGACGAAAAAGACCGTTGGCAGGCTGAGAGAGCAGCTTGAAGCGATTAACAAACGCTGCGAGGAACATGGGATTCCGAATCCGGTCAGTTTCGCCTGGCCGGGTAACGCAATCACCCCCGAGGCATTTTCAGTGCTGACTGAAGCAGGGATTCGGTACGCACGGCGCGGCGGAGCGCCGGAGTACTCTTACGAGTTCGGGAAAGGGTTTGCATACGATCCAGGCTTCGACCATCCGCTGCTTATTCCGTCGGCAGGAGATGCACGGCCAACGTGGAAGCTGGAGGACTTCAAACGAGCCGTGAACCAGACGGGCGGAGGTCGCATTGCCGTGCTGCAGTTTCATGGGGTACCCGATACTGCCCACGATCATGTCAGTACTCAGATCGCCATCTTTCGCAGTTGCATGCAGTACCTGAAAGACAACGACTACACAGTGATCGCGATGCGAGATCTCGACAGGTATCAGGTTGCACGAGGAAAGCCGGTCAGTCCATTTCAAATTGTTGAAGATCGCAAAGCTCAGCTTGCCGCGGGATGGCTGACTGACAATGCCCGATTGCCAAAGGGGGACGTCAATCTGAAATACTGGCTGGAAAACATGGTCGGCTGGCACGGATTCGAGACATGGGAAGTCCAGCGTGCGACCGGCCTGTCATACAAAGAAATTGAAGCAGCTCTGAAGCGGTTCAATATTACACAGGGGGGCAACCTTCCGTCTGTCGCAGAAGAATTAAAGATCCTTCCCTATCCGGGCGGCAGACATCCGCGGATTGGATTTCGTGACGGTGAGATCCGCCCGCAGAGAGAAACCAAGGTGAGCGTCTTCCTGCCGTGGAATCGGAAACGCGGTGACTACGTCGTCCTGGATATTCCGGAGGCCATTCGCCGTAACAACGAGCCCGAGCACGGACTTCTGTACCTTGCTCATGATCACGTTCCGACGATGTGGACGAAGCAAGACATCCCACTTAAGCCACTGGAATGGCAGCACCAGCCGGACGAGGCTCTGCAGTGCATTCGTAACCTGCCGAACGGAGTTGAGTTTGGGACGTGGGTGAAATCTCACAAGGACCACGTTGAGATGAAGATGTGGATGAAGAATGGCTCGAAGGAGTCACTCAGCAATCTCAGGGTGCAGAATTGTGTGATGCTTCGGCAGGCACTCGAGTTCAATGGGCAGACGGGAGACAATAAGTTCTATCGTGCTCCTTATGCAGCGGTTCGCAATGAAGCGGCGGACCGCTGGATCATTACGGCATGGGAAGGCTGCGAGCGAGCATGGGGCAACAATAACTGTCCGTGCCTGCACAGCGATCCGCAGTTTCCGGATCTTAAGCCGGGAGATCGCCACGAACTGCGAGGCTGGCTATCGTTCTATGAAGGTACCGATATCGAATCCGAACTTGATCGAATCGCCGCGACCGGTTGGTACAAAGAGTAGGTTGGAGATTGGCTTGAGGGACCTGTTTAGTGTGACTCTTCTGCGTCCTTATATGGGTTCCCGTCCGTCATGGCTGGATGCTAATAGATTGAATCACGATTCCTGAGACTGTTGGATTTCCGCGCCAGCTGCATCTTTTCCCCACCGCTGGGCGATCGTTTTGATTCTCTGTAGCATGTTGCTCACGGTAACCCCGGATTCAGGACTGCTTCAGACTCTGATTCAATTGCGATATGGACAGGCTCGGGCCCAAAGACTGGTTGATCTGCGGCGGTTACCTTGCAGTAATCGTAGGACTCGGGTTCTGGTTCTCGCGCCGAAAAGTAACCAACGATGAGTATTTTTTCGGCGGTCGCAATATGCACTGGCTGCCTGTCGGCCTTTCGCTGTTCGCTTCGACCATGAGTTCCAACTCATTTGTCGGACTACCCGCCGAAGCTGCGTTTCGGAATTACCATCAGCTGCTGGCAATCTTCTTTATTCCGTTTGTCGTGGTGCCAGTCACGTGCATCTGGTTTATCCCGTTTTATCGCAGCTTCGGGTTCAACAGCCTTTACGAATACCTTGAACGGCGTTTTGCCCGCCCCGTACGCCTTGCCGCAAGCACCATTTTTATGGTGTACCTTGCCGGTTGGATGGGAACGATGCTGGTGTCGATCACAAAGATCCTGAATGTTGTGCTGGATACGCAAAGCACATCAGCCACGATCGGTGTCATTGTGGTCGTCGGCATGCTGGCCACCGCCTATACGGCGATGGGAGGAGTGAAGGCAGTGATCTGGACCGACACGATTCAGGCGTTCGCTCTGTTTGGCGGCATGATTGTTCTGTTCATTATGCTCATCAACAGGATCGACGGAGGAATTGCGGAATTCTTCACCGTCGCGTCGCGCGACAATAAGTTTGAAATGTTTCAGACGACCGGTGGATTGGGAGAACGGAATCTGTTTTCAGCGTGCGCGATGGGCTTCTTCGTGTACCTCGCCGCGCAGACGTCTTCGTATGGTGCGTATCAGCGATATGTGACAGTCAATTCAGTCAGAGCCGTTCGGATGTCGTTGATCGTCAAAGGCGTCTTCATCTTCGTTTCCTGTTCGATCTTTTTCTTTGTGGGGACAGCCCTTTATGTCTTCTACTCTGCGGAGTCTCCACAGGTCATGCAACAACTGGCGGTCGATAAACGACTCGACCAGCTGATGCCGCACTTTGTGGTGAATTTTGCATCCGGCACGGGCATGCTGGGACTTGTCCTGGCAGGTTTGTTTGCTGCAGCGATGAGCAGTCTCGACACCGGGATCAACAGCATGACTGCAACGGTTGTCACGGACTGGAAAAACGGTGCGGAGCTGGGCACAACAATGACACGAATTGTACCATTGTTGTTTGGCTCGCTGGCGACCGGCACCGCCTGTCTGCTTTCGGTCGTTAAGCTTCCGGTGTTCGACATCCTGTTATCGGTCTCCGGAGCAACGCTTGGACTGCTGATGGCAGTGCTGCTAATGGGCATGCTTTCAAAACGTGCGAACACGGTCGGAGTGATCGCAGGTGTGGCGGCCGGCCTTGTTGTATTTGGTCTGGTGCGTTTTGGTTTGGCCGAACTTTCAGCGGAGAGCTTCCGGATGCTGGGCCCACTCGGAGGACTCAGAGACAACACATGGTGGGACGGTCTGATCACAACTGTTACCGCAGTACTCGTCGGCATGAGTGTTAGTGTCATGACGAAACGCCCGTCTGAAGATCAGCTTGAGGGCATGCTGCTGTCACAGTTTCATGTGTCGCGCGGCGGACTCAGCGAATAGATGCCCTCAGAGAAGCGATCCAGGTGGCTCAGAACAATCTGCAGATTCACGGGACCCCAAACTCTCGGTCGGACGACTGAGTTTTAATCCCTCGACGACGCGTCGGGTTCCTCAGCGCTCCACACCTCAACAGGCAGGCGTCGTGTTACCCAAGACGGTCCGTCGCCACGTGGTACTGTGGATCTTCAGACAGGTTGACTTCCACGAGGTCCCCGGCGTTGTCCAGCAGCCGTCGGCACTCCGGACTGAGGTGAGTTAAATGCAGACGCTTACCGCAGCCCTCGTACTTGTCTGCCAGCCAGCTGATGGCTTCCAGTCCGGACTGGTCATACACGCGACTGTAATAGAAGTCGATGACCACATCCTGCGGATCTTCATTCACGTCAAACAGTTCTTTAAACGAAGAGGCAGATGCAAAGAACAACGGGCCATGGACCTGGTAGATACGGCTACCGAACTCATTAAACCTGGAATCCGCTCCGATGTGAGTGGCATGTTCCCACGCGAAGACAAGAGCCGAGACAATTACGCCAAGGATCACAGCCGATGCAAGGTCATGCATGAAGACTGTGTATCCGGCAACAAGGACCATCACAAACATGTCACTGCGAGGCATTCGCTGGAACATTCGCAGAGACGCCCATTCGAAGGTCCCGATGACAACCATGAACATGACGCCGACCAGCGCTGCCATGGGAATCTGTTCAATCAGTGGGGCAAGGAACAGAACGAACATCAGCAGACAGACCGCCGCCGTAATTCCGGACAGCCAGCCACGGCCCCCCGAGTTCACATTAATGAGCGACTGTCCAATCATGGCACAGCCTCCCATCCCGCCAAACAGGCCGCAGATAATGTTGGCTGTCCCCTGCCCGATGCATTCCCGATTTCCTTTTCCACGAGTTTCAGTTACTTCGTCGATCAGCGTCAGTGTCATCAGTGACTCAATCAACCCGACTCCACAGAGAACGATTGAGTACGGAAGGATGATCCGCAAAGTACTCCAGTCGATCGGGGGCAACTCATATTCAAGGAAGAACAGCACAGGCAGTCCTCCACTGATGCCGACGTCCTCGGCAGCCAGCGTTGCAGCGTCGATCTGTTCACCCGCTGCTGTCGCGTCTGCGATCATGGCCGCCTGAGTGTTCGTTCTGAGCATGTCGCCGACAGTTGCCAGCGTGTTTTCACCCGACGAGCCTGCATAGCTGTTGATCGCCAGCGAAATCAGAGTCACCGTAACGATGGCTGCCAATGACGGGGGAATGGTTCGCGTGAGCCTGGGCAGCAGCCAAATAATCGCCATTGTGAGCAGCACCAGGGACGACATCAGAATCAATGGCGTACCGCTCAGAAAGACGAGGCTTCCCGAATCGGACAGCGTCTTGAAGCTGCCAACCTGAGCCATTCCGATCACGATCGCCAGACCATTCACAAACCCCAGCATCACCGGACGTGGCACCATGCGGATGAGTTTCCCCAGCCGTGCCAGTCCGATCAGAACCTGAAACAGTCCACACAGAATGACTGCCGGAAACAAATACTCGAGACCGTGCTGTGCAACCAGTGGCACGACCACAACAGCCATCGCTCCGGTGGCACCGGAAATCATCCCCGGACGACCGCCCATGACCGCTGAGATCAGCCCAATAAAAAAGGCGGAGTAGAGTCCGATCAGCGGCGATACGCCCGCGACGAACGCAAATGCAATTGCTTCGGGAACAAGAGCCAGCGCAACCGTCAGCCCGGACAACAAGTCGTCTCGCGCGGTCGTTGACCGCAGACGAAAGAAATTCAGCATGATTCAACCAGCAGGGACTGCCCCGGAAGTCGGGGCTTAGCGATCAATCAACACCGAATAGAATCAGTACGGATCGCTGTCATTGCATGACGACCGGCACGCTCAAGACGTCATTCACGCAGACTGCGTGAGGTCATAGCGGGGTCAGAGGGCGGGAGACTATCGCGGGTTGACGACGCAGGTCAACGGGCGAATCGCCTGAGGCGACAAATCCCAAAACCGGGGAATCAGGATGTACCAATTCCGCGATCAGAGGAATTCCAGCGGATTTGTAATCTCCTTCGACTGGTACCTATGCACCAGACCCGGGTGATTTGCGAGACCAGACGTTGGTCGATGTGGCTCATTGGGAATGAGCTCAAGGCGATCGTCAGCTCGCACGTGCCTGTGGCATTCGCAGGAGCTCGCCCAGAGGTCCGGAAACTGAGCGTTCCGGGTTCGTGTCCAAAAACCGGCGGAATTGTCGCTGAACACTCTCTCGCGTTTAGAGCCGTTCAGTTCAATCTGGGGGGGGTCGTCGCCCGGAAAAAATGAGGCCGACTCGGCGATTTCAGAAACTCGCCGCAATAATGGGTTTCGCGCGCAAGATCTCTGCTCAACAAGACATAAGAATGCCGAGTGCGGTTTATCAGCCGATTCGGTGAGATTTGCAGCATTCAACGTTACTCACGAAACGTGCCCCATGCATATCTGGATTGACGCGGATGCCTGTCCGGCGGAAGCAAAGGAAGTGCTTTTTCGAGCTGCTGAGCGCATTGGACTTCAGCTGACGCTGGTGGCAAATCAGCACATGCACTTTCCCCGGTCTTCGTTGATCAGTTTTGAACTGGTCAATTCAGAACCAGACGCGGCGGACAACAGAATCGTCGAACTGCTGGAACCTGGCGATCTGGTTGTGACTGCCGATATTCCATTGTCAGCCAAGGCGATCGAGCAGGATGCCCATGTGATTGATCCTCGTGGAGAGCTACTCGACCAGAATAACATCGGTTCCAGACTGTCGACACGAGACTTCCTCGAACAGTTCCGATTGTCTGGAGGACAGATCCCGGGACCTCCACCCTACTCGGCAAAAGATAAACGCAATTTCGCAAATCAGCTGGACCGGTTCCTGGAGAAGCAGCTCCGGGGTTGAACAGCATCGACGAATGGGAAGATCATGAAACGACGAGAAGCAGTCCTTACAGGATTAGGTCTGGCCATGAGCCACCGCAGTTGTGCCGCAATGCTCTTCGCCAGCGCAGAGCGAGCAGCTCAAGTCCTTCAATCCGCCACGCAGTCGGGGCAGATTGAGTCCGCGGCCCTGTACGTTCGCCATGGACAGCGGGAATTCAATCGAGCGTTCGGCGAAGCTTCTTCCGTCGATGCAAGCTTCCTGCTCGCCTCCATTTCCAAGCCGATCACCGTCGCTGCAATCATGCCGCTCTTCGACGACGGTGAGTTTCGCCTGGATGATCCCGTGCAGAAGTTCATTCCGGCGTTTCGTGGCGACGGCCGCGAACGTGTCACGATGCAGCAACTGTTTACTCACTGCTCGGGTCTCCCAGATCAACTCCCTGAGAACGCACGTCTCCGAGCGGCTCATGCCCCACTCTCCGAGTTTGTTTCTGACGCCATCAAAACACCGCTGCTGTTTGCTCCTGGTTCAAAGTTCGGCTATTCCAGCATGGGGATCCTGCTGGCCAGTGAGGTTGCCAGACGCATCAGCAGGAAATCCATTGCAGAGTTGATCGCGACCAACGTCTGCCGGCCCCTGAAGATGACGAGGTCTGCTCTGGGAGTCGGCCACCTCAAAAGAAAGTCGCTTGTTCGTTGCCAGACTGAACAGGCTGCCCCGGAGTCCGGCGCAGGAAACGCTGACACAAAGAGCTGGGACTGGAACAGTGACTATTGGCGACAGCTGGGAGTCCCCTGGGGCGGGGCTCATGGATCGGCCGGCGACGTCGCTCGCTTCCTGACCGAGTTCCTTGCCCCACAGGGAATTGTCGTCAAACCGGAAACAGCCCGAATGATGATTCGGAACCACAACTCGATCGGAATGCGAGCCCGTGGCCTTGGATTCGACCTCGGTAAGCGGCTTGGAGGCCCACCACGAGAGAACGTTTTCGGTCACAGTGGGTCAACGGGCACACTGTGCTGGGCCGATCCCACAACCAGCTCCGTCTGTGTGATTCTGACCACTCTGCCTGGCCGGGCAGCAAATCCCCATCCGCGAAGTGTGGCATCCCGTCACATTGCTGAATCCATTGAGGAATAGCACTTATTGGTCGCGGTCTGACTGGTAATACGTCAGGAATGACATGCCGGAAGCTGAAAGACAGCAGCAGGAATTTTATTATGGCCAGAGCACAGGCAACACCGACTTACTAGACTCCCGTGCACCAAATCTCTTTCCCCCACCTGTGGATGTGCCAAATGCGACTCTCTCTCTTCTTCTTTTCACTGTTTCTGTTGATCGGTTGCGGGGCTGAAACTGACTCCACAACAGATGCGAATCCTACAACCAACGACGATGCCTCATCGACCGACGGCGAGGATTCGCAGGATTCTGACCAGGAAAAGTCGGCAGACTCAAATGACTCTACAGACGCTGCGGGCCCCGACGAACAGGAGACCCTGTTTGTCATCGACGTTCGCACAAAAGACGAGTGGGATAAGGGCCATGTAGAAACCGCTGTCCACATCCCGCATACCGAGATCGCGGACCGCATTGGCGAGGTGACTGAACAGAAGGATGCAAAAATCCTTGTGTACTGCGCGGTCGGCGGACGTGCGGGAGTTGCGAAGAAAGCACTCGAAGAACTCGGCTACACCAATGTCGAAAACGGGGGCGGACTCAAGGACGTCAAAGGCCGGTTCGCAAGACGACGGGAGCGGTAGAATGGTGAATGTATTTGGCGCTGCGGCGCTCGCGGTCGGCGGATATGTGCTCTGCCGCGCGGTGCGGCGGGAAATGAGCCGGGTGGAAAACCGGGTCTCCAAGGCCGCGCGCAAGTCTGCCGAGGGCCAGCCGATGAAGACGCTTGAGCGCGATCCGGAAACCGGG
>CAJWGB010000243.1 GCA_913031625.1 uncultured Planctomycetaceae bacterium | reverse complement strand
GATCCTGAAGCGCATGAAGCGCCGCCACCTGCGCGCCGACATGTGTGAAGTGACGGTTGTCGCACCCGACGACGGGGCAGGTCTGGGAGTTGGTGAAGCCACAATTCCTTCGATGCTGCGTCTGCTGAGCACGCTGCAGGCTGATGAAGCGGAATTCATGCGAGCCTGTCATGCCACGTGGAAGCTGGGAATTCAGTTTGCAGACTGGGTGACGAAGGATCGAGACAACTGGCATCCGTTTGGCGTCTGCGGAGCCAGAATCGACGGACGCGATCTGTTTCCCTTCTGGTTGAATCAAAAACTTCAAGGAGGACTGCAACGGCCCTACCATTCGTATTCGCTGCACTGGGCCGCGTGTCTGGCTGGCAAGTGTCCTCATTCACAATCGATTCAGTCTCCGATTGTGGCAACGCAGTCGTATGCGTTCCATCTGGATGCCGCGAAGTTTGCAGACTGGCTGCGTGAACTGGCTAAAGTTGCTGGAGTAAAGCAGCAAAGCGGCCGCATTGTTGACACCAACCTGCAGGATGACGGTCTACTTAAGTCAGTTGTGCTGGACGACGGACAGCGTGTGGAGGGCGACTTTTTCATCGACTGCACGGGGTTCAGTTCGCAGTTGCTGCGCGGCACGTTGCAGGATCCGTGGGTGGATTGGGGGCAACAGTTGCTGTGCGATCGAGCGGTGGCTGTGCGCGGTGCCGCCACATCAGTTGTGCCTCCGTATACACGCTCTCTTGCAACGACCGCTGGCTGGATCTGGGAGATCCCCCTCGCTCAGCGAAAGGGTTACGGCTATGTTTACAGCAGTGACTTTGTGACGGATGACCAGGCGTGGCAACAACTGCGAGAACACAGCGGACTGACGGAAGATACCGACATCGCCCCACAGTTGATCAACATGCATGTCGGTCGACAGACCAGCTGCTGGAAGCAGAATGTCTTGGCGATCGGCCTGTCGGCCGGGTTTGTCGAACCATTGGAATCCAGCGGCCTGCATTTGACTCAGGTTGGCATTGAACAGTTTTTGGAACTGTTTCCTTCCAGTGGACAGTGGTCATCCCTGCAGAGCGAGTACAACACCCGTATGACCAGAGTCTTTGATGAAGTCAGAGACTTCGTTCAGCTGCACTATCATCTCAGCCACCGGGATGAACCGTTCTGGGTCGCAGCCCGCGACCTGGCGCTCAGTCCGGAACTACACCATCGCCTGAAGCTGTATGACGAAGCGGGAGTTTTGCCGGAAACTCATCCCGACGCATTTCCCGACGCCAGCTACTACTACCTGCTGGCCGGTTACGGCCGACTGCCCCGACGTGCTCCAGCGCTGGCGATGTCTGTGGATGCAGAAAGGCTGCAGTTTGTGCTGAAGGCAATTCAGGACCAGAATCAGAACATTCAACGCGATCTGCCGTTGAATGAGGAAGTACTGAAATCCATTCACAACCCGGCCATGTTGCGTGCTTTGTAATCGCATTGTCCGGTTGATTGTGCAGGCGATAGAATAACCGGCTCAAAGGATGAGCACAGAACCTCGCAACGGAAGCGAACAGGCTTATGGCATCGGCAAACAGTAGAATCTCGCGAATTGCTCTGGTTTGTCTTACGCCCTCCGTCGACAGCCACGAACATGATGGAGCCGAACTGCCGTCCTACGGAATTCACCGAATTCTGGCCGCCGTTGTCGCTCATCCCGACCTGGCAGATGTTGAAGTTCAGCTGTTTGATCTCGAATACGACGACGTCGACGCGTGTGTGGCCGACCTGCTGGCCTTTGACCCTCAACTGATCGGCATGTCACTGTTCGTCTGGTCCACTCAGTGTCTCATCGAAATTGCTCGGCAGGTCAAACGCAGAAAGCCGGATTGTGCAGTCGTCTTCGGTGGGCCTTCGGCTCGCCCGCCCGTACTTGATCTGGCACCGTACCGACCGGCAATTGACTACGTAGACGCGGTTGTCACTCGAGAAGGGGAAGAGACCTTCTGCGACATTGCCTGTGCTCTTGGGACGGCTTCCTCCTCTGCGGATCGGCATCAGACGCTGTCTCAAATCAAGGGACTGCAACTGCCAACCGCCAAAGGCTGGCTGAATACCGGAATGCGTCGTCCGCCGAGAAGTCTGGACGGCATCGCATCACCCTATCAGATGGGATTGATGAGCTATCAGGCCGTGGGTTATCTGGAAACGTTTCGTGGCTGTCCCATGTCCTGCACGTTTTGCGAATGGGGAGCATCCGACATTTCCAAGGGATGCTTCTCGGAGGATTATCTGACCAAAGAACTGGAGGCGCTGGCCGCGCACGACTGTCCGGCCGTTTTCAATGTGGATGCCGGTTTGAATCTCAATGCCCAGGCGTTCCGCAATCTGGTAGCTGCCGAACGCAAGGTCGGATTTCTGCGGCACAGCCAGCTATGGTCTGAGATCTATCCGTCAAAGATCAAGGACGAACATATTGAATTTCTGTCTCACTGCGGGCCCTCGTATCTGGGAGTCGGGTTGCAGTCTTTCAGCCCGGAATTGCTGAAACGCCTGCAGCGTCCTTATGGTCGCGAGAAGTTTGAACCGGCCATTGAACAGCTGTCACAAGTCGCCGCCAACATTGAAGTACAGATCATTTTCGGGCTGCCCACCGATACCTGGGAAGGGTTCATTGAGACTCTCAGCTTCGCCCTCAGTCTGCCGGTAACGGTTCGAGTGTACCATTGTCTGGTGCTGCCTGACGCGCTGATGACTCGAGGGCGGCCGGAATGGAATATGAAGTATGATCCCTTCAGCCTGTCGATGATCTCTTGTGAAGGCTGGAGCCACCAGGAACTGCTCGACATGCGCGACATGTTGACGCGGGAAGCAAATGGCTGCGGCGGCACAGCAGGTGATTTCTGGTGGTCCTTTCCTCCGGCTTCCAAAAGAAAGCAGATCCCCAACGTGTCACAACGGCACTTCACCCCGTCTATTGATGTGAAGGGGCAGGAATTTGCCTAAACAGGTTGCCATCACTCCGCACCAATCCAGACGCTCGGGACGCCGAGTCGCTCTGGTCGCCATGTATCCGACTCCTAACCCCGCCATGCCGGAATTCATTTCGAATCATGGGCTGCGGATGGTAGAGGCTACGTTGCGCAGTGCACAACTTGATGGGCTGGAAGTTGTCGTCTACGACCTGCACGAGGCGTCGGCTGATGACCTGACGCAGGAACTGCTCGACGTCAATCCGGACATCGTCGGCTTCTCGGCCTACCTCTGGTCTTTTCCGCTGTTCGCCGAAGTCGCAGTGCGTCTGAAACGCAATGACCCGCAGCGTGTGATTCTTTTCGGTGGACCGTCAGCACGCCCCGCCATGCTGGACCAGGCTCCCTTTCATGCTTTAAGACAATCAGTGGACGCATTGATTGTCGGTGAAGGAGAACTGACCTTTCGCGATATTGTGTCACTCGACGATCGCAGCCCGCAGCAACTGGCCTCAGTTCGTGGAGTGGCATTGTGGTCTGAACAGGAATGGATCGAAACACGCAAGCGACCTCTGGGCGACCTGAATCAACTTCCTTCTCCCTATGTCATGGGCCTTGTGCCCCCCGGCGGTCTGGGGGTGCTGCAGACGTACCGCGGATGCCCGTACACGTGTTCGTTCTGCGAATGGGGCACGATGGAATCCCCCAAACGCGTTCGGACAGCCGATCATCTGGCCGCCGAATTTGCGGCGATGGACCAGATCGGCGTGACCGGGGCACTGCTGGTTGACGCTGGCCTGAACCTGAATTCGCGAGCCTTCGATCAGCTGAATCAGGCAGCCAGCGAAACGGGCTTCTTCCGTGACCGCAAGCTCATCTCAGAAGTCTATCCGGCAAAGATTCAGGATCAGCACATTCGCTTTCTGTCCGAGATCGGCCAGCCACTGGTAGGCGTCGGACTGCAGTCGTTCGACAACGATGTCCTGGCTCATGTGGAACGGTCGTTTGAAGAAGAACGATTTGAAGCGAACGTTCACCAGCTGACTCAGGTTGCACGAGTTGCCATTGAAATCATCATGGGACTGCCAGGGGATTCTCCCGAGAAGTTTCGCGAAAGTTACTATCGGGCCAGATCGTTTCCCTGCGCGTTGCGAGTCTATCACTGTTGTGTGCTGCCTTCCGCACTCATGGTTCGCTCGCCGCCAGAACATCAGCTCGACTATGACCCGATCAACCTGAAGGTGAAGTCGTGTCTGGGATGGTCCAGAGAAGACATTGAGCGTGAGTGTGACTTTTTGAATCAACAGGCCGACGGCGGGGCAGGGCAGATTGGCGATTACTTCTGGGTGTTTTCTGCCCCCAAACAGCCATCGACCGGTTCAGGGAGGTCAAACGCCGCATGACAGACTCCACTGATACTCCTACCACGGCTACCATCGTTGGTACGCCGCAGCCGTTTCTGCGATTGCTGGATCTGAACTGTTGCGATGTTCAGCAACACAGGGACGCGGTTCAGCAACTACGCGCCGGTGATCTGGCCGCGATTATTGTGCGAAAAGTCTATGATCCGGACTTCATGAAGTCGGTGACCGAGCGGCTGGAACAACATGATCCGCCGTTTTTGAAGACCCACTTTCCGGAAAAGTTTCGCTCGTGGTTCTATGGAAGAAATCTGAACCTGCTGGAAACCGATCCGATCAGCTACTTTCGCGAAGCGGACACGTTTCATCAACAGATGCAGCAGCTGTTTGACGGATCGCACAGCCTGCAGGACCGTCTGTTTGCGCTGCTGTCCCAACTGGACGCAGGACGCCCGTACCGCGCTGCTCCAGGTCCTGAACCGGGACAGCAGTACATGATCACAACTTTTCGAGGTCACGCGGAAGGCGGCTATATTCCGGCTCACTGTGACAACGAACAGACGCTGCGGCCTGCTTATCAGCATCTTGAGACGCTGGTGTCAGACCACATGTATTCCATGGTCCTGATGATCGGTCCGTCGGAAGATGGTGGAGCACTGGAGGTCTTTGACTATCGAGTGGAACCACAGAATGCGCGTCTGATGAATGATGATTCGGCGGCAAAGCATCCTGAATTGTCCAGCTTGTCCTCGGCCCAACTGCCATTGCAGGCGGGCGACCTGGTGGTCGTGGATTCAGGAAGATATCTGCATCGGGTCACTCCGGTTCAGGGCTCGACAACTCGCTGGGTTGCGTGCAGCTTCATGGCACATGCACTGGAACGTCAGGCTGTTTATTGCTGGGGATAAGTCAATGAGTACAACTGCAACTAACGGGCCACAGCTTCCTGTGTATTTCGACAGCATGATCGATGCGTTCGAACACGGACACATGGGACGCCATGCTCACCTGGGACACTGGCCCGACTCACCAGCTGCCACAACTGACTCAGTCGCTGAAGACGACTTGCTGGCGGGGCAGGGGCGGTTGAACACCCGGATGATTCAGCTGGCACACATGCAGAACGGGCAGCGAATCCTGGATATTGGCTGCGGTTTTGGCGGACTGATTCAGCAGATCGATCGGCAGTTCCGTGAAATGGATATCACGGGCACCAACATCGACCCGCGTCAGCTGGAGATCTGCCACCGGTTACGCTCTGCTGGCGGAAACGCCCTGCGGTGGCAGGAAGCCGATGCCTGCGATTTGCCATTTGCCAGTGCAACGTTCGATGTCGTCTTCTGTATCGAAGCCATGTTTCACTTTTCGTCCAGATCGCAGTTTCTGGCGGAAACAGGTCGAATCCTGAAACCAGGCGGAGTACTGGTTGCTACGGATATCGTGCTGACGAATGACGCCGGGTTGACGGACAATCTGCCTCAATTCTGTATTGAGGCGTTGCTGAACGATGGTTATGGCCCCTGGCCCGATCCCTGGTGCCGGCAGGGAACTGCCGCCGAAATTCTGACAAATGATGGCTGGTCGGATGTCACGGTGACAGATGCGACTCAGAACACACTACCCAGTTATCAGTACATCGTGTCCGACAAATGGTCCGATCAACACGATCCGGTAGACGCGGCGGCTCGATCCGCACTGATGCTCAGATGGCTGCATACCAATGGTCACCTGAGGTACGAGTACATTTCGGCGCGACGCTATACATAGGTGGTTTAGCCGTACCAGCCAGGTAAACAGGGCCGGGTGTTCTAAGAATTCCACTGGACACGGTGGTGGATAGTGGAAATCAAAGGAGGGAAACAGGATGTGCCAGGTAATTGCGGTA
This sequence comes from uncultured Planctomycetaceae bacterium, assembly GCA_913031625.1. Classification (GTDB taxonomy): domain Bacteria; phylum Planctomycetota; class Planctomycetia; order Planctomycetales; family Planctomycetaceae; genus Fuerstiella. The sequence continues at coordinate 3,534 of CAJWGB010000243.1, read as the reverse complement.
ACGGGAATGATGGGCAGCGGGAAGTCGACGATGATTGAGCATCTGCAGGGCATGCTGGTCGATTGCACGGCATTGTTTGAAGATGATTTCAACATGGCGCCTCTGAAATCCCTGCCAGAAATCCAGGCATGGTGGAACCGGGGTGGTCATGTTGAAGAACTCGATCTGTCGCCACTTGTTCAGCAACTGCAACAGCATGCGGCACAGTCGCCAGCGGAAAGCAGCGCCGGCTCACCCCTGGTTCTGCTGGAAACTCAGTTCGGGCGGCTGCACCCGCAACTCGGCCCATGGATCGACTTTCAGTGCTGGATTGAAGTGCCCTCAGACATTGCCTTTGCTCGTAAAGTCGGCCAGCTAAGCCGTCAGTTTTTGAACGAACCGCAGCCTGCCGACAGTGGCAACCCCCTGCAGTGGATTGCCGGTTTCTGTGATGGCTACCTGAATACGACACGACAGCTGTTTGAACGCCAGCGGCAGCAGCTGAGTCAGGAAGCCGACGTGGTTGTTGATGGACAGGGTGACCCCTTTGATGTCTGCGACCGAGTTTGGCAGGCACTGCCGGTGTCTTTCAAAACGGCCGCCTGACAGTCTGTTGGAAATCAGCTTTCCGGTTGGGCGATTAATTGTTTTGTGAAATCAAAGAATTCGAACTACAGCCACATCAGGTGCGATCCTTCCCCGTTTGATGACCGAATGATCGACAGAACGAACCAGCGGTCCCGAACTCGAGTGTGTCAACAGGCGGCGGGATCGAATTGATCTGTATGTGTGACTGGTTGAAGCATCCTGAAATGGAATCTCTACATGTCTGACAAACCCGAAACAAAGCAACGTTCGCAGACGATCCGACTGCCCAAACGAGTTGTCATTCTGGGAGCTGACGTGACAGCCTGGATGGCGGCGGCGCTGCTGGGACGACATTTCCAGCGACTGGGCTGTCGCATCACGGTGGTTTCCGGCGGCGAAAGCAGTGTTCCATTCAGGGCGCTGTCGTCTTTGCCGTCACTGGTGGGGCTGATTCGCAATCTGGGTGTCGACGAGCACGAAATGATGCGAGATACTCGCGCCACCTACAAACTGGCAACACAGTTGTCCGACTGGGTTCAGCCTGAACGAGATTCCTGGCTGCCGTTCGGCTTTGACCGCGTGAGAATCGAGGGCCTAAGCCTGTTTGATGCCTGGTTTGCAGAACGCAGCCAGGGGCGGCTGCTGCGACCATTCCATTCGTACTCACTTCACTGGGCTGCTGCACTGGCAGGCAAAAGTCCGCATGCTTTCGCGGGTGAATCCCCCTTTGCAACAAGCGGGCAGTATGGTCTTCATGTAGACACGATTGCCTTCACCGGATGGCTTAGAACGGTGGCTCTGAAGTTTGGCGTCGAGGAAATCTGCGGAGACATCACCAAAGTCTTCCCCAACGGTCGTGGCGGGATCGCTCAGGTCAGGCTGCAGGACAGCGTAGCCGTGCCAGGCGACCTGTTTCTGGATTGCCGTACCGCCACGGATACCCAAAACAAAACTGCCGCAATTCCAGACGACAGCACAGACACTGTCGAACCGTGTGACAGGCTGGTCAGCTTTCGAGTACCCGGCATCCGTCAGGTTCCGCCGTACACTCAGGTCATCGGGCAGGCCTCCGGCTGGGCGTGGCGCATCCCACTGGCAGAGGAAGTGGACTGCGGCTATCTGTTCAGCTCCAAATCGCTCTCGGACGATCAGGCACTGCAGCAGCTCAGGGATGTCTGCTTAACTTCCACCAGTCAGGATGAAGCAGAACAGGTTGATCCGTATTTCGCAGACTTCCATCCCGTTGCTGGCCGCGATGTGTTCTGGAAGGATAACGTGGTAACGCTGGGAATGGCGGCCAGCTACCTGGAACCACTGGCCATGACAAATCTGCATCTGTGGCAGGTGGGTGTGGAACTGCTGATGGAACTGTTCCCCGAACGGTCGGGCAGTCGAGCATCACGCGAAGAGTACAATCGCCGCATGCAGACAGTCATCCGGGAAGCCCGTGACTTCACGCAACTGCACTACGCGCTTAGCCAACGCGATGACACTACCTTCTGGCAGACCGCAGGCGGTCTGACTCTGTCAGATGAACTGCAGCATCGTCTGGCCGTCTACGACGCATCCGGAGCCACCGTGGCTGTCAGTGCTGAATCCGTTCCGGAACTGCAGTATCAGTACCTGCTGGCTGGTTGTGGCAGACTTCCTCAGCGTGCTGCCATCAAAGCCGCCAGTATGCCACCGGCTCGCATCCAGCAGGTACTGCGAGAACTGGTCAAAACCAATGAGACAATTCTTAAGGACCTGCCACTGCATGAGGAACTGCTGGACTGGATCCACACCAAACCCTTCCAGCAGCAGACCGCATAACGGACCAGCGAAGCCGGACTGCAGCTCTCAGAGTCAGGTGTTGGGTTGCCGCCGCCTCCAGGCTGATTGCGGGACAGAAAGTCCTGGGCCGTAGAACACAGATTGCGAAGTCAGATCGATGTCTCAAGACTACCTGATCATTGAACCATTCGTTGCCGATGCCCTGCAGGCACGGATGCTGCAGGCGGCGTTCGATATGGGAATCATTGAAACGCTTGAGCACACGGAACAGTTCAGCCCGGCCGATCTGCTGAAAGGTCGCGATTGCGATACGGCAGGAGGCCTGTTTCTGGTTCAGGTGCTGATTCGCAGTGGCGTGCTGAATTCTGAACGGTCTCAACTGCAGTTGACCAAACAGTTCCGAGACGCTCTGAAGTATCGCGATCTGCTGACCACAAAGCTGTCGTTCTCGGCACTGGTGGCTGACGACTACTTTTCGAACATGCCTCAGTTGCTGCGATCTGCTGAGGACTTTATGTCGTCGTCCAGACTGTTCGAGCTGTTCGACTACGGGAACTGCCTGGACGTCACACCGGGAAACTGTCTGCAGGCATCGCGCTGGATGCAGCTGACCACCATGCTGACTCGCTACGAAGCCCCGGTCTGCCACTCGCACTATGACTTTCACCAGCACCAGAGACTTCTGGACGTGGGTGGCAACAGCGGTGAATTTGCTTTGCAGATCTGTCGGCGGGAACCACAACTGCGAGCCACCGTTGTCGACCTTCCTGTCGTCTGCGCCGTGGGAGCAAGGCATCTGCAGGGCGAACCGGAAGCAGACCGCATTCAGTTTCTGCCAGCGAACATGCTTGATGATCCCTTTCCTGCGGGCCACGACCTGATCACCTGGAAATCCGTGCTGCACGACTGGCCTGACCAGCATATGCAGCACCTGATTCAGAAAACCTGGCAGGCACTGCCGACAGCTGGTCGGATTCTGATCTTTGAACGGCAGAAATGGGACTTCAGCGTGGAAGCCATGCCCTACGGATTGCTGCCCGTCATGCTGTTCTTCCGTTCGTACCGAACTGCAGATCAGTACTGCGAGGTGCTGCATTCAGCGGGATTCACAGATGTCGCTGTGCAACAGATTCAGCTGGAAGTTCCCTTCATGCTGATCACGGCTCGCAAGCCCTGATTCGCCGTCTGCCGCAG
>CAJWGB010000242.1 GCA_913031625.1 uncultured Planctomycetaceae bacterium | reverse complement strand
GTGTTGAGGTAATTGGATTTAACAAAACTAAAATTGCCATGCCAGCTCTGTTAGAGATAAGAGAGATAGATAATGATGAAATTCTTTTTGTAGGAGGTAGAACTCATGAAGGGGGTGGAAAAAAAGGTAAACTATATGTCAAAAATTTAACAACTGGTGCACAAAAAAGATGTTCTATAAATAACGGACAATATTTTGGTAGCTCATTAGCGGGCAACAAAGCTATGTCTATGACTATAAGTAATAACGGAGATTATATTTATTTAGCAAGAGGTCAGAGTCTATTCGGTTTTGAGTTATCAAAAGATGGTAATAATCTTTATTGTCCAACCGATGGTAATTGGGATTATTATATAAATACTGGACGTAATAGAGTACAGAGCCCTAGTGTACAAAACTCTTATACAGATGATATAAAAGATATTTATTCAATCAAATATTCTCGGGATGTAAATAATAAGATCTATACCACAAGTAAGAACTCACATGTTCTTCAAAGAATTTCAGTTAATCATACAAATTTTACAGCAAGTTTAGATATAACTATTGGTAAAAACGGAACAGGTTCTGTCTTTGATAATCAAGACCCAGGAACAGTTTCTGCTGCAAATGTCGAGTTTAATATGCCTGGAAAAGCATCGAGCTCTACTTTTGCTAATAATATTTTTACAAGCTCTTCAAGAGTTTTAGTGGGTGATAGAAATTCATTCATTCACAAATTTGATGTAAATAAATTAACCGATGCTGATAAAGATACAGCATGGAGAGCAAGATACGGTGGAGCAAAAGTATCAAAATTTGAAGGTGCAAAAGATGCGATTGAGGCTATCGTAACTGATAGCGCATTAACAGCGGGAGCAAATTTTGGTTTTGGGCATTGGAACTCTGGAACAACAGATTGGCGTGGTGGTAAGGCCTGGTGGTCAACAGCAAGAGGAGTTCAACAAGCTGCAGGAAGATCTCCAACAGGCAGCGAAGCAGGCTGAAACACTCCAGCAGGATGAACGCGCACAGGCTCAGGCACGCCAGTCGACACAACAGGACGTCGCCGAGCAGGCCTCTCAGCTCGCTGAAGATGCTGCCGATGTGGCGGAACGTATGGCACTCCCTGAACTGCAGATGCCGCAGCAGGCCCAACAGGCTCAACAGGCAGCTCAGTCCGGTACACAGGCCGCACAAAACAGTCAGAACGCGCAGTCACAGCTGGGACAGGCGCAGCTGCAGGATGCGGGCGAATCTGGTCAGCAGGCTGCCGAAGACCTCGATCAACTGGCACAGGAGGCACAACAGGCAGCCGGTCAGCCGCAGCAGTCGGGCATTCCACAGGACATTGGGGAGAATGTCGCCAACGCACTTCAGAGTTTGCAAAACGCTGCGGATGCCCTGCAGCAGGGTCAGCCGGGCGAGGGTCAACCTGAAGGACAGACCGGCGAAGGTCAACCGGGACAGGGTCAACCGGGACAGGGACAACCGGGTCAGGGACAACCTTCCGGTCAGTTGAGCAAAGCGGCGGAGGCACTTGCCAACGCTGCCCGGATGTCACTGCCGGGAGAATTCAATCCGGGAGAATCAGCCAATGGTGAGTCCGGTGAAGGTGATGGCCGCGGAAACGACTCGGTGTGGGATGGTCTCATTCCAAAATCCACAGCAGCAGGGCCCGCGGGGTCACGTAACTGGGGAAAGGTGAATGATGAACTTAACTCAGAAACCAATGACCGCATTGGAGTTCGGCGTGACAGCGAATACGATGCTTTGATTCGCATGTATTTCCGCGAAGTGGCTCGTGCTGCGGCGGAAGAAGAGTAGCCGAGAGACAGCAGTGGCCGGAATATTTACGCTGATCGATGACAAGCATGTCCCACTTACACGCATCGTCTGGATTTCTGACCTCCCGCATTTTTGTGGTGGTGAAGAGTGTCAGGTCGAAGGTCGTTATGAGATTCGGTTGGAGGGTGACGAATCGCTGTTTGGAACGCGTGAAGAGCGCGACCAGGCGCTGCAGGCCTTCGAAGAATGGGATGAACTGGACTAGAGCGTACATCAGTTAAGGGTAGCGCGATCCATGGCCGGGCCCTCTCGTTTCACCGGCAGCCGCAAGAGAACGCGCGGGCATCGGATTCCATTCAAGCAGACGCGAGGCTTAAATCGAACGCGTTAGACAGGCTTCAGGTTGCGCGGCGCTGGCGTGCCTTCTGCTGACGGAAGTACTTCAGCCCAGGCAGAAAAAACGACAGCGCGGACACGATTCCGAACAACGTAATGCTCAGGTTGGAACCATCGGTGTCTGACATCGCTGCCATCAATGGCGACGTGGAAAACAGAATGATCGAATGCACATAAAACCCGCCGCTCAACATGCCGGCCTTTGCCAGAAATACGATCCCCGAAATACATCCAAGGACAGGTGAGAATTCAAGGACCTGACGTCCGAGCAGTGATTCCACAGCAAACAACAGGGACGACGCGATAATACTCCCTGCCCAGACATGAGCGATCTGCCGCTCCACTGCAGTGATTGGTCCGGAGCGACTGCGGAGATTCCAGAAGATCACCGCCCAGCAGCCAAGGCCCAGCACCCACAGCCCAACATAAGGCAATCGACTGGTGACCTGCTGGTATTGGAACCAGTTGGTCACAATGCAGAGAACCAACAGCACAACGCCGTGCCACATCCAGAGCAGTCCCCAGTTTTCCAGAATGGCAGCATGGTGGGTTTCACGAAACAGCCGAGACATGACATTCATGATGGTTGATCGGCGTGCGCTGACGGGTTCTCTGTGCAGCCATGCGCTAAGGTCCGCCGCCAGCTCTTCCGGGGTCGAGTATCGGAGATCACGAGGCTTCTGCAGACACTTCAGGACGATCATTTCCAGGTCAGCGTCGATCGCAGGATTGAGCACCCGAATTGCAGGCGGGTCCTGTTCCATCACCATCAACAGAGTGTCGAGTGGAGACGCAGACTGAAATGGCGGGCGCCCAGTGAGCATGGCATAGAGAATCGTGCCCAGACTATAGATATCGCTGGCACCACTCACTGAATCAGTCTGGCCGGCCGCCTGTTCGGGGGACATCCAGCTCGGTGTTCCCAGGATTGCTCCGGTCTGTGTTAATCCACTGTCAGATCCTGACCCCGTGAGACTTTCGTCAGTCACGGGCACTCTCTTGGCAAGTCCGAAATCCGTGACAAATGCTGTCCCGTCATCGGCCAGCATGATGTTCGAAGGTTTCAGGTCACGGTGAAGCACGCCTGCTTTGTGAGCAGCCCCGATCGCTTCCACAATCGGAATCAGCAGTCGAACAGCTTCCTCAGCGTCAATGGGGCCGTCCGCGAGGCGTTCCGACAGCGTTTGTCCCTCGATAAACTGCATGCTGAACCACGGCTGTTCATCATGCTCTCCCACTTCGTGGACCGGGACGATGTTGGGGTGATTAAGCCGCGCGGCTGCAATCGCTTCTCCACGCAGCCTTGCAATATCTGTCGACGCCGCAAACGCAGCGTTGGGAATCATCTTGAGTGCGACAATGCGGTCGAGCGACTTCTGATGCGCGCGGTAGACGACTCCCATGCCACCGCGACCAATCTCTTCAAGCAGCTCATAATCGCCCAGTTGTGAACCAACTGCCGACCATGAGTCGTCTCGACGAACGCCGGTTTGTGATGGCACCTGAGTCTCGTTGAGCTGATTGAGCATTCCGATATCGGTTGCGAACTGGGCGACTCCGTAGAGTTCCCGAATCTCATCCGCCAGTTCCGGGTGGGCCCGCACGGCTTCCTCAAGCCGTTCGGCCGAGGTCTGATCATCCTTCGCATTCACCAGCCGCTCAAGAATCTGAGCCAGCTGTTCGTCAGAATCGTCCTGATCAGTGGGAGTCGCCATGGCAGAAAGCTCGCAGATTCATCGCGTGACTGAAATCACCCTCTTCACCGCAGCGGATAATTCAGGATGACGGCACTGACAGAAGCCATCAATTCTGTGATTCAAGCTGCGAGAGTAACAGTTGCGCCCGCAACTGTTCGGGATTAGCTTCGTTGTCCGCTTCCTGAAGAAGTTTGATGGCATCCTCCTGCCGATCCTGAAGCAGAAGCGCTTCGACCTGAGCCATCAATGAAGGATAGTTCCAGTTGCTGTCAATTTGTCTGCGATAGTTCCTGAATGTCGTGATTGCGGTGCCCGGGCTGCCATTCTGCAACTGACAGAGTCCCGTCCAATAGATCGCACTTCCTTTGGAGGATCGGTTCACTTCCTGGATCATGGAGGGAACCTGAACCTCTATCACCTGTTTGCCGATTCGTTCCTGCAGAACTTTGGGCACTGCTACCTTCTGGCTGGTGACACTTCCCGCAATACGAACCTGCTGGAGTTCCCGAGTGATATCAACACCATTCTGTCCCATCAACTGCTGAATCCTCGTCTTCAGCAACCGGCGGGACGGTTTACCAAATCGATCTTCAATGGAGCTGTCCGGACCGCTCATTCGAGCAAACTCCTCGAACAAACGGGATTCAAGAAACTCTGCACGATCGCCGGCTGAAAGCTCTTCCGGAACGTTTGGCATTTCCTCCATCGACTCCATTCGCGCAACGTCTCGCTCAAACGGCGCATCAAACATTCGAAACAATTCAGTGAATGCTGTCACCTGTTCCTGAGTCCGCGAAGCAGCAGTGACAGCTCTTCGCTCGGGGTAATCCCAGATTCCGACAGTGTCCCGCGACCACGCTGCTCCGCCAACCTCTTCAGCAATTTCAAGGATAGACTTGAGGTTGGACGATTCGTCAGGAGTGAGCTGCACGTAGAGAATTGCGGCGACGTCCTTTTCCGGGTTGTCACTGGACGGCAGGTTCTCTTCCAGCATCAGCATGCGTGGGGCAAACGTCGACAGCTGCGCAATCACCTGAGGACTGGATGCTTTCCAGCGATCGTGACTCGTGAGATCACTCACGATGGCAGGCGATCCGTCTGCAGAGACAATCATCCCGGCTTCCGGATCGTAGACAACTGACGTGTCCGCGAGCCCAACAACAACCAGCAGACGGGCAGTGTCGAGGCGTGATGCCCCATCCGCCGGGGCTGCCTCTGTCGTGACTGCAAATACGTTATAGAAAGCCTGTTGACGAAGAGCTTCGGCGAATGCCCAGACTCGATCTTCAGCGGTGCCTCGACCTGAGACCAGAGTTTCAAACAGGCCCAGAGGAACGCGATTACTGTCCTTTGGCAGCAGGCTGACGTTGCGAACCACCCATCGAAAGATCGTTTCTACTCGATCAGCCTCACCCGTCTGCTCACTGTCGGAATCCTGCTGGGCCAGACTGCGAGTCAGGTCACGCAGCAGCAGACAGTTTCGAATGTAGTCTGCATCACTCACTGTGAACTGCGCTGATGTAACGCGAGGGTTGTTGTCAGTCAGTTCGAGAGTCTTCTCGTTGATCTGTGAGTCTTCTTCGCTGCCGCAGCCTTCCATCCAGCGGTTGAGAGCCACGACTGAGCGTTCAGGGCGCGGTGCCAGCGCAAGCGTCCCGGGCCGGAGGCGTTTGATGGCCGCCAGCAGCTTTCGCTCACACTCGTCTTCCGTGGATACGGAGTCTTCGGAGTTATCAGGATTCTGCTCGTCCGGTTTCGGCTTGTTGTCCGGCAGCATCACCAGTGAGCCAAAGATCACGACAAGGACCACGAGCAAAACGCGGCCCTTGTTTGTCCCAAACAGGATTTGCACAAATGGAGGCATCAGACAGACTCAAAGTTTGCTGCAGAATTCATGGAGTTCCGAGAGCTGAACGGCCAGGCGTTCGAACTCAGACAGCGGCACCATATTGGGACCATCACTCAGTGCAGCGTCGGGGTCCGGGTGTGTTTCAAAGAACACACCATCACAGCCAGCTGCAATCGCAGATCGAGCCAAAGGAGGTACCATCTCCCGCTGACCACCCGTTGTGGCGCCTCCGGGCAGTTGAACACTGTGTGTGGCGTCGTAAATCACCGGCACACCAAATGACTTCATAATCGGCACACACCGAAAATCATTCACAAGCCGACCGTAGCCGAACACACTGCCTCGCTCCGTCAGCAGCACATTCTGTAGTCCGCGGGACTCGCATTTTCTTACGGCATGGACTGTGTCCTCGGGGGCCACAAACTGCGGTTTCTTGACATTAACGCAGATATTTCTGGCCGCGGCCGCATCTGCGGCCGCTACCAGCAGATCCGTCTGACGAGCGAGAAACGCAGGAATCTGGAGGATTGAGCAGACCTCCGCACACGGCGCAGCCTGAGATGGCTCGTGAAGGTCCGTGGTGACTGGCAGCCCCGAAGCGGTGCTGGCTCTTTCGAGCAACCTCAGTCCCTCTTCGAGGCCCGGACCACGAAAACTGTCGACGCTGGTCCGATTTGCCTTGTCGAAGCTGGACTTGAAGACAATCTGCAGCCCAGACCGCTGCTGTAATTCCGCGAGGTTCTCCGCCACGGACAGCACCATGGCTTCCGATTCCATGACACAGGGCCCGGCAATCAGAAGCAGCGGGTGGCCGTTCCCGACTGAATAAGGGCCAATTTCGAATGTTTCGTGCATTTGTGAAAGATCCTGAGCCACGAACCTGGACCGACGAACTGTAGTTAATCTGCAGAATCCTGGGCAGAAGGATCCAACAGACGCCGGAACAAGGACCGAATTCGGGAAACGACAGATCACCTGAAGGGGACTCCACCCGGAAATCCTTCCCGACCGCAGGAATCATTGGGAATGCTGGGTTGATTCCAGCGTTCAAACTCGTCATTCTTCGCGGCTTCCATTCCCGGCAGACAGTTTTTGCGTGTCAGTCAAGTCGTGACCGGCAGCAGCCGATGATTCTCCGCAGGCCCCAGAGCCCGCCTGTCGCCCGGATCACCCTCATTTGGTCAATCAGTTACGAGAGTTACGGACATGAAAATCCGCAAGGGAGACACCGTTGAAGTTGTTGCAGGCGACGACGCAGGAACTCGCGGGACCGTGCTTTCCGTTGACCTGAAGAAGGGCAAACTGGTTGTTGAGGGCATCAACAAGGCAATCAAGCATGTCCGTCGCGGACACCCCAAAAGCCCGCAAGGTGGTCAGTTGAGCGTTGAACTGCCAATCGATGCCTCAAACTGCCAGTTGATCTGCCCACAGACGGATCAGCCGACACGAGTTGGCGTTCGAACCAACGAAGACGGCAGCAAGGAACTGTTTGCTCGACGCAGCGGCGCAACCATCCGCCAGCTTTCTCCTGCACGCGGTAAGTAAGCAGGATCGGGACCTCGACGTCTCTGAGTCTTTCCTGCAGGAACGGATTCCGGGTATCCTGCCCAACAGCCTTTGTGCTGCGCGATGGCGGCATCGAACATCCGCTTGAGCTGCGTGTCCAGTAGCCATCAAAGCCCCGAGAGAACAGGTCATGTCCGAAGTTCAACACAACGAGAATGAAGCCGATGACGGATTGCCACCGGCCGAAGAGGTTCTGGAAGAGGAGCTTCCGGATGCGTCATTCGACACGGAACTGGTCAACGTCCCTCGCAACAAAGAGCTCTATGACCGCAGCCTGGCAAACGCTGTCGCTGCGGCAAAGTGCGCAGACGAAATGCGCGCCCGGGATATTGTCGTTCTGGACATGACGGGCATTGCATCCATCGTTGACTTCTTTGTGATTGCGACCGGGACCAGTCGCCGCCAGATGCACGCGATCGCGGATGAGGTGAATCGCAAGATCAAAGGTGAGGGTGGCAACGACCGCCTGAGCATCGAAGGCTACCGTACGGAAGGACACTGGATCCTGATGGACTTTGGGGACGTAGTGCTCCACGTCTTCACGGAAGAAGGACGTGAACTGTATGACCTTGAAAACCTCAAAGCCGATGCAACTCGCATTGACTGGCAGAACATGCAGGACTCCTAAGGCGGCTCTCGCATGAGGACGTGGCTGCGACGGGCTGCATACGTTACGTGGTGTGCTTTGACACTGATTGTGTTCGTCGAAAACGTTCGGCTGTACTCATCTTCCCTCCTCCCGGACAGCGACTCCAACCTTCCCCACGCATCCCTGCTCGACTGAAAGCCAATCGTAGGTCTGTTGAGTCCGGCGTTCCGACGGAAATGCAGCAGTACTTTCCGAAAGGATACTACTTCTGTTACGTGTGGCATGGCCTGACATGGATCGAAGTGGGACTCCGTGACCCGCAACGTCGTGTAGAGGCAATCAGGCAGGCACACTGATGTCTGCAGCATCCAGATTCGCCCGAAGGACCGACTGCGTTTCCAGATTCGCTCCGGCGGAAGAGAACAGCGGGGCGAACAGCGGGGCGAAACCCGGTCGAAATTGTCTCCATCGTGGAGATGGCCCGTACACATCTCGAGTTGCCTGGATCTGGTGCTGTTGACGACCAAACGTCGAAAACGGCAAAGGACTCGGCAATCAACAGAAAGCTCAACCGCCGGCCCCTGAATTCAGGATGGCTCCTGGACCTGGCCAAACTCGTGATTGTACAGGTCGATCACGCCTCGTAGAATCCGTTATGAACATCCGTTCTCGCAGTCAGAGCCTGCGTTTAAGTTCCCATCCTGAAAGCCGATTGATGAAGACAATTCAAGACATCGTCAAAGCCACTGTTGTTGTGTGTGGCTGCTGCCTGCTGATCCAGTCTGTCGCCAACGCTCAGACGTCACGTCGCAAAGACGATGAAATTGACATCAAGGAACTCGAAGAACGACTTTCAAAAGCTGAAGAGAATCTTGTCAGCGAATACAAGAGCGCCGCGGTTGAAGTTTACAACAGCGGAGACAAGGAACGGTCGCTGCAGATGCTCAAACGGCTCCGCTCACTCAACCCGAAAATTGCAGGCCTCGACGATCGAATGAAGTCGATTCAGGAAGAACTCCTCCAGGAGAATCTTGACGACTTTGAAGTCGACATGCGAAAAAACCAATGGGAAGGTGTGGGCAACGTTTTGGAAGGAAAGACGTTTCGTCTTCAGTCAGCGGGTGACATCCGCGTCAGCTTCTCCGGCACGGTTGGAATTGACGGACTTGAGCCGGATGAAGATGCGAAAGACTATCTCCCGGGTGTTCCACTGGGCGCACTCATCGGAGTCATCGTTGCCGACGGGAAACCCGGCAAGCCATTCCCGGTTCAGTCCAAACTGGAAATGACTCCGAAGAAGTCTGGTCGCCTGTTCGTAAAGATCAACGTCCCGGACGGCACCCGGTGCACGGGTAAGGTGAAAATCAGAGTCAGTGGATACATCGACAGCGGTCAAACCAAGAAATAAATCTGATGCCGACTGCTGAAAGTTACCTGAAACCGGAAGTCATCCAAAACATTGCGCGGCTGGATCTGCGTGCGAAGTTCATTGTGGAAGGCTTTTTGACCGGACTGCATGCCAGTCCGTTCCAGGGGTTCAGTGTCGAGTTCAGCGAACACCGTCGCTACAACCCAGGCGATGACCCGAAAGATATCGACTGGCAGGTCTTTGCCAGAACGGATCGCATCTACGTCAAACGCTATCAGGCTGAAACAAACATCACGGGCTATCTGCTGATGGACATGTCGCTGAGCATGTCTTACACACATCGGCAGGAATTGACGAAATTTGATTACTGCATCTGCCTTGCCGCTGCGATCAGTTACCTGATGATCCATCAGCAGGACCCGGTTGGACTAATCACATTCGACGAAAAGCTCAGGCAGTCATTACCGGCCCGCAGCCGTCGTTCCCAGTTTGCCAATATCCTGGCTGTACTGCAGCAGAGTAAGCCGACGGGAGAGGCCC